>CAYXBZ010000027.1:0-13197 GCA_964463605.1 uncultured Pseudomonadales bacterium | reverse complement strand
TCAGTGCGACTCTTCTCTCCAATACATGAGAGCATGTAGGAGTAGTCTTTTACATCAACTTTACCATCTTGTTGATTTTTATTGGCCCCTGATATTGGCAGGTCTCCTACTGGAAGTGGTTTACTAGAAAGATTAAGAGAGTTATCTCCAGGTTCTAGAACAATAAAGTTGGTAGCTACCGATCTACCCTTTTGATAGTTAGTAGTTTGAGCTACTAGTTGTTCAAAGGTGCAAGTATCAGAACTCTTATTGCCAAAGTAACAGATTGGCCAAGCTAGATGCATTGGTCCTTTTAAGCCTACTATATGTGGTCCTGGTACTATCTCTCCCAGATTAATTATTTGATCGTTGCGGTAGGTGCCAGTCTCTTCATCATAGGTAAAATCTACTATCTGTTGAGCTACCAATTCTGTAGTGTTAACTAGACTTAGTTGGAGTTTAATGTCACGTCCTTTTGGCTGAGGATGGTGTCTTACCTCTCCTTCGGTGTAAGGTACTCCGTCTAGAGAAAGGGTGAGGGAGAGTTGAGCCTTTTCAGGGATTGGTGTAGCGGTGGGTATTGGTGTAGCCGTAGGTACTGGAGTGTTTGTTGGATCAGGAGAATCAGTGGGTATCGGGGTATTGGTGGGAACTGGAGTATTAGTTGGCGTTGGATCACTTGTTAAGTGTAACAATTCTATCTTAATATCATCAAACACTACATCTGCATTGTTTAAAGATTGCAAGCAAATTTGGTTACTGGTTTGGTTTGAATTAATAATAAATGTGTCTGAAATATGCTGCCAGTTATTAGTTTCATAAGAAAAATGGTCTTTAAAATCATAGAATATTTCAGCGCCACCTTTTTGTTGAATTAATATACCTGGTCTGCTGAATCTCTGCTCACCTACTGTGTTTAAAAGATTAACTTGTGCACTGAGGGTGTATCTTCCTTCTTCTAGATCTAAAGGTTTACAAAGTTGAACTAGTGTATTTTTTAAATCTATTTCAGGATTTACTGACATTAATCTTAGAGCGTTACCAGTCTTTGAAAAAGCTGTTTGGATAAAGCCAAAGCCATCGTCTTTAGCCCATGTGTCTTGTGCTGGATCATTCCAGGCAGATTCAGAAACGCTAAAATTCCAGCCGGGTGGATAGGTGGGAGTGTAGGAGAGAGTGTCTAAAAGTTTAACGATGGCAACATCGTCGACAAAAGAATAAAGGTTATACCATTCATCAAATCTAAGATTATTAGAAAATTCAATTTTTATATTTCGATCATGTGATTTTAAATCAATTACCTGCCAAGCCCAACCACTTTTTTTCCCATTTCTAATATTTTCCGGTCCTGGCACTGAAAACCACCTTTCACACTTCAAACCTTCATTTATTTTATTACCATCATGGAATTCTATATTACTATTTAGACTTAACTCAAATCTTGAATATTTAGATCCAACATTTGCATCTTGCGTTTTTATAAAATATTTAAAAAATAATCCATAGTCTCCAGAAGGCAAATCAACTGTTTGGCTAATTGCTGCCTTTGCTGGAAAAGGTTTGGTACAATCATCGCCTCTTTTCTCTACATCGTGTCTTTTACTTAATTGAGCTATATTTTTTCCACTCACTTCATCAATTTGATCTACTATCTTTACTTCTGTTTTATCCTCTTCCACCTCCCATCCCTCCAATCCATTTTCGAAACTGCCATTAGTAATAAGATCCGTTTCTTCATAAATCTTCACCTCACCAAATAAAGCTCTGTGGTTTTTAGAGACGCTCAACATCACATCGCATTGTGCCGGATCTTTATTATGCGAAAATTTGTGCCAAACAATCTGCCACTCATTGGTGAGATTTCGATTAATTGGCATTTTGTTAAGATCAACTGGTTGCTCTTTCTGACCATCCCTCCAACATTGCACTAAAACTTCAGGGCTAGCATAATCTGAAAAATCATTATCTGAAGGAATATAAACTGGCACCTGAATCACATATTCTTTGTTGTTTTCAAATCTTTCTCTACGCTGGAGGTGATAACGAGACATATCTCCACTAACATGATGTCCTATTAACTCTAAAGACGCCTTTCCTTCATATTGAATATTGGCATTAAATGTATACTTACCGTGATTTTCGCCCCATCCAGACCCCCAACCACTGTTCGAGCTAGTTGTTCTCCACCCGTCTAAATATGTTGTCGATTCTGCGCCAAAATCCTCACTTACAACAAGACTTTGATCTTGAGCCTGTTGCCTAATATCTCCCACTCCTTGCTGCTGCACCAAGTTGTAAGCAACACCACCTGCAATCATCAATAACGAAAGAGCCAATCCTCCTAAAAAATACTTTGTTTTGTTACTTGAAAAAGACTCTTTACCGTTTCGAAACAGTTTCTTATTTCCTTCATTCTTATGAGAGTGATGGCCAAAAACAGGCTGAGCATCAATTGAATGATGTTCATTTTTTTGATCAGATGAGTCTTGATTTGGAGAGGAAATTGTAGGAAGGGGCATACACTAAAGATTTCTTAATAATGCAGTTTGCAAAACACAACCTTGCTTGTAATAAGCAATGTTTTTACTATAGACTAGATGTAAGAAACAAATCAAGAACAGTTTTTGTTTACAAATTATTTAATACTCTCATTTATACTCAAGTATGAGTTATAGATCTCGACCTTCAATTAAAAAGTCAATAATTGGGGGTGTCTTTTTCTTAGTGGTGGCTGTGAGTGCCGTTGCCGGAGCTTTGCAGATTGATACAGTTCGTGAGTTTTTCTCTCAAGCTTCTGGAGAACCAGCCAACATTGTTGTTGACACGCAAAATGTTTTAGGACCTCTCAATCGCTCTTGGCGCAACCTTGCTCAAGGTGGAGAGAGCAAAGGTTGGCGACTGCAACCAGTCTCAGAAAAAGTAAAAAGACTTAACCCTCAACAAATCAGAATTGATCATATTTATGATTTCTACGATATTGTGCAAGGTTCACCCGGAAATCTATCGTTTGATTTTTCTAAGCTCGATATCATTATCGATGACATTCTTCAGGTCGGTGCTAAGCCCTACATTTCGCTAAGTTATATGCCGCCAGTAATTTCTCAAGGCGATATTGTTGACGCCCCGCACAACTGGGAAGACTGGCAGTTAGTAGTTCAGCGAACCATTGAGCATATCTCTGGCACTCGAGGCATTGACGAAGTTTATTACGAGGTGTGGAATGAACCAGATTTGTTTGGAGGTTGGAAGATCTGGGGGAGTAAAAACTACCTTACTATGTACACCTATGCCGCCGTTGGTGCCCGCAACGCTCAGCAGCGACCCAACATCAAAAATTTTTACTTAGGAGGGCCGGCCACCACAGCTTTGTACAAAAACTGGTTTGATGCTCTGGCCAAACACGCCATTAACAATAATCTTAAATATGACTTTTTCTCGTGGCATCGATATGATCATCAACTTGACGTTTTTAATCAAGATTTAGTTCAAGTTCGAAGCTGGCTAGCTCGATATCCTCAACTAGCTCCAACTCTAGAACTGCACATTACCGAATGGGGTCCTGATAGCGAAAATCATCCTGCCTACGACAATACTTACGGGGCAGCTCACGCAGTAGCTGGAGCAATCACTCTAAATCAATTGGTAGATAAGGCTTTTGTGTTTGAGATAGAAGACGGCAAAGACCCTAATAATCAAGAGTACTGGGGACGATGGGGCTTGCTAACACATCAAGAATTTGGAGCCACTCCCAAACCACGTTATCAAAGCTTGATATTTCTAGATAAAATCGGCACGCAAAGACTGTCGGTTACCGGTCAAGGGTCTTGGGTCAAGGCAATCGCTGCTCGCAGTGATGAGGGGCATACTCAATTGATTATGGCCAATGCTGATATCCACGGACAAAATAGCGAGCTAGTTCCCGTTTCCTTCACCAATCTTGAACCTGGAACATACTCTTTAAGACTGGAGTATTTTGACGGCAGGACACAAAGTATGAGACTTATCACCACCACCAATATTGCAAGAGCCGAAGTGCCTATGACTCCCAACTCCATTGTGCTTGGAGAATTAATCAGGATTGAGTAAATCAGTAGAAAATAGTTTCCTGTAAAGAACTTTAATAGTTTAAGCGTAAGTTCAGTTTTCTGCTTTATGCTGCTTTCAATGAAAAAGAAGCTAACAAATTCAAATCCAATTTCCTCACGTCAGCTAAATTCAATCGCTGAAATAGTAAAAGATGCTGGAGTAGCAGTGTTCTCCGGGGTTACAGTTGGACTAATTCTAGATCCAAAACCAAAATTGGCAGCTTCTGTCGCCGCAATAGGTTTCTCTTTTCTTCTATGGTATATTAACTTGAAGATAATCAATGAACAAAAATGAATATTCCTGAAAGAATCCCCAGCATTTATTTACTGTTAATGATGGTTCTTCCTCTAGTAGCAGTAGGAATATACGCTATTATTGAAGCAAAAAAACAAAATCAATAACAGTAAACTCTAGCAAGTCGAGATTCAATTCGTTGAAATTTCAGTGAAATCCTTGATCCTCTTTTCAAACTCTTTTTTTGTATAAACATGTGTTGCGGCAGCTATTTTTTCTGAATCAAAACTCATCTTCTTAAATTCTTTAACTGCTTGCTCTAGACCTTGTAAATCGAGTTGATCAAACAAAATGCCATTTATCTCTCGCTTAACTGTATAGCTTGGCCCACCAGATCTGTGAGCTATCACTGGCGTACCAGCCATCATCGACTCAATTGGGACCATCCCAAAGTCCTCATCTTCAACTGGATAAAGAAGAGCCTTGGCGCCCGCATACAACCTTGCCAGTTGCTCATCATCAACAGCGCCTAAAAACTCAATGTTTGAATTAGAACCAGCCAGCTTCTTTAAATCTTCCTGCATTGGACCCACCCCCACTACTTTAAGCTTTAACCCTAGTTTCAAACAAACCTCTACAGCCAGCTCAGGGTGCTTTTGCAGCCCCAACCTATTAACAAACAAGAAATAATCTTGTTTGGATGTTTGCTTAATTTTTACCAGTTCTTTTCGAGATAAAGCTAGCTCAACTGGAGGATAAATTATCACCGACTCTCGTTTGTAAAACTTACTGATTCTTTTTTGGGTTTCTTCACCGTTAGCAATAAACTGATCAACTTTTTGTGCATGCTTGAAATCAATCACCCGCATATAGTGATTAATCAGCTGTCCAAAAAACTTAATAACTGGATTTTTCTTCCAGGCTGACATGGTGGAGTAACCGTATAAAGCCCGTGGAGGAGTATGGCAGTAGCACAAGTGTTTTCCGTTGGGCGCTTGAACAGCCTTGGCTTCAAAAGCATTGGTAGAGCTTATAACCAGATCATACTCAGCTAAATCTAACGCTGCAAAAGCATGTGGTGCCAAAAAACGCAGTGGAGAGAATAGTTTTTTGTGCAAAGGAATTTTACTAAACCAAGTTTGGCGAATGTCCCAGTCTTTAAAGCGCCGCCAATGAGGACCTAGTGCTTTTTTATCAAGAAAAGCAACAAAAATTGGTGCCTGAGGAAAAATATCATGTAATGCTTCAAGAACACGCTCGCCTCCACCATACTCGCGCAAAAAATCATGGGCCAGAGCTACCTTAAGGGTTGCTTTTTTACTCATATTATTTATTCTCACTTAATCATAAAAGTTGCATAAACATCACTATTAAAACAGTGCTTGCTGCACATCAGTTTCGAATTTATCACTGGGCAAAAGCGATAGGAGAGAGTTGAAGTCGAGTTCCTTGAATAACTCTACCACTCTCGTTTTATCGTAATTCTCTACCTTGCAAACATTGAGATCAACATCTATTGGAGCATCTTGATTAATCTTTGCCAACTTCTTGCTTAAGAAGGCAGAATCTTTCCCCAAAATTAATTTTTGCAACAAACTACCTTTTAACAAACTGTTGGGCTTCTGCTCTTCTCGTTCTATCACCTCTACTACTTGATACAAGGTGTCTAAAGTAGGGTATTTATTGAGTAATCGCACTGCAGTTTTCTTGCCAATCCCTTTTATTCCTGGAATGTTGTCTGAAGGATCTCCCATTAAGGCTTTCATGTCAACTATTTGTGATGGAGAAACACCCATTTTTTCTTTTACAGTTGTGACATCATATTCCGTATCACGTTGCCTACCTCTTCCAGGTATCCAAACGTGAGTATTGTCATCGACTAGCTGCAGCATATCTTTATCACCCGTCACGATTACAGTTAAAATCTCGCCTGTAATTTTAAGTTTTTCCGGTCGATGATCAAGCCAATAACTCAAAGTGCCAATTAAATCATCGGCCTCATAGCCCTCAATTTCAAATTGGGGAATTCCCAAAGCCGAGGTAATGTCTTTCACTATGGGAATTTGAGGCTGAAGGTCGTCAGGCATTTTTGGTCGATGAGCCTTATACTCTTCATACTGCTTATGACGAAATGTTGGTTTAGGATGATCAAAAGCAACAGCCAAGAATTCCGGTTCAAATTCGTTAATGGCAGCTAACACGATCCTAGAAAAACCGTAAGCAGCATGAACTGTTCTGCCTTGTGCATCTGTTAAGGGAGGTAATCCGTAGTAGGCCCGATAGATAACCGCATGACCGTCAAATAACAAGAAGATAGGTCTATCAGACATAACTTGATATGAATTTTTCTTAAATGCGATCTATTTATTCTGGCTTGATTTTGTCAAAACCCATGATCTTCTCAAACTGGTTGCCATCTAAAGTTTCTAAATCCAACAATTTGTCAGCGACTTGATCCAATTCCTTTTCGTACTTCTTTAATAAAGCCAAACTTTGGTCAACTGCCTGCTTAATAATCTGTTGGATTTGACTATCTACTTGCTCCTGAATTTTGTCAGAAATTCTAAAAGGCTCGCCCCACATTTTATCGTAATCAGAGTTTTCATATTGAGGACCATAATTCATTGGACCCAACTCACTCATGCCATACTCTACCACCATGGCTCTAGCTATTCTGGTAGCTCGATCAATGTCATTACTAGCTCCAACCGTTTGTTCGTTGAATTTCAATAGCTCGGCAGCGCGCCCCCCCAACATTTCAACAATCTTTCCTTCAAGTTCTGACTTGGTAGTCTGCAACTTGTCTCTTTCTGGAGGAGTAAAAGTATAGCCTAAAGCTCGTCCTCTAGATACAATAGAAATTCTATGAACAGGATCAGAATAAGGCTGAACATGAGCCAAAACTGCATGTCCCGCTTCATGATAGGCAGTCATTTTTCGCTCATGCTTATCTTGCAATCTACGTTTGCTTGGACCAAGCTTCACTTTAAGTGAGGCTTCTTCAATATCGTTCATCGTGATTTCATCTCTTGCTTCTCTTGCCACTGATATAGCAGCCTCATTCAACATGTTTTCAATGTCAGCACCTGAAAAACCAACGGTGCTCTTGGCAATGCTTTCGATACTTACCTTTTTAGAAACAGGCTTGCCTTTGGCATGAATCTTGACAATAAATTTCCTCTCTTCCAAATCAGGAAGATTTACTTGAACTCTTCGATCAAAACGGCCTGGCCTGATTAAAGCAGAATCTAGCAACTCACCGCGATTAGTAGCAGCCATCACAATCACGTTGTCATTGGGTTCAAAACCATCCATTTCAACTAAAATTTGATTGAGGGTTTGCTCTCGCTCATTATGTCCACCAGCGTAACCCATGCCTCTTGACCTACCAATCGCGTCAATCTCATCGATAAATATTATTGAAGGGGCAAGTTTTTTAGCAGTTTCAAACAGATCTCTAACTCTTGAAGCTCCAACCCCCACCAGCATTTCCATAAACTCAGAGCCGGCAATCGATAAAAACTGTACGTTGGCTTCTCCGGCAACAGCTCTAGCCAACAAGGTTTTACCTGTTCCCGATGGACCTACCAATAGCACACCCTTTGGAGTACGAGCGCCTACTTTTAAGTATTTTTTTGGATTTTTCAAGAAATCAACCACTTCTTGCAGTTCTTTTTTTGCTTCATCCATGCCTCCCACATCATCAAATTTTACATCCTGTTTACCTTTGATAAAAACTTTAGCTTTACTCTGTCCAAAACCAAGAATTCCATCCTGAGCTCCACGAGCTTGCCTCATAATTAATGCAAAGATAACAACCAAAGCTAAAAGAGGTAAAATGTTCAACACCAACTCCCAGAACATCTGACCTAAGCTTACATCTTCAACCAATAAATCAACTTCAGTAATATCTAAACCTGCCGACTCCAATAAAGAAAGCGCCTCTTGACCAGGCTCTTTGAGTGCTTTTTTTCTTTCTTCATTTTTATAGATCGCTCTAAGTTCATTGCCAGCAACCAGTATTTTTTCCACTTCCTCCTCTTTGACATCTCGAACAAGTTGACTTACCGATACCGTTTCAACTCCCGACCCCAAAAAAGAAAGGAGGAATGGCAAAAACAAAAACAACAACAATAAATAGATAAAGCCTTTTTTAAATAGCTTATTAATATCAACGCTAAGCTCAAACTGCTTCACTTTTTTCTTATCATCTTGTGACGACTGTTGAGCCGAAAGTTTCTTCAACAGCTCTTGTTTTATCTGGGCATCAGTTTTTGTCTTAGCTGATTCTTGATCAGACTCTTTTTCAAGTTTATTCTCTTGATTATTGGTTGATTTTTTCTTTGTCATATATCCTCGATCTTGACTCTTAAATTTTCAATAATAAATAGTTCAATATATTTGGGAGGACTCATTGTAACATCTTTCTTAACAGATGGTGCAGCCAACTGGAGCCTCTTTGGGCACCTCAATCTTGATCGGTCGATCCTCTTTGTCAACCGCCATCAGCATCATGCCCTGAGATAGAGCTTTACCCATCTGTTTTTCTGCTAGGTTAACTACAAAAGCAAATTTGCGACCCACCAGATCTTCAGAGGCATAATAATTTTTTATCCCAGCACAAATAGTTCGGTGGCCAATCTCTTCTCCAAAATCAATTTCCATCTTGATCAAGCTGTTACTCCACGATGGCACCTCTGCCTCCAGCACCTGGCCTACTCGCAGATCTAACTTAGAAAAATCTTGATAAGATATTGTAGGTTTAGAATTTGTTTCACTCATTTTTTCTTTCTTTTTATTTATTCGATGTTATTGTTTTCTCACAAAAAAGCCCATAGCCTGTTGTATTTCTTGAAGATTTTGATTGGCTATGTTTTCGGCTTTCTTGGCTCCATCAGCAATAATTTTATCAATATACTCAGGCTGATTCTCCAGTTTATTTCGGCGCTCTTGAATTGGAGCTAACTCTTGATAAATCGCTTGAGCCAGCTCTTCTTTGAGCTGTCCATATCGAATGCCCTCACCCTGATACAGCTGATGATAATGCTGACGCTTTTCTTCGCCCTCAAACAACTCAACCAAGGTGAGAATGTTGACTACACCAATTGATTCTTGATTGGTGTCACCATCAATAAACCTTACTTTTGAAGCCACGCTGGTTTTAGGAGTATTAGCTGATAAAGCTGCTGTCTCAATCTGCCCCTTACCGCTGTCTGTTGGAGCTCCTTTTAACTTTTCATGAATCTCTTCCAAAGAATCTGTGAGGTTAATGTAACTACCCTCAACAGATTTACTCATTTTTCCTTCTCCTTTTAGAGAAGGAACATACTCTCCAGCCGTTGCAAAACGCTGAGGCTCAGGCAGATTTAGCCCAAAACGATCGTTCATCTTTCTAGCAACCTCGCGAGCAACTTCAAGGTGAGGCTCTTGATCAATGCCAACCGGCACCAACTCAGCCTTATAGGCCAAAATGTCAGCTGCCATTAATATTGGATAGCCTAGCAAAGCCATAGTAACATTGTCGGGATATTGCTCAGCTTTTTCCTTAAAGGTAGGCAGATGTTGCATCCTTGCCATGGTCATGACTGAAGAAAAGAGATAGGCCAAATAGGGATGGGCGGGCACCAACGACTGAGCGGTGATGATAGCTTTTTCTGGATCAAGCCCAGCAGCCAAATAATCAAGGATTATTTCCTTACTTGCTTGAGTTAAGGTTTGGCTATCATAAGGAGTGGTGATAGCATGCAAATCCATCACCATAAAGATGCACTCATAGTTTGGATTAACCGTTAATTCCAAGTAGCCTTTGATTGCTCCTAAATAGTTTCCCAGATGGAGTCGGCCGGTAGCTCTAGTTCCGGAGAATACTCGTTGTTGTTTGTTCATAATTTAGCTCAATTTAATTAATTTAAAGGATAATTCATCAGTTCTTGCCAAATCAGTACTGATTTGGCAAGAACTTAACTTTAACTGATTCTATCATTTTAACTTCATTCTCTCACCCATATAGTCCACATCCTTATCACCCCTGCCAGACAAATTTATCACGATGACTTGATCTCTATTAAGACTGGGAGCAAGCTTGATGGCATAGGCAACAGCGTGGGCACTTTCTAAAGCAGAAATGATTCCTTCCGCTGTGGAGAGTAAAGAGAAGGCGTCCATTGCTTCAACATCATTGGCAGTAACATACTCCACTCTTTTTTTATCCTTAAGATAAGAGTGCTGAGGTCCAACCCCTGGATAATCAAGTCCGCTGGCTATTGAGTGAACTGGCAACGGCTCGCCTTGATCATCCTGCAATAGATAGGTAAACATGCCGTGTATTACTCCTGGCTTTCCCAGTGTAAGAGTTGCAGCGTGTTCGCCGGGCTTAAAACTTCTGCCTGCTGGCTCAACTCCGACCATCTTCACCGGATCGTTAAGAAACGCATTAAACAATCCCATAGCATTAGAACCTCCGCCTACACAAGCTATTAAGTAATCGGGTAACTTATCTTCCTTTTCAAGAATTTGTTTTTTTGCTTCCTGCCCAACAATTGACTGAAAATCCCTCACCATCATGGGATAAGGATGTGGCCCAACAACGGAACCTATTCCAAAAAAGGTTGAGCCTGACTCTTGGATATACTTAGCAAAGGCACTATCAACCGCATCCTTTAGACACTTGCCTCCAGATTTGACCTCAATCACTTTAGCTCCCAGCATTTTCATTCGTAGCACATTTGACCTCTGTTTTTTGACGTCAATGGCACCCATATGAATTTCGCACTCAAGACCCATGATTGCGGCTGCCGTTGCAAGTGCTACTCCATGCTGACCAGCTCCAGTTTCAGCAAGCAACTTTCTTTTCCCCATTCGTTTCGCTAACAACGCCTCACCCAATGTATGGTTAATTTTGTGAGCGCCAGTGTGATTGAGGTCTTCACGCTTAAGATATATTTTGGCTCCACCCAATTTTTTGGAAAGATTCTCTGCCAAGAATAAAGGCGATGGTCGACCAACAAAATTTTTCAGTAACGAACTTAATTCTTCTTGAAATGCTGGGTCATTTCTTGCTTCTTGATAAGCCTGAGCCACTTCTTGAAGTGCCCCTTCTAATTTCTGAGGGACATAACGACCTCCATACCGTCCAAAATATCCTTTGCTATTGGGAAGTTTTGAAACTATTGATGTTTGATTTCTTTTTTTCATAGTTTGACTTTTAAATAATTAAAATAATAAAAAAACCGCCTCATTTAGGCGGTAATAACACGTTTTTTTTGATACAACGAAATCACCACCTACCAAGTGAGGCGGTCCACCAAGAAAAAGATAATTGATTTGTTTGACGTAATATCATTGTTGGAAATTGTATCCCATCTAATTTGAAATTACAATTCTTCGATCTCAACATTCGGAACCATCTCATTTTGTCCACCAATCAGTTCTAGATACTTTTCGGTAGTGGTTATTCGCTTATGTCCTACCAATTGAGAAACATAAACCAAGGGTGTACCTGCTTTCAATTGTTCAACGATAAAGGTATTGCGCAAGTCGTTTAGCGTAGCATCTTGAATTCCAGCTAATCTGAAACAATGATCAACCGCCGAGCGAATATTCCTTACCAAAAAAGGACGGCAAGTCTTGGTAAGAAAAATCTTTTTTTCACGAGCTTTTGGTCTAACTTTTAAGTAATTCAATAGAGCTTCTTTGGCTGCTTTATTAAGAGGAACTTTGCGTGCCTCGCGGCTTTTTTGTGCCTTAATGGCAACTATACCGCGCTCCAAATCAACATCATCTATCTCTAAATTTGCCAACTCACTTATCCTCATTCCTGTTTGCAGCAACAGCTCTACAATCGCAAAAATCCTTGAATCACCCCTGCAAGCATCGCGCAAAGCTCGATACTCCATCTTAGATAAAAATCGAGGAGGCTTTTGATCTATTTTTGGATGACTGATTTCAGTAGCAGGATTTGATTGAATCTCATCCTCACCTTCTAAAAATCTAAAAAAAGATTTGATTGAATTGATTTTTCTAGAGATGGATTTATCCGTATATCTTCTCTTTTTTAACAGTTCTTGAAATTGAAGAATGTCCTCATGATTAACTTCTGATACAAATTCCTTACCCTGATCGGAAGCATATTCAGCTAACTGTTCAACGTCTTTGGTGTAAGCTAAAATAGTGGCATTAGCCTTTCCACTAGACCTTAAATATTGCTCATAAAGGTTTTGTGCTTGAGAAAAATTAATGGTGGCTCCAGACTGTGTCATAATTGTAAAACTCTACTATAAATGTTACTAAGTTTGGCTATTATATAGATAAACGCAAAAAGATAAAGATAGTTTGATTCGATTAATTTTCGACTAATAAAAGTTTAATATAAGATAACCTCTGAATGTCTTATAATATCACAAACGAACAAATTGTACATTAGCTATTTGCTTAATTAAACAAGTTGTTACATGAAAAAGTTATTTTCCACTATCATCTTTCACCCCCTCACTCTCCTGATTGCAACTGTTTTGGTTGTTTTGGCTATTGTGAACTTGAGAACTAATTTGAAGAGATTGGAGCTGTCAGAACAAAATATTAAGTTAGAACAGGAAGAAGGCAATAGGCTTAAATCTGAAATTCAATTATTAGATGATCAAATTGAACAATCATCGCAACCACTAGCCAAGGAAAGACTAATCAGAAATGAGCTTGTTCGACAAGTAGAAGGAGAAATCGTTCTGAAGCTGCCAGACATAGAAATCAATCAAGATTTAGCTGAAGAGGCAATCAAAAAAAATAATTGGGAAGAATGGATCGAAATAATTTCCCAAAAAAAATAGCCATGTGAAAAATGGCTAAAGTGTTGCGGGACTAGGAGTCGAACCTAGCCTGCGAGATTATGAGCCTCGCGTGCAC
>CAYXBZ010000026.1:0-13293 GCA_964463605.1 uncultured Pseudomonadales bacterium | reverse complement strand
CAAGTTGATCTAATTCTCCCAATTGCGCATAAGTTTGGGCCAGCTTTAACTCCAAATCTTGAACTCTTCTGGCAAGCAGTTGTTGTTGGCGAACGCTTGAAACGGCGCTGTTGGCAGTTTTCGCCAAATTGATATTAAATGACAAAAATGGATTACCAAGCTGCCTGCCTTTATTCAAAACTATTTGGTCCATCTTGGTAAACTGCAACAGCCCCACCACAAACACCAACACCAAAGTCATCAAGAGTTCAGCTACTCTGCTTTTTGCTACTTGATTAAATGTAGTCAAATTTAAGTATGAGATATTTATCATCCAACCAATATTTACAATTTTCTTAAGACACGTCACCTAGATTAACCAATGGCTTACTGGCCACAGTCACATTAAGTTTCAACTCTTTAGATAAATAGTAATCTAAACCTAAAAGTAAGCTTCCACCTCCCATAAGAATCAGTCCGCTATCTAAAGCAGCCAATAGCTGCTCCGATTTCATTTGAAAAAATAACCTCTTTAATTGATGAACTAATTTTGGCAGTTCTTCAAGCACTTCCTGGACAATAGTTTGAGCATGAATATTGATGCTAACCGCTAATCCCTGGGAAATATCCACTCCTCTCACATTAATCAGTTGAGTATTTACTCTTTTTGTTTGAATATCGCTATCTTTTGCTAAATAAAATTCGAGAGTTGGAAGCTCATGCTTGATCTTCATTGCCTGAGAGTGGCTGATGCTCAATTCGTGATGATTCCTGATGCAGTTAATTATTGCTTGTGTCAAAACTGATCCTCCAAAATCTAAAGTTTTACTAAAAGTAACTCGCCCCCATGAACCTAACACAACCTCTGTTAGCTGATCACCAATGTCCAATACCACTACTGACGATGATTTGGGGGTTGAGTGAGTGGTAGCATTTGGCAACGGAAGACTGAGTAAAATTGCCTCGGCTTTATCTCGAACTTGCACTTGATTCAAGCCTACCGACTCTAAAGATTGTTTAATAATCTGTCTGTCTAAATTTGTCGCTAGCTTAGGAACAAAGCAAACTGAAGTTGAGCGTGTTAACCAACTCCATTCTAGCTCTTTTTTTATCTTATCCATCAATCCCAGCAGATACTGTTCAAACCACACTCTGTTATATACAACTCCTTTTTTTAAGGGAAAAATTACTCTAGTGTCATCAGGTTCTTTTCCTACTAATGAAAAGGCCTCTTTGCCAATCAGCAAGATCGAATCAGTTTTCTCATCAAGCAAATAACAACTGGGCTGATTATAAAGGAGATGCGTACTAATTGGCGACCGAGAAGACTCCTTTAATTTTTTACTCTGACGAGAATTAAAATAATTTGATTGAGAGTCAACAGCCACAACTCTCGTATACAAGCTTCCAAAATCAAACAACAACTCATATTGCTTGGCAGAAAAAAAAGAAGCGAGATTATTTATTTTCTTCTTGCCTGAATTAGGTTTGTTTAAAGCGGAGGTATTAATTTGAGTTTGCATCATAAATTATGAAATCATAAAAATGCCTGAGAGCTATTATCACTTCAAGCCTCAATGAATGTACTCATACTATCACAAATTGTACCTCACCAGAAGAAGTCACTCTCATTGATAAGACATAAAAAAACACGAGATAACACTCTGGAATAGCGAGGAACTAGACTTACACTAATCTTCCACATCAAGATTTACGCAGTTCCTTAGAAGAACTTTTATTAACTTAATTGATTAAGCATAACGCCAGCAGAGTACCATTTGTTTTGAGCCAAAAGTTGATTAATCTCCTCTAATTTGGCTAACTTGTCTTGATCTTCTGCCAGTGTTTCTTTCAGGCTCGCCACTCTTTCTTGAACCAGCTCTCCTTTTAGTTTTAAAGCCTTTTCTAACATAATCTCTTCTAAGTCTGGAATTATTCCATCGAGATACTTGAGTATCTCTTCCTGTTTAGCTTGATCGTCAAGATTTGAGTCTTGAAGAATTTGATCTATTTGTTCTTTTTCTTGAGAAGTGATTAAAAGATCAAGGTCAGTCTGCAAAAAATCCTCCCAAATTACTTGTTGCAGTTCATCTAAAAACTGCTCTTGTTCTTGAGTTGATCCTTCCTGAGCTCCAAGCAAGAAAAAGATATTTTGATCGGCCAACGTTTCTGACTGAACCGATTCTTGAGCAGATCCCTGACTAGCTTGATTCGCAGCGGGTTCACTATTAGTTGTTACTACATCTTGACTTGTAGAGTTTTGAGCATTGTCTTGCGGTTTATCCATTGAATCCTCCTGATTTAATTGATTATCTGTTGCTTCAACCTTTGTTTCTTGGGGCGTTTCTTCTTGAATTTGACCCGGATCACTCTCTTTCTCAAATGATTCCACTAACTTTTCTAGCTCCTCCAACTTTTCATTAATTGAATCTTGATTGCCTGATGATGGCTCTTGAGTTACTGGCTCTTGTGAAGTTGATTCCGAAGGAGGAACAAAACTTTCACCATCAGTTTGAGCCACTTCTGATGGCTGAACTGGTTGGGCTGATTGATCTGGAAGATCTGGACTAACTGGTTGAACCGATTGAACTGATTGAATTGGTTGAGCCAACTTCGCTGATTCAACAGAAGACGTTTCTTGCGGTGGAGGCTGATAGCTGCTCACATAATTATCTTGAGCTGGAGCTTGAACTGGCGTTTGAGCTTGAGCTTGGGCGGGAGCTTGAGCTGGAACTTGGGCAGAGGTATCATTTTGACCCTCACTCAGGGTTGTAGGATTCGCTGTTGATTGATTGTCGTCTTGAGCAAACATAGGCAGGATTGGTATCTTACTAATAATACTACTTTACCAGAAAAAGATATTTGTGGGGAGAGGATGATCTTTTCATGAAACAAAAACAGATGAATCAAGTTAGCTGCTTTTCTCAATCTCTATCATCAGATCCAAAGATGCAATCGTCGCAATAAATAAGCAGTGCAAAAAAGCCCTCAAACATTTATCTGATCAAATTTTTAAAGTTCACTTTTTTTAAGTTACAATCATACACACTCATCGATTATTCTTAGATTATTCTTAAAAAACATCTGAAATAAATAAGATAAACTCGTTCATGAAAAGTTGGTCTCGTATCTGCAAAAGACTCATCTTCTTGTTCGCCAACGTGCTAGCAATAGCCACTCCTTTTATTTTTACTGGCGTAAATAAGGAACTATTTGAGTTCAATAAAATCATTTTTGTTTACAGTCTAACCATATTAATGGTGAGCTGTTGGTTGATGAGGATGATCGTTCGCCAACAAATTATCTTCAAAAAAAGCCGTTTAGACATACCTCTACTACTATTTCTGATCGCTCAAACAGCCTCAACCTTTTTTTCAATTCATCCCAGAACCTCTTTTTTTGGATATTACTCTCGATTTCATGGCGGTCTATTGTCAACAGTCGCCTACAGCCTGATTTACTGGACTTTAGTCAACAATCTTAATTCTAAACAGTTAAAAGCACTATTATTTACCACCACCTTTTCAGCAGTTGGAGTTGGATTATATGCTTTACCCGAAAGATTATTTGGTGTCTCTCTCAGTTGCCTAATCCTAACTAACAAAGCTGGTACTGACTGCTGGATTCAAGATGTGCAAGCCCGAGTTTTCGCCACCCTTGGCCAGCCGAATTGGCTGGCAGCCCTGCTTTCCATGCTGTTGCCAATTCAGATTTATTTCTTGCTTCATCCACCCAAAATCTCTCAATTAATCAAGCTGCCAGCCACTCTCAAACAAATAATTGACAGTTTGCTGTTTCGTCGCTTTTTGTGGCTAAGTGGAGTTGTTGCCTGCATGATCGCCTTGCTATTTACTCAATCAAGGTCGGGTTTGCTTGGTTTCGCCGCCGCCATGTTATTTTTTACACTGGGAAGATTTATTTCGATCAAAAAACTGAAGTTAAGAGCCAATGCTTTTCTACTTTGCCTCTTGGCTGGATTAGTTGGCCTAACTTTTGTTGTAGGAACTGATTTTCTTCCTTCAATAAATCAATATGTCAATCTTGATTTTTTTCATCTTTCTCAAACTCAAACAACTCAGCAATCTTCCCCTGACAACTCACTTTCCTTGAAAACCCAGGATGCAATCGATCAAGGAATCCTGATTTCTCCCTCAGAAGAGATCAGATATGTTGTTTGGCAAGGAGCATTGAATGTTTGGCAGCGATATCCCTGGCTTGGATCGGGTCCCGAAACTTTTGGCTACAGTTATTACCTTGATCGTCCGCTTGAACATAATTTACTTTCTGAATGGGATTTTCTTTACAACAAAGCTCACAATGAGTTTCTCAACCTATTGGCCAACACTGGTGTAATAGGTTTGAGCAGTTATCTCATTCTTATGGGAGCTTGTTTTTTTATTGTTGTCAAAGAAGCAAAAGTTTTTAGTTCTAATCTAGATTCCAGAAGAAGCTTTAATCGCAGCCAAGTCGATATGTTTTTGGCTTTTGGAGCAAGCCTGGTTTCATTTAACGCAACAAATTTCTGGGGTTTCTCTACTGTCTCTGTAACGATTGTCTGGACACTGATTATGAGTTATTTAGGAGCTAGGCATCAAAAAATCAATCATAAATTACCTCATTCTCAAACAATTTCAAAATCTAACTCATTGCAGACATTGCAAAGCCCTCCTCGAAACAACAACCTCAGTCTGGAGAAAGAAAAATCTTTCAAAAAGCGCTTGGGATTTTTTTCATACACTACTATACTATGTCTCTTCTTGGTCGCCTTTCACCTTTTGTTCAGCTTGGTAACAATTTGGCAGGCTGACTATCATTTTGCCATGGGTGAAGCTTTGTCCGACTCCAATCGTTACAGTAAAGCTATTGAGTATTTACAGCGAGCGGTTCTTCTCTCTCCAAAAGAAGCAATATTTTATGATGAACTAGCCAATGCTTACGCTTCGGCGGCAGTAGAATTTTATGAGATTGAGGATGTGGAGGCAGTCGAGCAGTTTGCTCAACTTGCTATCGAAGCTAGCGATCAAGCTCTTGAGCTTAATCCTCACCACTTCTATTTGCATCAAGCAAGAGCCAGTCTCTTTTCAAAACTAAGTCAAGTTGATGACAAGTATCTTGAAGAAGCTCGACAAACTTTTATTACTACCTCCACTCTATCTCCCAATCATCCCAAACCCATTTATCATCGAGCTCTAATTGAGTGGATTCAAGATGATATTGATCAAGCTATTATTTCCTTGAAGAAAGCGATCGAACTTAAACCCAATTACCATAATGCTCGCTACAACCTTGGGCAGATCTATGAATCTCGCAACGAATGTGACTTGGCCAAAGAACAATATCAATATATTTTAGACAACATTATTCCTAACGATCCAAATTTATTAAACAAGATTGAGGAGCTTGAGTGTTAGTTGGTTCTTGATAGTAAAATTTATGGAAATATCCCTAATTAAAATCTATCAACAGTATGGTGTTCCACCCAACTTGGCTAAGCACATGATTACGGTTGCAGCTTTGGGCGAGATTATCTTTAGTCATTGGACTGGGGTTAAGATTGATCAAAAACGACTGGTGACGATCTTACTACTGCACGATATCGGTAACTTGGTCAAGTTTGAGCTTGATTCAGAATCATCAAATGAAATGCTTCAAAACAGCCTACCTTCATTGTCTCAACTAAAAAAGCCGTTTGAGTATTGGCTAAAAAAACAAAAACAGATGATTGACAAGTACACCAAAAACGCTGATCTAGCCAATCTAACTATTATTAAAGAACTGGGTTTTAGCTCTGATATCACAGATCTGATGAACGATCACTCGTTTGAAAGTTTAGAGAATCATCTTGAACTGCCTCGCTGGGAAAAAAAGCTAATTTTTTACTGCGATTTAAGAGTTACACCCCACGGCTTGGCCTCAATAAATGCTAGAATCCAGGATTTAAGAGAACGCTATCACCACCGAGATCAAAACTGGACTGACAAAAAAACATTTCACAAATGGCTTGGCTCATCTCTTAAGCTGGAAAAACAGATTGATCAACACACTAATATTTCTCTAAATCAGATACAACCATCTGACCTGACTCCCATAATTAACAACCTGGTTGAATATACAATCGAGATAATATAGTTTGCAATCTTGGCACTAGTCTTATCGGCGTGTCTACTTGGAAGTGTATAATATACTCAACTAATTATTGAATAAATTATTAAACAATCCAAAAAGATTTGAGTTGAAATCGATTTCGTTTGGTTTCTACAATCAACTGTTTTATGAGTATTATCACTGCACCCCATCCTACTTTAAGAAAAAAAGCCAATCCTATCACTACAGTTGACAAGAAACTTTTGCAAAATATCCAGCTGCTGATAGAAAATTTGGTACTTGAAAAAGACCCCCAAGGAGTTGGGTTGGCATTCCCCCAGATCAATAAATCAATTAGAGGCTTTGCCTTTCGACCAGAAACAAACAAGGGAGAAAATGCCACAAAAGTATTTTTAAATCCTAAAATTTTATCTCACAGTGAGACGCAGTCTTTTGGTGAAAATGAAAACGAACCAGATTTAGAGGGCTGTTTGTCAGTACCCAAATTTTTTGCTCCAATTCCCAGATGGGATTGGCTTGAGCTTGAATTTCAATTAGTTAATGATCAGCAACTAATCAGTCATAAACAACGATTCAGTGGCTATCACGCTCGCATTGTCCAGCATGAACTTGATCATCTTGACGGAATTTTGTTTACTGATTACGTTTTGCAGCATGACTTACCCATTTATATACAAAAACATAATAAGTTAGTTGCTTTTGAAGATAAAGAATTGCTTAAGGCTTACTAGACTCTAATTGATCGCAATATACTGCAGCCTCACTCACAACATTCAACCGCACAGTCACACTCATTAACATCATCACTACTTAAACCAGTTTTTTCATCTTTATGAAGAAGAACATCACAGATCATAAGAAAATTCAGATTGCTATCGCCGGCAGCACTCAACATACGCTCGAAGTAGCCAAGTCATTAAATAATGACCAGCGATTTCAGCTTAAATGGGTTCTCACTCCTCAACCAAAAAAAGTAGGGCGCAAACAACAACTTATTAGCAACCCTTTGCATCTTTGGGCTCTAGAGTTGGGACTTCCATATCAATTAGTTAATAATAATTTTGAGGAACTTAACCAAGAGTTGAGTAAACCCGATTATCTTTTGGTTGTGGATTTTGGCTATATCATCCCGCCAAAGCTGCTAACATTCCCCAAGCAAGCAACCATCAATCTTCATCCTTCCAAGTTACCCTCGTGGAGAGGTAGTTCTCCAGGCCAATTTGTGTTACTTTCTGGCGAAACAAAATCTGCTCTTTCTCTGATTAGAGTTACTTCGAAATTAGATTCTGGACCAATCATCGCGCAAAAGGAGTTTGAGGTTGAATCAAACTGGACCAGTCTTGACTACTATCAGCACAGCTTTGCCCTCGCCTCTAGAAACGTACCTGATTGGATCAATAATCATTTTCAAGGTGTAGCCATTGAGAAACCTCAACCCTCCACCTCACCAACTCCTTTAGCCAGAAAGATTAAAAAAGCTGACGCCTTTATATCTTGGAAATTACTGAAGTTGCTCATGACTGATTTTTCTGACTCAACTTTTTTGCCTCAAAAAATACTTCACAGCTTCCCATCAGGACAATTGTCAGAGAATTCCCTAGTTAATTACTTTCTTAATCAGGAAGAGGTCATTCACTTTCCTACTATCATTGAACGTGCCTGCAGAGCCTTTCAACCCTGGCCAATTCTTTGGACAACAATTCCCACAATTCAAGGAAATAAGCGCATGCAAATACTCAGTTGCCAGACTGAAACAATAAATGGAAGGCCCTTGTTAAGAATCGGTCAAGTTAATATTGAAGGGAAAAATTCTACCAGTTGGAACGAAGTAAAAAGCATTCTTAAATAATAGTTGTTGCAGTAATTGCCACAACTTGTTTAAATTTTTTGTCAAATTTTGAAAATTTACCGAAAAAATACGTTCGTTTACTTGGCTGAGGAATCGCCCTCTTCTTGGAGTTTCCAATGAGTTGTGATTCCCTGCTTCTTCATCAAGCGTAAAACCTTTGTAGGAACCATGTAGCGTTGGCGCACTCCATCAACCATCACCGTCACCGAGTGAAGATTTCTCTTAAATGACCTCTTGGTCCTATTTTTTGCGTGAGACACGCTATGACCAATATGAGCCACCGATGGATACTTTAAACTATAACTTTTCATAAGGTGAGATTGTAACACTGGTGATTACAGATGTAAATAGACTGTCTTGATCGCACGCGCTTGAAGTAAATCTTTTTTAGAAGCCTTAAACTTATATCAGTGCATTCTGGCTCTAACCAACAACAACAACCATCTTTTCTTAACCAAACAACAATCCAAGAATAAAGTTTGCCACTGGACTAATTAACTGCACGATTGGAGCACTTCTTCCCGCAAACGGAACTAGTAATAAAATTAATATCATTAAACCGAACTTATCCATCACTCTCTCATATTCAAGAGCCATCTCTGTTGGCAAAAGCGCTTGTAACACCTTGGATCCATCTAAGGGTTTTACCGGTATTAAGTTGAAGATCGCCAGATAAATATTAATTGCCGCCAACTGAACAATCGAAACAATTAGCAACTCTGAACCGATCGGAACAACTCGATAAATCGCTGCCAAGACTCCAGCCGCCAAAAAGTTAACTAAAGCTCCAGAGGCAGCTATCAAGGCAGTATCTCTTACGGGATCTTTGAGGTTATAAGGATCATACGGAGCAGGTTTCCCCCAGCCAAAGCGTGTAAATAAAATTGCGATCACACCCAGTGGATCAAGATGTGCTCTGGGATCTAAAGTCAACCTCCCCTTCACCCTGGGGGTAGGATCGCCCAACTTGTCTGCTGTCCAGCAATGGGCATATTCATGAATTGCGATTGTCATCAATATCCCCGGAAAGATTATCAGAAAAAGTAATGGCTGAGCTATAAATAAATTGATCATGTTGATGTAATACTCTACATGATTCAGCAGCCGTGTTCAAGATTATTATGATAAAAAAGAAAAATTGAATCAAAGCCACTTATGGCTAATGGTCTTTCGTTATAATAATTCTGTACTGGATTGGTTAAAAAATCATACTATATCAGCCTATTTAATCTTTTTTTAAGGTTTGGTTGATACAAAATTCAAGTCATGCGCCTACTTTTAGTTAATGATGATCAGGCACAAATCAAAAAGATCAAAAATATTCTTGGTTCTCGTTTTGTAGTAGAAACAACTGCCTGCGATGAGGAAGCTGTTATCAAAGCCAGTTGCGAATCTTATGACTTGATCATTATCTCGATTGGAGTTAACGGATGTAAGGGCTTGAAACTAATCAAACAAATCAGGACCGACCAAATTGAAGCACCGATTTTAGCCATTACTCACGACTGCACCAGCTTGGACGCAGCCTACATTCTTAACTCCGGCGCCGATGCCTTAATTAAACAACCGTTTTGTTGGTCAGAATTACTGGCTAGAATCAGCGCCATTCTCAGGCAGCGACTACCCGCCAAACAAAATCAGATAACAGCAGGCAAATTTATTCTGCATCTAAATAATTATTACATCATGTTTGACAGTCAAATACTGTATTTACAACGCAAAAACAAAATGATTCTTGAGTGTCTAATTGTTAATCATCCAGCAATAGTAACCAGAATGAAGCTTTATTCACAAGTTTGGGAGCGCGATTGGGTAAATAATAATAATGTTGACGTTCAAATCTGCCAACTTAGAAAAAGTTTACTAAAGCAGATTGGTTTAAATCCCATCAAGACAGTTCATGGATTCGGGTATAGATTGGAAGTTTGAGTAACAAAATTGAGGTAAATGATTTGTTTTTATGGCTAATACGATGAAAAAATTGATTTAAGGTTCTGGAGTTAATTATTTGAACCTACAATTCCATTTCTTTAGTCATAATCAACCCTGCCTCGCCCAAGCGTATCCAATAATCATTTTCTTCAGTTTGATTGTTCTCTACCATTTTTTCATAGAGTGCGGGTAAGTAAAAGCAGGCATAGGCTGCCTGAACCATTGTTCCTAGATGCTCCTTTTCATAATCAGTCAAATCAATACCTTGGTCATAGGCAGCAAGCCCGGTTTGATAGGCCATTCGGTTTTTGACCAGCGAATCGTCTGAGTCCATACAAAAGCCTGCCAAGAACACCGCTAAATCAGACAGCCGCGGACCAGCATTAACCACACCAAAATCAAGCAAACAATACTCACCCTGATTATTTTTTAGTAAATTATTCCTCATAAAATCAGCGTGAATGACTGATTTGGGCAACTGCTTTTGATCAATTTTATTAAACTTTTCCAGTACTTCTTCAATTAGTTTTTTCGTCGGCTCTTTTATTAGGCTCTCTGATTCCTGATGTGAGCGATCTAAATAATGTGGTTGCCAGGGATCATAAATCGGCTGACGCTTTAACTTAGATTGATTAATTTTCACTAGATACTTAGCCACTGCTTTCATGTCTTCGGTGGTTGGTGGTTGTTCAATGAAGTCGGTGCCCTCAAAAAACTCCATCACCAACATCCAGACTGGCTCAGTATTATGCGGCACTTGTTGCTGCAATAAGTAGGTTGTTGATTCTTCATCAGAAGAACCACTGGTAACGAGATATAGGCGAGGTAAGGCGATGCCATCAGCTCGAAAGCTTTCCATCGTTTCAACATAACGTTGGCTATCTGCTGTTGAGCGCGGCTTTTTTAAAATAAAATCAATTAGAATCTTTAGTAGATACTTGCCCTTTGTTGTTTTGAGAATGACATTAACATCCTCATAGCCAACCTCTATTCCCTCGGCTGAAATCAGTTGGCCAAGATCATAGGCTCTGATCACTTTGTCTATTACTTCAAGCATTTCCGCTTGATTGAGGTTAAGGCGTTTAGCAAAATGTGGAGAGAAAAGTGGTTTTTGAGTCATGAGTCAAATTATAACTCAAAACGGGATGTTTCAATCACTTTTTGTACTGTAGAGATTGGTAGAAGATGTAAGAACTTGGACATTTAAATTAATTACTCATGTTTGAATTAAAATAAAAGTAAATGATATATTAAGTTTAAATGGAAGCTAATACAGGAGAATCCAAAATAGGAAAAGTAGAAAGTATTCCTAATTTAGACATAGAAGAAGTGATAACAGCAAAAGGTTCTGTTTATTCTTATTTAGATGATGGGAGAACACAAAGATCTAAGAAAGCTTTAAAAGATAATGAAGAATCAATAAAAGAACCTCAAGATGTTTTGGTTTATGTGCCAGATTATTTAACATTAAAGCAGAAAGGCGGACAGACCTGGATTGACTATCTTGATTCAAAAGGAATGGATAACCCCGGAACTTATGAGCAGGTTTTAAATGAATATGCTCAGACTAATGGAAAAACGATAAGAGTTGTGTCTGGAAAAGGGAAACAGCTTTTGACTAATTTAGAAGTATCTCTGGTTGAAGAGGGAGAGGGTGTTTTTATAGCTTTAATAGATAAAGGTTTAGATGGAGACAAAACTTATGCTACCATCCCAGTTACAGGTAGACCTGTCCTGGGATTTTCTACTTACGATGCAAGAAGATATTATGATGAAATAACTGGCAAACCAATGAAAGAACAGCATATTGGAAACAGAGTCATTAGGATTGTGAAGAGGAATTAAGACAAGATTGCTGGTTGTTTTTTTTATTCCCTAGATGAAGTCCTCTAGTGGAGTTCTTCTTCCGTTATTGAATTCTTCTATATGTCTACTATAGCCTACAGATGAGTTAGCAAACAAAACAGTTCCATCTAGACCAACAATCAATGATCGTCCTCCTTTAACTGGCTCACTAAAATATATTGCATTGTTTTCTTTAATAACAGAACTGTTCTGTTTTGCTTTTTCAATAGGGAGATGTAATAGTTTTGCAGCTAGTTTGATTTGTTCTTCAGTTTGTAGCATTTTTGTTATTTTTAACTGTTAATTTGTTAAACATATGATACATATTATTTTGATAGTTGTAAAAAATTGAGGAGGCATCAGTGAATTAATCATTAATCCTGTAGTATTTGCCAGGCATAGTGGAGAGTGTTGGATCTTATAAGTTATGGGAGCTTTTAATTAATCTAACTTCTCTCTACTGAGTTAGATACTTTTATTGAGGATTTCAATAAACCATCAAAGAAAAAGTATCCGGTAAGAGAGATTAAGCCACCAAAATAAAAAAGAATAAATATGAATGATAAATTTTTATCCAGTGTTTCATCAAAAAGAACAAGTAAAACAGCAAAAAAATGGATTGAGGTAACAACGGTAAATAAAGCTATTTTTTTTAATCTTGGCTTAATGTCCAAATTAACAGCAAGCAGGTTTTTGAATAGAAATTTAATCAAATTGGCAATGATTAATAAAATAAAGGAGCTTGCCGAAAATATTTGCATTGTTTCTTTTTTCCCTAAAGTAAAGGTGCCTGTTTTATAAATCGGGTCAATAAAAGAAAAAAACTTAAAAAAACCAAAAGAAGAATTGGGGTTAAGATTGGCGACAATGAATATTGTCGCCACTAAAATCAGAATAACTAAGCCCGTCAGAAAACTGTATTGAATGTAATTCAACAAGAACCTAACGCTAATCTCTACATTCTTAATCATTAAATCAGTTTTTTCAGCTTCATCTTGAGGTTGCAAGGAGTTGGGTTTAATCACTAAATTAATGATATCAGAAAATTTTTGTTATTCACTGATATTTATCCTGAGTTCATTTGCAAAAATTGCAGGGACTGGTGAAGGATGTAGTGGGCACTTAGACTTCTAGCTTTACTATTCATCATATTATATTTTAAATCTGCAGGAACTAGTAAATGATATGAGAACCTTTTATTAAAAATATTTATAGAGTTTATGTTTCCAATGTTATAGCTTTTTTGCGTAAATGTATAAATGTATAATTGAACTGAAAGTAAAAAGATTGGTTATAAAACAAGAAACTTAGATAAACTTTTATGAACGAACAGCCACCAAGAATTTATACTGGTCTTGAAGAAGAAGGGAGACGTGGAAGAACTGGGGTAGAATATCAGTTCAATAAGGGAATAGGTATTGGTTATGACAAAGAAAATCCGCCGGAATTAGATGTAGATAAATTATTATCAACAAGTTGTACAGAAGCTTTAAGAAGTGGTAAGAGTAAGCTTAGATTGCTTGATTTTGGAAGTGGTCAAACTGGAGCTTTTATATTTTCTTTTTCTGAAGAAGAAAGCTATC
>CAYXBZ010000025.1:0-13408 GCA_964463605.1 uncultured Pseudomonadales bacterium | reverse complement strand
TTCTTCAGTCTTCAAATCAAAATCAAACAAAAGTGGCACAAATAGGAAATTAATCAGTTTTTGCCCAACAATCAGGTTTCAAAAAAACTCATCTTTACCATCTCGGTAAACTTCACTATTATAGTATCTAGATGCAAGAATCAAAAAAGCACCTCCAATCAGGCCAGGTTGGTGTGGTTACTCTGTTGATCATGGCCGTTGTGCTTACCATAGCCATCAGCTTAAGCCAGAGAACTACCCAACAACAGGATGCTGCCTTTATTCAAGATGAATCAACTCGAGTGTTTAATGCTGCCGAAAGTGGAGTTGAACAAGCTCTATATGAAATCACTGAAGCGGAGCTGGAAGGAGATTCAACTGATGATATCGCAGGGGATTTTGAGTTAGACAACAATGATCAGGTTCACTACCGAGGTCAATCACAAAACCAGTTTGAAATGTTTGTTGCTACGGGAGATACAGTAGAGTTACCGATAGATAACCCTGGGTCTAACTCACTTGATATTTTCTGGTGGGAAGGAGAGAGCGGTTGTGGAAATGATCCATCAGCCATAATAGTGTCTGTCTTCGACTCAACTAATAATGCCAAGCACTTTGGTTTTGATCCTTGTGGCAGTGACACAGAAAGAAACACAGGATTTGACCCTCCCTCTAGTGAAAGTGGCGATTATGCTTTTAGTGCCTCAGTAGATCTTGATGCAAATGATAGGCTTGTTAGAATTAAACCTATCTTCAGCAGTACAAAATTTCAGATAAGTAGCAATGCCATCACTCTTGCCCAATATAATGTTGAATCAACTGGTAGAAATCCACAAGAAGATATTGCCCGCACGCTTGAAGTTCGCCGATCACTCCCAAGCGCTCACAGCTTCATGGATTATTCAGTAGTAAGTGGAAGTAGCCTCAGTAAAGACGAATAAATTAATTTAATCAATCACTATCTCACCTTATGCCTGCCACCGCCATCGATATTGGAACCTACTCAATTAAAGCTGTTGTTGCTAAGCCTGGAAAAAAACCATCTATTTCTCGAACAGCCTTGATCAAAAACTCTTCAGAGTTAGCCTTCCCCAAAGATGAGATGCAAGCTGAGAAGATGTTACAGGCAGTTGATCAGATATTTCACGATCACAAATTACCCAAAACTGATGTCTATCTCAGTTTGCCTGAAGAGATCGTATCCACAAAGGTGATTTATCTTCCACCTTTATCTGACGCTGAGTTGGCATCGGCTATTGACTGGCAAGCAGAGCAACATATTCCTATTCCACTTAATCAACTGACCCTAGAATATAAGGTATTGTATCGACCTCAAAAAAAAGAGAAGGATCAGCCAATGAGAGTGCTGCTAGTGGGTACCAGAAAAAGTATTGTTGAGCTGTATACTGACATTTTTACGTCGCTGGGAATTCAACCAAAAATTATGGAGACACAGGTCTTTTCAATTATCAGAGCCTTGGGATTTGAAGCATCGGATCCAACCACTTTACTGGTTCATTTAGGTGCTGATAACACTCAGTTGGCAATCATTGATCAAACAGAACTAAAACTAGCAACCAACAAAAAGGGTGGTGGCACCATCTTGACAAAAGCCATTCAACAAGCAGTTAGTAACGTTACTCCTCAACAAGCCGAGGAGTATAAGCACAGCTATGGCATGCAACAAGAACAGCTTCAGGGGAAAATTGCCCAAATCTTGATGCCTGCCTTAGAACCTTTGGTTCAAGAAATCGTAAAAACTCTCAGGTATTACAATAACGAACAACCTCAGTCTCCGGTTACAAGAATTTTGTTAACTGGTGGTACTGCACAAATGCCTGGGATCGTGAGTTACTTTACTCAACAAACTAATCTAGAAGTACTATTAGCGGCACCATTTGCAGGGACCACAGGAGAAATACCTGAAGAGGATCAACAATCTTATGTTGTTTGCAACGGATTATTAATGATTGAAAAGATTAAGTAGTCGCAATTTATCGCTTTCACTCACTCAACTTAAAGGGCATAATTGACAGAACATGATACAGATTAATTTCCTCAGTAAGCAAAATGTTAAACTGTCAAAACAGCAAGAGAAAGACAGGTTGATCTTTAAGTATGCGCTAATTGTTTTTATCGTTTGCTCGGTTGCTTTTTTGGGAATTTTTTCAATCAATTTATATCTTCAATATAGAATTAATCAAGTTCAAGCTCAAGTAATGACAGCAAAAAAACAGATCGATTCTGAGCGCACCCTTGAGGCCAACTATCTATTTTTTGTGAATAAACTCACGATCATCCGCGAACTTTTTGATCAGAGAGCCAACAAGCAAATCGCTATGGGATTTTTTAGCGAACTGTTTGGCCCTAATATTACCATTAGTGGTTTAAACTACAATATGGAAGAAGGAATTTTGTCACTTCAAGTAGTAAGTCCTCATGTTTTTTATCTTGAAGAAGCCCTCGAAGTTCTTGAAGATCCCGACGTAACAAAATACTTCACATCACTTACTAAAAGTAATTTAAACCGTCAGCCAATGGGCCAATATGCATTTTCTCTTACTGTCTCTTTTAGTGATGACTCAGAGTTGGTAACCATTGAATCTGAATATTAATCAACCAATGCCAATAAAAGAAACCAAACACGACTTGAATTTTAAGCTTCTGATTAACACAAGAAAGCAGCTAATTATTGCTATCATTATGATTTGGGGAACGGTAGGACTGATTTTTTTTGCTATCAAACCCCAAATTGAAGCTGCTTTTTTAACCAATCAAATGCTTGATGAAGAAAAGGATCAACATCAGCGCATTACCAGAAAACTAGAAGAGCTCAAGCAAATAGCGGTCTCGGATCAGTTTCAACAAAAAGAACAAGTCGATCGTGTTTTGCCATCACACAAACCTGTTTTAGAGTTGCTGTTTAATCTTCATCAAGCAGTGCAGTTATCTAAAGTTAGAACAACAAACCTACAGATTAATCCAGGAGAAATTGCCACTCCTTCGGCCGAGCTTGATTTGCTAGAGTCCGGGACTACAAGAAGAGCTGATGAGAGCGCTTCAAATCGTAGATCAAGGCGCTTCAGCAATCTGGAATTAAGCTTAACCGTTCAAGGAACCAGCGACAACGTAGATGAATTTCTTGATCTTGTAGAAAAGATAACTCCCTTTACCTCAATCATCGAACTCAATATTCGAGGAACCAGAGGAAATGATCAAGATGATCCCACTGGTGTTGCAGAAGCTGAAATGAAGTTACACTCGTACTATTACACACAAGTAATAACCACCAATATCGATGATAGTTTGCCCAGTGTAAGCGAAGAAGAGTTAAGAGCTTTTAATACGATCCAGCAGTTTGTACCCTCTGGCTTTCAGCAACCCACAGAAGTCAGAGATTACAACATCGAAGATTTATTTCAAGTACCGGGATTTCAATTTCAAGGAATAGGAAACTTAATGTAAAGCTAGGGGCAAAGGAGATACAGCCAACGTAAACAACTGGTTACTTGACTATCTCGATTTCAAATTTTTCATTGGTATCTGAGGCTAATACTGAAGCAACTTTATATATTGCTTTGATGGTTCTGCCCCTTGATCCAATCACTCTTCCAATATCATCTGGATGAAGAGTAACTCGATAGATATTTCTTCTTTCTTGCTCCACCATCTCAACCGAGAGATCAGCTGGATTTTTTACAAGATGAGTAAGAATAAACTCGATAAAGTGCTGCATAGAATATTAAACAAATTCACAAATTTATAAAACAAATATCTCGCCAACTAACTCTTTATTCTTTTTTCGAATCTGTTTCCTTAGCCTCGGCTGCATCAGACTTCTGAGCTACTTTCTCCTTTGTTTCTGATTTTTTTTCTTCTTTTACTTCTGGTTTCTCTTTTGGCTTCTTCTCTTCTTTTGCTACTTCTTTTTCTTCTTCTGGCTTTTTCTCATCCTTAGCTTTAGCTGAAGCGGCTTCTGCTTTCTTAGCTAACTGCTTCTTTGATGGCTTTTTTTTCTTTTCTGGAAAACCCTTGCCTGCTTTGGCGATTTCATACAACGAAGCCACTGTATCAGTGGGCTGTGCTCCCTTAGCAATCCAGGCATCATACTTTTTGATATCCAACTCTAATACCTTGGGTGTTTGAACTGGAGCATAATGACCGATCATCTCCACATATGAACCGTCTCTTTTATCCCTAGCTTCATTAACAACAATACGAAAATGAGGTTGATTGCGTTTTCCAAAACGAGAAAGTTTAATTTTAAGCATAAAGAATTTTTCTAACTATTTATTAATATTTTTTAATTGAGATAAACTGGTGACTATTGGTTTTTAGATATTATTTTTCAAACAGGCTCTGATTTTACACCATCTAGGATTCTTTCTCAAACAGTTGCAAAGCTTGGGCGGCAGCGGCTTGTTGAGCTATCTGTTTGCTTGAACCAGCACCTACTCCATAATTCTTACCATCAATTGTAACTGAAACCTTAAACTCTTTTTCATGATCTGGTCCTTTTTCATCAATTAGCAAATACTCTGGTGTTGATAAGCCTTTTGCCTGCACAATTTCTTGAAGCAAGCTTTTCGCATCTTTATACAATCTTTTAGATTTAATTTTCTCTAATTTTGGCAGTAAATATGTTTTTATCAATTCACTGGTTTTTTCCAAACCTTGATCCAAATAAACTGCCCCCACCAAAGCCTCAAAAGTGTCAGCCAACAAACCAATGTTGCTGCGACCACCGCCAGCCTCTTCGCCTTTACTCAAGTAAAGTTTTGATCCAAGACTCAATTCTTTTGCTACCTCGGCAAGAGTCTCGGTTCTCACCAGGGCACTTCTATAAGCCGTTAACATTCCTTCTGGTTCATCTGGATGATGCTCAAAAAGATAGCGAGTAACGATCAACTCCAAAACCGCATCACCCAGAAACTCCAATCTTTCATTTGATGTGATAGAGGAAGTTCCGGAACTCGGCTCATTGAGTGCACTCCGATGGGTGAGAGCAGTATCAAGCAATTTTGGATCGTTAAAAACAGGTAACATAGCTGGCTTATAATTTTGTGTCAGGTCAGAATTTGAAACTATTTATTATTATCTTCGTTGCCAATTAACAATAATTTTCCCAATACACCATTAACAAATCTTGGAGAAGCCTCAGAACCAAATTCTTTTGCCAGCTCTACTGCCTCATCAATCAACACTTTTTTTGGTGTTTTTTTTGTCATCGACTCCCACACAATAACTCTGAGAATAGCTAGATCAACCTGATTGATTCCCTCTAGAGGTCTTTCTGGGGCGTGCTGCTGTAGCAATTCATCGATTTGTGCAAGGTGTTGAATAATCTTATCTGCCTCCGCCACAGAACTTGAATCATAAGGAAGCTTGAAAGGTTGCTCTGATTCACTTGTCTGCCCACTTGACTGCAAATCACTCTCAGATCCCTTCGAAGTTAGCTGATCATCAAAAGTTGTAGCAAATAACTGCTGCATTAACTTAGCTCTGTTAAGATGTCTTTGATCAGGTTGGGTTGATTTAGACATATTCTTTGGATCTGCTTTCGAAGAGACTTTATCGAGAAATAATCTTTTTAAAATCAATGTTCATTTGACTGAACATCGCAGCTACCAAACCTCGCTTGTGTTTTGGCGCTGACTCTTGATTAGGATCCTTTTTCAGCTTCATTTGTTTAAGCTGACCCGCACGTCTTTGACCACGCTTAATGCTACTGATTCGATACTTTGGTACTGCTCCCATAATTTCCTTTATTATTTGTTGGTTTATTGAAGAGAGTATTATACATCAAAAGTTGAACAAGTGGGATAGGGGGTAGAGTTCTTGACTGTTTACATCAAGCAATGATGGAGTTATATGTTTGGAAAAATTAAACCTTATTTCTCAGTTTATCTTGGGTGTTCTTATAGTTGTTTTTTTTGCAAACAAAACAAACAAGCTCTAGATTCTAAAAATAGTTTATACTGTCGCATATTTAAGACCTTTCTCTAAGTTCCTAATGTCTCGAAAGTGTGTGACCAGGACATCAACTTGCAATAGTAATAAACTATAAGATATAATTCGGACTATTCAATAAGATTTATTCTTATATGGGAAAAATTTTTGATAGATATCCTTCTAATTTGAGTCGTCGTGATTTTTTGCTATTAATGCAAGATCTTACATTTTTAATTGTCTTGGCAAGATGCAATCCAGATCAAACTCAAGAAGAACCCAATGATCCCACTTGTCCTGATTGGTCAAACCTACAGGATCAGTGTGATGTGAGATCCCATCGGACAAGCAGAAGCGGTATCTCTACTATCAATGTTGCTCCTGGAGAAAAATGCAGGATTGAAGTTTATCAACCAAGCATAATGACAAGCCAAGATAGCGTTGTTCCAGTGTATATTGATCCAAGTGAACCAGTAGTTATTGATCATCCCATTTTTCTTAGATCTGCAGATCCATCCATTTCACAAACATCTTATAAAGTAGTTTGCATCAAAGAAAAACAATAATTCATTTTCTTGACTTAAAGCGCATTGCTGCTATACTTGACTTTGCAAAAACAGCTTTATCTGCAACACACCAAGGAAATTTCTTTAAACTCTCATTAATAATTCATTCTTAAATAATTATTTAATATTAATTATTTCATAAAAAAGATAAAATGATGACCTCCCAAAAATTAAAAAAAACAAAAATTATTTGCACAATTGGTCCATCAAGTTGGAGCCACGAAGTGATGAAAGGCATGATCGATGCTGGAATGAATGTTGCAAGAGTTAATGGAGCGTTTGCCAATCCAAAAGAACTTGATAAAGTTAAAGAATTAGTAAGAAGCATTTCAGAAGATGTAGAGTTAATGATTGATGTGAAAGGACCTGAAGTAAGATTAAACAAGTTTCCAAACCCTCTACCAATCAAAAAAGATGACATCGTTGTTATCGGCAACACACAAAAAGATCCAGTTTATCCTGCAAATTATTCAGATTTATATCAATGTCTTGACATAGGACAGAAAATGGTAGTTGGTGACGGTGACGTAGAGCTAAAATTGGAGAAAATTGAGGGCGATCAAATGCATTGTAGAGTCATTGCTGGTCAGGTAATCAAACCCTGCAAAGCCCTAAACTTGCCTGGGGCAAGTCATACATGCCAAGTTTTAACTGAAAATGACATGATCAACCTCAAGCACGGCATGGAAACTGGCTGGGATTCTGTTTCAGCCTCCTTTATTCAGAGTGGAGATGCTGCCAGATTGGTGAAAGATTTCATAGGAGATAAACTGAAACTAGTTGCAAAAATTGAAGATCAGCAGGGTATTGATAACATCGATGAAATATTATCAGTTGTTGATGAAGTTATGATTGCCAGAGGTGGTCTGGGAGTTGAACTAGGTTTAGAAAAAGTTCACATAGCTCAGCGCTATTTAACAAAAAAGTGCGTAGAAGCAAATGTTCCAGTAATTACTGCCACTGAAATGCTTCAGTCCATGATGGATCAACCACAGCCAACTAGAGCCGAAGTAAGTGATGTAACCACAGCCATTTTGCTTGGGAGCAATTCTATTATGCTTTCTGGAGAGAGTGCGGCTGGAAAGTATCCCATTGAAGCAGTTCAATATCTTTCCAAGATAGCCTTAGAGGCAGAAAGTCCTCTATTACCAATGGCTGATTAACAATTATTGCTCGTGGCTGAATTTGCTTTTGTCAGTTGTTATTTAGCTTAGCCTTAGTTGGCCATCACACACAATTGTTTGGTCTATTAGGGCAAAGCCTTCGTCTGTAATACCTCTGAATATCCCTCTGATTATTTGCTTATCTGCCAGTTGCACACTTACTCTTGACCCGATCCATATTAACTTTTCTCTACATTTTTCAATTGTTGTTTCTCTGTTTATTACTGCCTTTTGGTATTTATCTCCAAACTTTTCTAATAATTGATAATTGTCGATCTTTTTTCCGGTTTCCAACAAAACACTAGTGCAAGTATCTGCAATACTCCCAAAACAATGAATATTTGTATTAATTCCCACTCCTATCGAAATATAATCTGTTTTAATTTTAGTCATAATACCAGCGATTTTTTTTTGATCAATTAGCACATCATTAGGCCACTTAATTTCTGATTTAATATGCATTTCTTGCAATAATTCAGTCAGAATAACTGCACTTAACATGGAGTATCTGTTCCCAACATTGTTACGATATTTATCAACTAACGTAAACCATAAACCCCCCTCAGGGCAATAATAATCTTCCCCCTTACGACCTTCTCCCGCATATTGCTTTAGGCTAGTTACAACAAACGGAAGAGAAGAAGAATTGGTTAAAACAAGTTTTTCAGCTTGATGGTTAGTAGAGCTTAAAAGACTATAGCTATAAATCTTCATTAATTATTTCAACTAAATTAGAATTTTGATCAATTGTTTCACCTTCTTTAACATAAATTTTTTTGATAAAACCACTAATTGGCGCCAATATTTCGTTTTCACTTTTCATAGCAGATACACACAAAAGAACATCATCTTTTTTAACAAGTTGATTTTCTTTGACCAAAACAATAGATACTATCCCCAAAATATCAGATTTAACTATGATCTGATCAACAGATTGCAACAATGAATCCTCCTTAATTTTGGGATATAGAACTTGCTCATATTCGAAGTAGTCACATAAAGAAATATAATCATACTCACTTGTTTTATTACTATGAGTTATACTAATTTTTTTAATTTGCCTAAATCTATATATCCGAATTAAATAATTGTTGAAGTCAATTACTATTTGTTTCATTACAGCGGAATATTCCCATGCCTCCTACCAGTTGATACATAAGTTTTACTCCCAAGCACATTTAAGATAGATATCAGCACCTTTCTTGTTTCTCTCCTTTCTATCAATTTATCAATCTTATCGGTTCCAGCTGCTTTATATATATTTAGGTGTTCATTGTTGTATTCTTGTAATTTCATTTCAAAATCTTTTTTACTCATCTTGGTTATCTCATCTGCCTTAAATAGATATAATGCTTGCTTTGCACCCATTACTCCAATTTCTGCTTCTGGCCAAGCTAATACGCAATCATATCCAAGGCCTTTTGAGGCCATAGCAATATAAGCTCCTCCATAAGCTTTTCTTAGAATGATTGATATTTTTGGAACTTGAGCATCGCCATAAGCATATAATAACTTAGCTCCGTGTCGAATGATTCCACCTTTTTCCTCACTGACACCAGGCAAATATCCAGGAACATCCACTAAATTAATAATGGGAACATTAAAACAATCACAAAATTGAACAAATTTTGCAATCTTGGTACTAGAATTTATATCTAAACAACCAGCTTTAACTCTAGGTTGTGTGGCAACTACTCCCACCGTTTTTCCCATTAATCTAGCTAACCCAACAACCACATTCCTAGCATAATCTTTCTGTATTTCCAAAAAAGACTGATCGTCAAAAATTGAAGTAATAACTCGAAGAATATCATAGGTCTTCGAAGAATCTGAAGGAACAATGGCTTCCAAGTTTTCACAGTATCTATCTGAGGAATCATCAGAAAAGTAGATAGGGGGATCATCTAAATTATTGGGCGGAAGATACTCAAGTAACTGCCTAACTTTTGCAAAGCAACAATCTTCATCTTTGCTTAAAAAATGAGCGACTCCACTTGTTTCGCTATGAATTTTGGCTCCCCCCAATTCTTCGATGCCAATCTTTTCTCCCATTACTGAATCAATTATTTTAGGCCCAGTGATGAACATTTGGCTTTTATCTTTAATTAAAAAAACAAAATCAGTCAGAGCCGAGCTGTAAGCTGCTCCTCCTGCACAGGGTCCCGTAACTATTGATATTTGGGGTAGTTTGCCACTAGCTCGAACAATTCGCTTAAAGATCTCTCCATATCCATCCAAGGAATGAATTCCCTCCTGTATTCTGGCACCAACACTATTCAACATTGAAATAACTGGGCAACCAGTTTTTAATGCCAATTCATACACATATACAATTTTCCTAGCTTGCATTTCTCCCAAAGAACCACCCATTTCCAAAAAATTCTGAGCATAAATAAATACTTTTCGCTGATTAATTAGACCGGCACCTGTAACAACACCATCGTTTACTAATTTATCTGATTCTACAATCCTCGATTTAACAAAAGCATGAAACTCAACGAAACTGTCCTTATCCAATAACTTAGTTATTCTTTTCCTAGCGTCACTATCACTGGTGTGTTGTTGTATTTGTTTGCGATGGCTATCCATTTTAGTTATGAACCATCCGTGCTTTCTGAGTCCACAGGGTAGTCTTGGATGATAATTCGCCCTCCATCTTTTGATAGATCGAGGCTGCAATTAAGGCGATTTTCCGTGATTCTAACTCTCTAAAATCTATCTCATCACAGTTTCTTTTGGCTTCTTCAAACTCTTGAGCTTTTTCAAGAATTTGTTGGCGCTTTAAAAAATTAGTGAAAACTTGATTATTATGAAAATCACTATTTGAAAGAATTGCTTTTAGCAAACAAAGATTTGTGCTAACACCAATTATTTCGATTTCTTCTAAGATTTGCCTCATCCTCGAAATAACATTTTGTCGATTTTCCGCCCAAACTATCAATTTAAATAATAAGGAATCATAATTTGAATATATTGTTTTTCCAGCAAAGACATCGCCATCTATTCTAATATCTTTTCCCATCGGGAAAATGCATTGTACAATCTTCCCAGTTGTTGGAGAAAGATTATTCATTACATTTTCTGTTGTAATGCGACACTCCATTGCATGTCCTTTACTCTTCACTTCACTCTGTTTAAATGAGAGATGTTTTCCTTCTGCAATTGTTATTTGTTCTTTTACAATATCTATGCCAGTTATCTCTTCTGTAACAGTATGTTCAACTTGAATGCGAGGGTTAACCTCTAGGAAAAAAATGTGGTTATCTTGAGAAACTAAAAACTCAAACGTTCCTGCGTTGACATAGTTTATTTCTCTTGCAAGAGCTTTTGCATATTTTCGCAACTTTCTTTTAATTTCTTCCTGAATGCTCGTTGAGGGAGCTTCTTCAACTATTTTCTGATTTCTTCTTTGAACGGAACATTCTCTTTCAAATAAATGTATAATCTTTCCGAATTTGTCCGCCAAAATTTGAATCTCAATATGTCTTGCATTTGGAATAAATTTTTCAACTAAAACCTTTTGCCTACCGCAAGTTTGATTGCTCTCTCTTTTAACTAGTTCATGCAATCTTTTAAAATCTTTTTTATCATTTAACACTCTAATACCTCTTCCTCCTCCGCCCACTGTATTCTTTAATAGAAGAGGATAGTCAGCTTTCTTCAATTCATTTGGCTTAAATTCTTTAATTATAGGAATGCCACATTTTTTTGCTATTTTTTTGGTTAAATTCTTGTGACTAGCTAACTCAACTGTTTTTGAATCAGGTCCAATAAAAATTATGTTATTTTTTTCACATTCTTGAACAAATTCTGAATTTTCTGACAAAAATCCATATCCGGGATGTATTGCATCATAGCTCCTCTCGATTGCGATAGTAATTATTTGATTAATATCTAGATAAACATTTGTATTGTCCCTCGAATCTAGAAGATAAGCTTCATCAGCATTCTTAACGGCCAGAGAATCGCTATCTTCTTGCGAAAAAATTACTCCCACCTCAATATTTAAAGCACGACAGGCACATATAATTCGTTGGGCAATTTCTCCTCTATTTGCAATCAACAATCTCTTTATCATTTTCTCTTCAATTAGTTAGCTCTTTTTTTGATCGATTAGCACATCAAAGATAAGGATTTTTAAACAGTGATTTGTTATTTTAAGTTACTGGTATACCAAGGCCTCATTCTAATACTTTGGCCCTCTTGTTCTCGATACTGGGCAATTAAACCGGGAATTCTGGATAGTAAGTTTAGCATTGGAGCTGCTTTTGCAACTAAGTTTGATTGATTATATTCATGATAAAATTCCATCAGAAAAGCTGCCCAGTAAAGATCGGAGTTTGGAGGCAATTGAAATACCTTGTCCTTCTTTAATAAATTACCATCTGAAAAAATTTCTCTTAAAATCTCAGCAAGCTTTAAATAATCGTTGTTTGGGTATATATCATTAATTGCATCCTCAACCAATTGAATACGAGGGTCAAACCCCTTTTTATCCAACCCCCTGAAAAACCAGTGACCGAATCCTTTAATTCTTTTGCCATTATTAATTTCTTTTTGAATTAGATTTAGAAGTAATTCTTTTGCCTTATTTCTATTACCATTCTCAAGAGGAAAAATAATGCCATTTTTTTCTAAATAACGTACATATTCATTAAACTGACAGACAACGTCTACTCTCGCTGAGGTATGAGCTCTGCCAGTCATATTACCAATTCCAGCTGATAGCGCCGTATATATGTCCGTTTCTACTGCAGCATTAGCTCTCATTGGTACGGCTGAAGGTGCTAATCCCAAATCTGTCCAAGCCAGCATCATTTTAGTGATATACTTGACTAGTTTTTGATCTTGGTGATCTTTACCTATCATATAGAGAATATTCTCAACATGAGACAATTCGGGATCGGGTTTTACGCTTGTCCTTCCAAAATATTTATTGAGAATTTCACAGGCAAAAACTGCTGAGCCAGAAATTAATTGAATATTCTGCTCAAGTTTGGATAATTTCTCAACTGCGGGCTGATAAGCTAACGAATGTATTAGTATTGACAACAATTCACCTGGCCTTTTTTCCAAATCTGGAATTGCCAATATTTGATCAGCAATTTGATTAGTTTCTCGAAATTTCTTGAATAAAAAAGTCGTCTCATTTGAGTCAAGATACTTTTTGTCATTAGTTAAAAAATAAACAATTGCATTTTCATACTCAAGCTTGACAAACTCATCTAACAAAGACAAGTCTCGCATAAAAATTTTGCCACCATTAGTTTTTGCTTGAGGATTGATCTTTGATAAACTTGAAGAATTGAATGTAAATTGGACGCCACAACCTTTAGAAGGATCAATTATCAGTGTTTTCTCGCGTCCCTCGTTGTACGATTTACCCGAGAGATTTGTTTTTGTTGTCATAGAACCTTTTGTAACAGCTATTTATCAAGCTAAATACCTATCCAGGATTCTATAAATTTTTACCATTCTATACTCAATCTTAATTTATGTCAAAAAACCTTATCCTGGTATACACATTTGAAATAAGCTGATTTTTTAACTTAGAAGTAATTGCACAGCTTGAATGGGTGTTTTGTATCGTAAATATTGATAAGTTTTTTTGTTGTTTTTGTAAGACCTATGGGCAAACACTACATATATTCCATCCAGCTGAAGATAGCCCCAAATCTTCTCTCTCTACTTATCAAATATATATAGAAAAGTATTAGCTAATATCTTATAATATGAATTATTGTCACGTTA
>CAYXBZ010000024.1:0-13677 GCA_964463605.1 uncultured Pseudomonadales bacterium | reverse complement strand
GTATACAAAACACAAAACACAATCATAATCACTTTAATAATTGCGCTCACCAAACCAACCACCAACATTAATTCTCTAAAGATATTTTTTTCCAAGCAAAAGAAGTCTGAAAAAGCGAGTAAAAAAAAAGCTTCTCCCAATAAAAGTAACGGCAAGTTTAAATCTGCTTTCCTGGGAACAGATCAGCAAAAAAAAAGCAGTTCAAAAAAAAGTAGTCCAACAAAAAGCAACGATAACTGGTTCTACAAAATTTTGCCTCCTCCAAAAATTAGACCAAATTCCTGGCATGCCAAACATCCTAAGTTGGCAACTTTTGGCTACTATCTGTTTTTGCCAATCACCAACCCCGTAGCAAGAGTAGTTTTTGTATCAATAATAATTCTAGGTGCGGCAGGCTTATTTTATCTTTCAAAACAGCTGCCAAACCCTCGCATGATTATTATTAGCGACAAGTATGATGTAAGTACTCAAATTTTTGATAGAAATGGAGAGCTTTTATATGAAATATATAGCGACGTTAATCGTATTCCAGTTAAACTTGAGGATTTACCAGAACACACCCTTCAAGCTACCATCTCAATCGAAGACAAACGCTTTTATAAACACCTTGGCATTGATCTTGAGGGAATTGCTCGAGCCATCATCCGAAATGTTAAACAAGATCAACAACAAGGTGGATCAACTATCACTCAACAGTTAGTAAAAAACGCACTCCTTACTCCAGAAAAATCTCTTACCAGAAAAATTAAAGAGGCAATCTTAGCAGTCATGACTGAAGTTGCTTATTCTAAAGATGAGATTTTAGAAATGTATTTAAACTACATTTCATATGGAGGTACATCGGTAGGAATCGAAGCAGCCAGTCAGGCATACTTCAATAAACCGGCCAAAGAACTTAGCTTAGCCGAGTCAGCCTTGCTAGCTGGATTACCTCAAGCTCCATCTCGATACTCACCCTTTGGTTCAAATCCTGAAAGAGCTAAGACTCGTCAGGCCGATGTTTTGCGGCGGATGGTCGAGGATGGTTACATCACAGCTTTGCAAGCAGAAGAAGCCGTCTCGGAACCATTAAATTATGCTCTTTCTCAAACCGAGATTAAAGCTCCGCACTTTGTTTTTTATGTTAGAGATTTGCTTTATGAAGAGTATGGAGTTGAGCAGGTTGAGCGAGGTGGTTTACGCGTTTATACTACCCTTGATTTAGAGCTTCAACAAACAGCTCAAGAAATTGTAGCTCAAGAAATAGCTCAATTAGAGAATTATCGAGTAAGCAACGGCGCAGCTTTAATCACTAAACCTAATACAGGAGAGATTTTGGCGATGATAGGATCAAGAAATTACTTTGATACCGAAAACGACGGACAGGTTAACGTCACGATTGCCCTCAGACAACCAGGTAGTTCAATTAAGCCCATCACTTACGCTACTACTTTTCAAGAAAAAACCCTTCATCCAGGAACTCTTTTGATTGATGAGCCCACCTGTTTTCAAGAACCGTTGCAAATTCCTTATTGTCCACGCAACTATGATGGAGGCTTTAGAGGAGCGGTCACCGTAAGGCAATCTTTAGGCAACTCTTTTAATATTCCAGCTGTGAAAGCTCAAGCAACAATCGGAGCTCAAACTCTCATGAATCAAGCTCAAAAAATGGGCATCACAACTTGGAAAGATCCATCTCAGTACGGGCTTTCGCTAACTTTAGGAGGAGGAGAGGTAAAAATGGTTGAGATGAGTCAAGCTTTTGGCACTTTGGCTAATCAAGGAGTTTTGGTTCCACTTACTCCAATTTTGCGAATCGAGAATTACAGGGGTGAAATAATCAAAGAGGTGAGTGTTGAGAAACGTCTTGAAAACCTAGATTACTTAACCAACTATGATGATAGTCAAAAGATTGATGAACTTCAGCGAGTGATGGATCGAGCTCCAGCTTATTTAGTCAGTCATATTTTGCAAGACAATCAAGCTAGGGCTATGATCTTTGGCACTCAATCTCGATTGGTTATTCCAAATCATGTGGTTAGTGCTAAAACAGGGACCACTAATGATATGAAAGACAACTGGACAATCGGTTACACTCCACAATTTTTAGTTGCTACCTGGGTTGGCAATAACGATGGTAGTCCTATGGGAAGAATGGTTTCAGGAATTATGGGCGCTGCACCAATGTTTAATCAGATCATGACACGAGTTCTTGAAAATCAAGAAACAACTTGGCAAGAACGACCTCCAGATGTCGCTCAGGGAGGAGTCTGTGCCTCGGGAATGCCACCTTCTTCTGAAGGTGATTCTTGTGAAATAAAAAACCAAGATCTTTACTGGACAAAAAGTCGCCCTTCAGATTCTCGCTTCGTTCAAGAAAACGTCTGGATTGATCCCAACACCGGACAACCACCCCCATATGGAGAAGAGGTACATGGTCTGGTAATAGAAGAGCGAGTAATGCTTAAAGATCCAGTTACTACATATTCTTGTTACGACTGCGATATTGTAGAAGATGAAGAAGGCAATCCTATTCGCAGTAGAACCACCGTTATCATTCGTGACGGAAAAGCTGTTGCCAACTAATTCAATCCAGTCAAATTACCTATGAAGCCCTCCGTTTATAAAAAACATCATCATGGTTTTATTTCTAGGATGTGGCTTTTATTGATTAGAATATTTAAAGGAAGTTCTCCCCAAAATCAGAGCACATCTAGTGCAAAGACTAAGTTTAAATTGATAGCGGCTCTAATACTGATTTTGTGTTTCATAGTTTCACTATTGATTTATCACACCTGGGAAGAGCCGTTGGTATCACCCCTCACTCACAACAGCTGGATTAGTTTCACCACTCGCCCACAAACTCTTTTTTCAGAAATTTTTAGCACCAATCGCAAGAAGATTGTTTACGGGTTTCTGCCATACTGGAATTTGGAGAGCGCAGTAATACAACCTGAAGTCACTCACTTGAGTTATTTTGGACTTAACATTGCAGAGGATGGAAACATCAATGCCAAAGATGAAGACGGAAACACTCATCCAGGATATCGTCATCTCGATTCTGACAAATTGCTAGGACTGGCAAATCAAGTTAACCAAGCAAACAATCAGTTTGAGTTAACTCTCGTTCAATTCGACGCTAACACCATAGTAAAAATTGCGAATGATCCACAGGCACACAGCAATCTTATTCAAGCCATTGATTCAATGCTACTTTCTTACCCTATTAGCGGCATAAATATTGATATTGAGTATGGCGGAACAATCACCGATGAGCTTCGCGACAACTTTGCCAATCTAATAGAAAAAATCGCCAATCATCTCAATCATAAGTTTGATGACGTCACTCTGTCCATAGATATGTATGCTAGCGCTTCGAACAATCGGCAGTTGTGGGACGTGCCTCGCATTGGAAGAGCGGTCGATTACATCGTAGTCATGGCTTATGATTTTCATCGACGAGGCTCTCCTCAAGCTGGACCTGTTGCCCCTTTGTTTGGCGGAAAAGATAAGTGGGACACAGATATTCATCAACATCTTAGGGAGTTTTTGCGGTATGTTCCAAAAGATAAATTGTTATTGGGTATTCCATTTTATGGTTATGGCTGGCAAACAGATTCAAGATCGCAACAAGCCAACTCATATCCAGAAAGTGGCTTTACAGCTACTTATAGTTCAGTCCAAGAACTGCTTCAAAACAAAGAAAAGTATCAAGTTCAAACTGGATGGGACAATATCGCCTTATGTCCTTATTTATCTTACGAAAAGGAAGATAAAATCTACATGATTTACTACGAAGACGTAACCTCAATAAAATTTAAGTTGGAGTATGTCAAGCAACTAGATCTTGCCGGAATTGCAATTTGGGCACTTGGTTATGAAGGACCACAAAGAGATTTATGGGATGTGGTATCAACACTTTAAGAATCAAGCTCTGCAGCCAGCCACCAGCTCCACGAACCAATCAAGATGAAAAATACTCCAGCAATAGCGACCAACATTGTTGCCCCGATTGATCCAGCTTGAGCCAGCGCTCCTTCTGTACCAACCGGTTGCTGTCTGGCTGTTGTGGTAGCATCTGTAGCAGTAGTGGCATCAGTTGCTGACTCTGGAGGAGATATAGTGGGAGTTGGACTATTCATAGGATAAGGACTGCCAGTTCCATAGGGCGCTGAAGTGGGAGTTGGGCTGATTGCTGTTGTTTGAGTGGAGGTATCAGCCTGAGCCAATTGAATCAAGTTTGGATCTTCAACCCAGAAATTTTCTGTGACAGTAACTTCTTCTCCTGATTCAGGATCTGTATAACTATAAGTTACAGTGTGTTCCCCTGGTTCAAGATCTAATCCCAACTCGTCAAGATCAAGTTCAAACGACCCATCACCGGCCGTAGTTAAAGTTGTTTCATACTGCGTTTCGGAGTGAACGCTTATCTTTACTTCAACATTTGGCTTAACAAGACCTTTAATTACTGGTTTTGAGGTTGTGTAAACAGGTTCCTCCGACTCTCCCAACACTAATTCTGAACTCGCCGAACTAACTTGAGGGAGTGGATCAGAATCATCAAGCAGTTGTTGCAATCGTCCACTTACAGTAGAGTCAGGATCTTCTTCTGCCTGAGCTAGATCGGTAGCAGCGGTTGCTTCCTCCAGTTCTTGAGGATTTTCAAGTTCATCAGTTACAGTAGGCTCAACTTGATTTAAATCATCTTCAAAATCAGTTGGTGTTTCAGCGCTCAATTCATCATAACTTTGACCAAAAGACAATTCTCTTACCGGCTGGGCATCCTCAACTGCAACAGAAAAACGAATCTGCCTCTCCTGAGGAATACCCTGAACAAGCAAACTCAATAAATCGCTTGAGTCAAGATTCATGTAATCTGAACCATCTGCTACTAAAGCTTGAGAAAGAGGAATTGCCCAACTACCAGAACCCTTAACTAAAGAGGAGAGAGGGCTCATTCCCTGAGCGTCTACATAAACCACTGCCCCCTCAGCTGGAGTTCCGCCCTCATTAGAAATACTTCCATAAATAGTAATTGCTGGAGGCATTTGAGTAGCTGGCCTGTTGGGAATCATTACACTAAACGGCTGTCCATCATTGTCAAACTCATTGCTAGACTCAGTGCCAAGAACAAAATAGTACTCAGTCGCGGGGGACAAACCTCTAACAGTAATGTGGTGGAGATTATACTCACCCACTGTGCCTGAAAGTTGATCTCTGTCATCGCCCGCTTGAGAATTTAATTTGCTGGGCTCGGTCCCATATTTTACAAAGCCAGTGGTTTCTTTATCTGTATAGAAACTGACGGTAAAGCTATCATCCTTGATATTGCTAATGCGAATATTTTTAGGAGTAGTTTCAGCTGTTGCCCGAGGTGCAAATACTCCTGTCCCTTCTCCAAAAAATAACAAGCCTGCAACCAATGCTCCAATTAGCACCAAAAGTCCCACAATGGTGGGAATCTTCTTTTGCATCACTTGGCCACTTCCTTTGCTTTTTGCAAACATGCTATAAATATATCATTTTTAATTTATCAACCTTGCCCAGATCTCAAGTTACCGCCTCTACAAAAATCCTAAACAACACCCAACCTCAATGAGGTTGCTCGTACTCTAGTCTATTTCACAAACTCCTATTCTGACAAGGCGAATAAAAGGTGAAACTAACATTTTATTGTTTTATTCACTATTTGTTTGATTTTCCTTTTAATAATTTTGTGTTGCCTACTAAACCATCAATTAATAAGGTATTAGTTAGATATTTATTGACTTGATTCTTGACTAGAAATCTCGCTGCCATCATCAGCTGTTTGTTGATTGTTGTCTGCATTTTCCTGCGTTTCTTCAATTTCGGCAGTTTCTAGCTGACTTTCGTCAGACACCTCTTCATCAGATTGCTCAGGAAGTTCAGCTACTTCTATCTCATCAATTTCTTCAACAGATGCAGAAGATTCTTCTCTTAAAATATCTTGGATTGATTGATTAACTATATCGATTAATTGAAAGTTGTTTGAGCTAACTTCGGCTAAAACATAAATTGGAAAAGTGGAGAGCTGGTCAGGCTCTATGTAACGCTTCTCTTCAATCCTTTCAAGAACTGCTTGATCAAGACTTGGAACCAAAGGCTTGGCCAACTCAACAAGTCCTGGCTCAACAATTTGACTTTTGCCAATAGAGAGAATACTTACCGCAACCCAAAGAAAAATCGCCACTAAAGCAAAGACTAAAGCGATAAGTAGCTTTTTTTCACTCTTAATTTTTTCTAGTTGTTCACTGGCTTTACTTGGCACTGCTTACTCCAAAATACGGGACTCTAATTGATAAAGACGCACTTAACTGTTGAGTGGTTACTTTGTCTTGAACTGAAAAGGTGACTTCTTCTACAACCAATGATCGTCGATATTGATGTAAACTGGTAACCATATCCCTAATAGACCGATAGTCGCCCAAAATAGACACATTCAAATAAAGATCAATTCTGTTTAGAGTGGCCACTGCACTATGAGAACTATTTTCATCTGGCACCTCTGGAAGCCGAATGCTACTGATCACAATATTATTCTCCGTAGCGACTCTCTCAATAATTTTTAAAGAGTAAACCAGCTGTGGCTGAGTAGGAATAGCTTGGTCTAAAAAATGAATCTTGGGGGACAGACGTTGATACTCCTCTTGGGCTGTTGTAAGTGATACAACTTTTCGCTGCAGCTGTTCATTTAGCTCTTGTTTCTCCTCGATTTCTTTCACCAAACCCGCAATCGTTTCTAAGGTAGGCTTGATAGCAAAAACTGTAAAAAAGATGATAGCAAAAAGAGAGAAAAACAACTCTAGGGATACCTTGGTAACCGGTTTTTTATAAAACCTTGCTAAAGTCTTGGTAATATTTTTTTGTTTTACAGTTGCCATAAATTATTTTCTTTAAAGACTATTTCTTTACAAGTCAAAAACACTACTAAACTGAATAGTAAAACCAGGCATTCCCTCTTCTCTTGACTCAATTCTCCCCACATTAATATTTGAGAAGTGCGATGATAGTTGTAAATTGCTGATAAAATCGTTGAGCACTCTGTTTGAGTCCGCCACCCCAACACCCGAGAGTGAGCGCTCCTTAATTGTCAGTCGCTCTAACTTTAAACCCTCTGGCATAATTTGCTGGAGCAAGGGAAAAATCTCAACTAAATTACTTTGTTGTTCAAGTTGTTGATAATTTTGAATTTTTGTTTGTGCTAGTCGAAACTCTTTTTCAAAATCAGATTGTGATTGAATAATCATCTGTTTTTGAAAAATTGACTCATTTAAATCGTGAACTCTTCTATCTAACACAAATCTTGAAGCGAAACAAACAATCACGACTAATTCAGTGAATATTACTATGTACCTTCCAGCTCCAAGAGACCATGATAAAAATCTACCCAAGCGAGTATTAAAAAAGGGATCTTTAGGAAGGAGATTAATACTATATTGAATTTTTTTGGACATAGGGCAGATCTATATCACTATACTAAAAGCTCGCCGAATTTACTAGAGTTTTGCCAGAGTTCTCAATTATACATACTTAATCAAAGTTGCTGATAATTGATTCAAGCTATATCTCTTCGCCATCTCCACCAGAATCAATTAGCACTTCTTTACTATCTGCCAGTGGTTTACGCCACTTTCCAAACTTAGAAAACAGTTGTACAAAATAACTTAACTCCTTGACCTCAAGCAAAATTGAAAAGTAAAAATAAACCAATATACCAATGGTGCTGGTAGTTACAGTGAGACCGATCAACTCAACCGTTCGCGATGTATCAAATATTAACTCGTCAAAAATCTTAAATGGAAGGTAGAGAAATACTGCCATTAGAAAAGCACAAAAAATAATTTTCATTTGAGCAACAAAAAAGTTTTTATCGAAAAGTTGATGTTCAACCTTTCTTTCCAGAAAGATAATAAAGGCCACTGACTCCAAAACCGCAGCAACAAACAACGCCCAAGCAATTCCAGTAACATCTGAGCCCAGAACAAAAACAAAGATCCAAGCTGTAAAAAAATATGCCAGTGCCGAACCTCCAATGATATAAAAAGGAGTCATGGTATCTTTTAGAGCATAGAAAGCTCTAACCAGCAGTTGGGTCATAGCTTGAAACCCGATTGAAAGCACTATAATTGCCAACACTCTGCTAGTCATAACGGTAGTTCTCCATGGAAAATTGTCAGCTCCAAACACCAACCTTACAATTGGAATGCGCAAAATAAGCAACAGAGCCGCCGCCGGCATCGAAAGAAACGAGATTTGATTAAGCGATTGTGTGACCAATTTTTTAAATTGAATTAACTGTTTTTTATCACTCTCCTGAGATAAAAATGGCAGAGAAGCTTGGCTTATTGGAACTCCAAACAATCTAATTGGAATGGCCATTAATTTTAAAGCCAATCTTATGACCACAAAACTTAAATTCCCAATACTGGTCGCAAAAAACCCAAGAGCCAAGTTTTGCAACTCGCTAATCCCAACCGTAAGAGCCCTTGGAGGAATCATCTTAAAGATCTCCTTAACGCCAGCGTGATCACGTAAAATAATCAGCTTAAATCTAAATCCAACTCTTGAAGCAAAAGGAAGTTGAATCAACATGTGAACAAAGGCTCCAATTATCACTCCCACTCCAGCTGCATAAATTCCAATATGATTGCCCAACAGAAATACTCCCAGCACTATTCCTAGGTTGTACATAATTGGAGCAACTGCAGGAACAATAAACCTTTGATATGACTGCAGCACACCAGTTAAAAAATTTGAAATAGCAAAGAAGAGTTGGGCAAAAAGCATCAATCTGGTCAAATCAGAAGCTATTTTGATTTGCTGATCAGAAAAAGCTCCGCCAGTTCTCCATGCCGTAATTTCATAAGAAAAAACAAATACCACCGCCGACACCAGCAAAAAGATCACTATCAATAAATTCATCACGCTAGCAGTAATATCAAAGGCTTCTTGTTCACTCTTTTTTCGATATTTGGTAAATACTGGAATAAATGCAGCCGACAAGGCTCCCAAAATTATCAACTGAAATAACATGTCAGGCACTTGAAAAGCTACTTGAAGAGCCTCATAAGCTTGCTGACCAAGCTGAGTGTTAAAGTAAGAGGCAATTAGCAGCCTCTCTCTCACCAATCCTGAAAGTGAAGAAGCTATGTTGGCGGCAGTGATAATTAAAGCAGCAGACAGTATCGAGTTCTGCTTCTTTTCCAACCATTTGGTATTTTTTAAAATCAAGCGAGATAGTTTGTTGAAAACGAGCATCATAATATTGCTTCGTTATTATATATGTATTTTTTCGTCAAAATAACCTCTCATTATAAGTTTTCTCAAAACCAAAGTTCACAAAAGATTGAAATTACCTCTTTAGCCTAGTATAATCGCATACTCTATTCAATAAGTTAATAAGAGTAACTACAACAACTAAAGGAACACATGCCAATTTTAGCCAATGCCAAAAAAGCACTTCGATCAAGTAAAAGAAAGACCGAGGTGAATCAAGTTCTGAAGTCAAAAACAAGAACTTTAATTAAGAAAGCACGACTTAATCCTGTTACCGAGAATCTGTCAGCTGCTTATTCAGCTATCGACAAATCAGTCAAAAAAAATTTGATGCATAAAAACAAAGCTGCCAGATTGAAGAGTGCTCTTGCTTTGCTGCAAAAAAATACCGACTCCAAAAAAAGTGCTGATGCTAAGACTACAAAAAAGTCTGACACAAAAAAAGCTTCTAATCCAAAGACCAAAAAGACTAGTTCAAAAACCACAAAAAAGACCTCCACAAAAAAAGCTTCAGCCAAAAAGAGTTCTTCAAAATAAACGTCAAGATCGGGTCTGTCAAGTTTCGATCGTGCCAATTCGAAAATAATCTTTAAGAGGAGATATAATCAAGACCAAGATGTCAGATATTTATAACCCTGATTTAGTAAGGAACTTTGCGATCATTGCCCATATCGATCACGGTAAGACCACCCTTACCGATCAATTTTTACAGCTAACTGAAACCGTCTCTTCTCTTGACTTTAAAGAAAGAATGATGGACTCTAATCCGATCGAGCAAGAAAAAGGGGTTACCATCAAACTTGCTCCAGTTAGAATGAACTATAAAAATCATGTTCTGAATCTGATTGATACTCCAGGACATGTTGATTTTGGCTATGAAGTGAGTCGTTCACTTCAAGCCTGTGAGGGAGCGATTTTGCTGATCGACGCCACTCAAGGAGTTCAAGCTCAAACCCTGGCCAACTATGAGAAAGCAGTTAGCTTAGGACTGAAAATAATCCCTGTTATCAATAAGATTGATGCTCCGCACGCCCAGATTGACACCACAATTTTGGAAATTATTGATCTGTTTGAGATAAATGAAACTGAAATATTACTCTGTTCTGCCAAAACAGGTAAAGGAGTATCTGCTCTCTTGGATCAAATCATTAAACGCATTCCTCCACCAAACAACAAAACATCACAAAACTTACAAAGTCTAATTATCACGTCTCAGTATGATAATCATCAGGGAGTAATTGCCTATACTCGAGTTTTTTCAGGAACACTTAGCGCCAATGATGAGCTACATTTGATGTTTAGTGATACTAGTTTTTCTCCAATCGAGATCGGAATTTTTTCTCCTCAAAAAAAGAGAGTCAAGCAGCTAAAAGCAGGGGAAGTTGGTTATATCGCCACCGGTTTAAAAACAATCAATCAAGTTAGAATTGGCGATACGATCACTCATCGCAAGACCAAAACGCAGATTAAACCCTTACCAGGATACAAAGAACCAACTCCGATGGTATTTATGGAGTTATATCCTCTTGACCATGGTCAGTTTCAGGACTTGAAAGATGCCATGGAAAAATTAAGCCTTCATGATGCCGCGCTTACCTCCACTCCAACTCATTCTCAAGCATTAGGAAACGGGCTTCGAGTTGGATTTTTGGGAATTTTTCACGCAGAAATTGTGAGAGAGAGACTACAACGAGAATTTGCTCAAGAATTAATCGCGACAGCTCCTTCAGTAAAATATCAAGTTGAGACAAAAACAGGAGAAATTCTTGTTATCGAGTCACCATCTCAATTGCCAGATCCTAGTCAGATTTCCAAGCTCCTTGAACCTATTGCCAACGCTACCATTTTTGCCCCAATCGAACATTTGCCTTCGATAGTAGATTTTGTTCGTCGAAGACGAGGAAAGATGTTAGACTCAATCAACAGTGGATCTCGCAGTAAACTGAGTTATGAAATCCCTTTAAGTGAACTTATCTTTAACTTTCATGATCAGCTCAAATCATTAACTTCCGGCTATGCTTCATTGGAATATGAGGTTACAGACTATCGAAAAATTGAGGCGGTTAAAATTGACATCTTGGTAAACCGAGAGATAATCGAGGCGCTAAGTTTTATCAGTTTGGAAGAAAATGCTCAAGAAAAAGCAAGAAAGTTAGTCGCTAAGCTCAAGAATGTTGTGCCTAGACAACTCTTTGAGGTTCCTATTCAAGCTGCCATCGGAGGTAAAATAATTGCTCGAGAAACTATAAAAGCTTATCGAAAAGACGTAACAGCCAAACTTTATGGTGGAGATGTTTCAAGGCGTAAGAAACTTCTCAGCAAACAAGCTGAAGGTAAAAAAAGAATGAAGCAGTTTGGGAAAGTTGAGCTTAATCAGGAAGCATTCTTGGCAGTACTTGAAAGTTAGGCATTTATTTTTTTGAAGACAATCAGACCATCATGCAAAACTTCATTTCTCGCTCTCTTGGTAGAGTGATATAATGACGCTATGGCAGATTATCCAAACCCAGATTATCAGCAAGCTTCTGACAGCAATGTTGATGAGACTCAATCTGCAACTGATCAAGAAGACAATCATCGCGAGCTCACGCCAGACGAACTTTCCGAAACAATCAGAAAAGAAAAGCCCTCGTCTAACCACGTTACTGCTTATGCAACCAAGCCCAAACATGCTGCTTTCGATTCGCAGTTACATCAAGAAGAAATTGCGCTGTTGCTCAGAAGACATCCCGTAACCCAGTTATCAAAAATCTCGATTGTTTTGGTGGGACTTTTCTTCCCAATTTTAATGTTCGCCTCTCCCTTGCTTCAGTTCATGCCTGGCAATTTCAAACTGGCAACAGTTATAAGTTGGTACTTAATTCTTTCGGGATTTGCTCTCGAATCATTTTTAACCTGGTTTTTTAATGTATTTATTATCACTAATCGTAGAGTAATAGATGTTGATTTTTACTCAATGGTACACAAAGACATTTCATCAGCTAAACTGGAGAGCATTCAAGACATGAGCGTTGTGACTGCTGGAGTGTTTGCCTCACTGATTGACTTTGGAACACTTTACGTTCAAACTGCCGGTCAAAACCCAAAAATTGAGTTTGAGGATATTCCTCATCCATCAAAAGTAACCAAAATTCTTAACGAGCTAATAGCGAAGAAAAAACGAATGTATGGAAGAAAAATTAAATCGCTTTAGACACAAGTCGAGGCAATTATCCATAGTAATATAAACCTACAAATCAACATAAAAATAGACTTTTGAACATGAACTTAGATCAGTCTGCAGCTATCATCAACGGGATCACCATAGACAGCGCTTTATTGCTGGTTTTAAAATTATTTTTTCTCGTTGGAGGGTTGCTCTATTTTGTTTTTGGATTGGTGGTCATTAGGCAGATAGCAATCATGAAAAAAACCTTAACCACTCCACTTTCAGCCACAATAACTTTACTTGGTTATGCACATTTAGCAGCCACCATAGCTGCCATTGCATTCTTCCTAATGATTTTGTAAATTCTGTCAAAACTAAAAATGAGATTTCAATCTGCTGATATAAGCAGTTGTATTGAGAGATCTGTTGACATTTTCCCCACAAAAAAAAGCGCTTTGTTCTGGCCTCGACCTATCTTCGCACCCAGTCTCCCGGGCACTATTGTCAGCGCTGAGGCGTTTCAAGACTCTGTTCGGAATGGAAGTTGCGGTAAACCGCAACGAGAGTTGGTTCCACCTCGCTCCAGAGACCAGAACAAAACGCTTTTTAATTTTAGAGTGAGCAGTCTGCCAAAAATTGACATACTGTTGCCCTCTAAAAAGTAAAGAGAATATTTTTTAACGATAGCTAATAAATTAGCAATCAGTCGCTATCACATAGCTCAATGAACTTAATATCATTTATGTGTTCAATCGACAATTAGTACAGCTAAGCTTAGTATTTCACAATACTTACACTGGCTGCCTATCTGTGGGTCCACAACTTAATAAGCGTCGGTTTCTTACTGTATCTTTTGCGCATTTTATGTCGTTTTCTCCTCCTCAAGTAGTAAAACTACTATCGTCGTCGAGAAACGACCAAAATGCATCAAAGTCTATCAATAATATTCCCAACTCTTACTAAGTTGTGGACCCAACGTGGTAATCTCCCACGTGTCTGATTGAGATAATTAATCTTGGAGGAGGCTTCTCGCTTAGATGCTTCCAGCGATTATCCTTTAGGAATGTAGCTACCCTGCGCTGCCCTTGACAGGGACAACAGGAACACTAGGGATTCCCTCACTCTGGTCCTCTCGTACTGAGAGCAAAACTCCTCAATTATCTAGCGCTGACGGCGGATAGAGGCCGACCTGTCTCACGACGGTCTGAACCCAGCTAGCGCACCGCTTTAATAGGCGAACAGACTAACCCTTG
>CAYXBZ010000023.1:0-14117 GCA_964463605.1 uncultured Pseudomonadales bacterium | reverse complement strand
GGCTACTGCCAGCTCATAAGCCGTCGCCAATCCTGTAAAGCCGGCACCGATAATTGCAACTTTCATAACTGCCATCCCGTCTTCATTCTTAAATAAAGCTTCAGAGGCTCCCATAATCCAATCAGAATTACTTTTAAACTGGCGCCCGATGCTTCTCCGTGTTTTCTGTGATAGTGACTCACCGGCACCTGGATAAACTTAATCTTGTTCTTTTTTAGTTTGTAGAGAATCTCGGCACTAATAAAGGCTCCATTTGAGAATAGTTCAACGCTCTTAAGGTCCTCTGATTTAAACAGCTTAAAAGCACAGTCAATATCTTTAACGTGAACTCGAAAAAGTAAGTCAATGTAAAGCTTGTACATCTTTGCCATCATCACCCGCTTCAAACCTTCAACCCTCTTTTTGCGATAACCCAAAACAGCAGAGCCTTCCTTGCGCAATGGAATCAGCTTCTTAAGCTCAGCCAAATCAAACTGACCATCACCGTCAGTATAAAAAATCCAGTCATACTTTGAGTGCTCAATGCCGGTGCGAACAGCCGCTCCATATCCCTTGTTTTGCTGATGTGAGACGACTCTAACCACCTTGGTTTGGCGTTGATAAGCCTCAGCCACAGCTTTGGTATTATCACAGCTGCCATCATCAACCACGATGATCTCAAACTCTGTTGCCACTTGAGTTAAAACCTCTAGTGCCTGATCTAGAACATGAGGTAAGTTTTTTGCCTCGTTGAAGCAAGGCACAAACATCGACAAAGAACGTAATGGTTTTGATTCAATTTTTTTCGACATGATTTTCTGATTTTTTCACCAAGTTAGTGCAGTATACTTCATCTATCTCGAAGAAAAAACTATCTCCAAGATGGTATCGCAAAATACACTCGCTCGGCCCATGACTGAGCCACCTTTACACCCGTCCAATGAGGATAAAAAACCACAAAGCTGATGAAAATCAAACTAAACAAAGCCCAATAAATCCATTTTGTTCTCGAATTATAAAAAGAGATCATAAACCTAGCCATAATCATCGAGAGTCCTATTAATGCTGGCAAATACAGATGGTAGAAGATTATTCTAGGGGAGAAAAACCAAGGTATCCAGAATAGTAAATACAACATTATTAGCGCCAGCCGATGACGAAAAACATCGGTATCTGACCAATAATTGACCATCCACCCCAACTGATAAATTAATACCACCATTGCCAACAAATGAATGACTGGATTGCCCAGAGCATAAATATTAGCTGTAGTGCGAATAGTCGGTGTAGCTACCCCCGTTGGAGTAACTACTACCTTTTCTTGCGTCCAGTACCAAACTGGCCGATAATTTAAAACCCATTCGTAAGGCAAAGAATTATATTCATGGCTAGCATCTCGATGTGTTTGATACCAGATTATTTGCCGATGAAGTTGAACAAAATCCTCCAAACTTTTACCTTGAGCAAACATCTGAGTGTAAGAGCTAACATAAATTGTGAGGGGCAAAATAATTAGGCTGAAGATGACCAAAGGAAGTAGTTTCCATAATTTTCTTCCGATTGCACTCACTGCTACGACAAACAACAAAAAGATCAAAAGCAACAGGCCGGACCACTTGGTACCCAAAGCCAATCCCACAAAAAGTCCCGATAAAATCAAGTTAAGATGAGATCCCCTAGTCAACAAGGTTTGTTTTTCTCTAAATCTGTCGATCTTAAATAGCCAAATTTTTAGCTGCCAGCGAGTGATGAAAAGTAGGGCGGCCGCCATCCAGAATGTGGCCATAACATCATTCATGGCAATACGAGATTGAACTAAGGGCAGGCCATCTAAACTTAGCAAGGCGGCCGCCGTCAAAGCCACTTGATGCGATTTTTTCTCATCTAAAACCGATAAAAAAATCTCTTTGGCCAAAAAGTATAAAGCCAAAACTAAAAATGACCCAAACACAGCCGAGGGCAGACGCCAACCCCAAGCGTTATCTCCAAACACTAGAATGCTACCTGCTTGAATAAATTTAGCCAGAGGCGGATGAAGCCAGTCATGATAATCATCGCCGGCAATTGGCTCATGCCACCACTCGTAAGCCCGCTGATCATTGGTCGCAATCAGTCTGGCCGCAGGCACGTGGTAAGCCTCATCAAAGTAGGTTTGAGTTGGAAAATTTAGTCTAAGAAGCCGTGTTGAAAGAGCAAAGAAAAACAGTAAAGCCAACCAGAAGAATTTGTTATTAATTCTTTGTTTTTTTTGCGTCATTTTTTCGAATCATGATTGAAAATCATACCGCTTCCAACAATCCTATAAACGAGTCAGCCTCCAGCGAGGCGGTTCCCACTAACACTCCATCACTAATCTCCAAGTATTGCTTAACATTTTTCTCGTCAACGCTTCCACCATAAATCACTGCACTTGAGTATAAATCCCGAATCTGCTCAATAACTTTGGTAGTTTGACCAACATCTGCCGCTTTACCAGAGCCGATGGCTGCTAAAGGCTCATAAGCCACTATCAGCTCTGACTCCAAAAGATCAATCCCTTCTTTATCGAGCGCCTCAAACTGAGACTGAAGGTATGGCTGATCAACACAAACAATGGGTCTAATTCCAGCCTTAACAGCCTCTTTAGCCTTCATAGCCACATCGTCATCTGCTTCATTAAGATGATGTCGACGCTCGCTGTGTCCCAAAATAGCGCTGCCAATAAACAACCCCTCAAGATTTTGAGCGCAAACTTGTCCTGTATAGCTGCCAGCTTCAAATTGACTGAGATCCTGGACAGCTAACTTTAAAGGTGAGCCCTGAATCTGAACTGCCAATCCAGCTATAAGAGAAAAAGGAGGAGCCAAGATTACCTCAACTCCTTCTTTTTTATGACCAGTTAAATAGCTATTGACCGTCTCAACCCAGTCCCAGGCAGAATCAAGGTTGTGATTTGACTTCCAGTTGGCGATGATGAATTTGGGCATATTCTTGGGTGAAAGAAACTAATAAATTCGCAAATTAGTAATGGTATTAGATATGAGCTCATTTCTGAGGGGCAAGCCCCTCAGCGTTTTGTCTTGCCTTGCAAGATCAAAGCCTGCTCCCCTGTGACTAATATTTATAATGTTGTTTGAGTCACACTAGGGGGAATCCCCCTAGAACCCCCATTCTGATTTGTTCTCTGCAGCCCCGCTAAGCGGGACGGGGCATAATCAGAATAAGCTACCCTCAGTATACCAGCTTTTCTCTAGCTTGGTGCTGATGTGCCGGCATCATCGACAACCCCTAATTGATCTTTATCTCACCTTATATTGTGCTAATATAATCAAGTGTCAACAGTATCCCAATACATCAAAAAACTAAACGATAATCAACAAGAGGCTGCTCTTCATGAGCAAGGACCGGCTGTGGTTTTGGCTGGCGCCGGCTCTGGAAAAACCAGAGTTCTCACCACTCACGCGGCCTGGCTAACTTCAGAAAAAAATCTTTCACCGGAAGAGATTTTGCTTGTCACCTTCACCAACAAGGCCGCTGGGGAAATGAATCACCGCATCCAGGATTTAACCCACACCCAATTGCCATTTTCCGGAACCTTTCATGGTTTTTGCGCCAGAATTTTGCGCAAACAAGGCAAAGCAGTTGGACTTGATCCCAACTATTTAATTTTTGACAGTAGTGATCAAAAAACGCTGATGAGGCAAATTTTTAAGAGCAGAAACATCAACACTCAGCGCTATAAGCAAGGTGCAGTTCAAGCCATCATCTCCAAAGCCAAAAATGATTTAATCGATGTAGATGAGTTTGATGATCAAGCTGATGACGAATACACCCAAACCATCGCCAAGCTTTACCGAGAGTACCAAAAAAGACTCCTTAAACAGAATGCCGTTGATTTTGACGATTTGCTGATGCATACCGTCACTTTGTTTAAACATTTTCCCGACGTTCTTAACAAATTCCAACAACAGTTCTCTCATGTATTGGTTGACGAGTACCAAGACACCAACAAAGCTCAGTATCAGCTCACCAAAATGCTGTCATTGCCTCAGAACAATGTTTATGTGGTTGGCGACTTTTCCCAGAGCATTTATGCCTGGAGAGGAGCGGACTACCGCAATCTGTTTTACCTTAAACAAGATTTTGACCATCTTAAAGAGTACAAATTAGAGCAGAACTATCGTTCCACACAACCTATTTTGGAAGCGGCTACTAAACTGATCAGCTCCAACACCACTCATCCTGTGCTCAAACTCTGGACTGAAAGTGACAGTGGCGAACCGATCACCGTCATCAGCAGTAACTCTTCTGATGCAGAAGCACAAGCGGTAACTCATTACATCCAGCAGCTAAAGGGCAAGTACAAATATCAAGACATTGCCATTTTATATCGCACCAACGCTCAGTCGCGCACCTTTGAGGAGGAGTTCATTAAAGCTGGCATTCCTTATCAAATCATTGGCGGTTTTAAGTTCTACGAGCGAGCCGAGATCAAGGACGTTCTTGCTTACCTTCGACTGACCATCAATCAGCAAGACTCCGTCAGCAAGGAAAGAGCCATTAAACTGGGCAAGCGCCGCTTTGCTCGTTATGAGGAGTGGCGCTCAAAACTGGATGTAAAAGATCCTAGTAAAAATAACCCTTACGAGTTAATGAAGCAAATTCTGAAAGCCACCGACTATCTAGGCAAGTATGACGACAAAGACGGCGAAGATCAGGAGAGAATCGAGAACGTCCGCGAGCTGTTAAGCGTTGCTTCGCAGTTTGACGACGCCATTGTTTTTTTGGAAAACGTCAGTCTGGTTCAAGACGAGCAGTTCAAGGATCTGCCTCTTTCAGAAACAGCCGACAGAGTTTCTTTAATGAGTCTTCATTCTGCCAAAGGACTGGAATTTCCTGTTGTGTTTATCGTGGGGATGGAGGAGGGGCTGCTACCTCACAGTCACTCACTTTTTGATAAGGAGCAGTTGGAAGAGGAAAGGCGCTTGTGTTACGTAGGCATCACTCGTGCCAAGGAAAAGTTGTTCTTAACTTATGCTACCAGCCGCTGGCTATATGGCAGATCCGGCGACTGCAAACCAAGTCGTTTCTTAAGCCAGTTACCGGATGATGCAGTGATTCGAAGAGAGCATGTTACTTTTGACGATCGTAAATATGGCGGATCCAATAAATGGAGCAATCGCTATCAATCAAAATCAATAAGCTCAGCACAATCTTCACCAAAGACCCAAAAAAAGTACCGCTTAGGCATTGAGGTTAGTGAAAAAGAGTTGGATAAATTGCTGGATGATGAACTAGATATAGAGGATTTTCTAAATAAAAAATAGACTTTTCAAGAGAAATGTTAGTTTCCAAACAATGATCATTTTGGGCATTTCAGATCAAATTTCAGACGTTTGATAGTTGTTTTTTTTTCACTTATAATACTGCCAGGCTATGCTTATCAGACCGATTCGTCTTGAAGAAAAAGATCTCTATAACAGTGTTGTTCATCATCCTGTCCAAACTTGGGAGTGGGGTGAGTTTCAAAAACAAAACAACAAAAAGATCGAGCGAGTTGGGTTTTTTGAAGACGGACAGATTAAACAAGCCTTGCAAGTTATCTTCAAGCCTGTTCCCAAATTATCCCAGTACAGCATTGGCTATTGCCCGCGCAGCTTCACCCCTGACTCTGATCAACTATCGGCACTCAAGCAGTTGGGTGAGCAGTTTAATGCTCTTTTTATCAGACTTGAGCCAAATTTTAGCGTTCCAGCCAAGAACCGAGCTAAGCTAAAACCAAGCATTGATTTTATGCTTGACAATGGCTGTCAACCAGGGCGTCCATTTTTTTATCAGCACACCTTTCTCATGGATTTGACACCTTCGGAAGAAGAACTTTTTGCAAATTTAAAAAGCAAAACTCGCTATAACGTTAGACTTGCCATTAAAAAAGGTGTTAGAATTATAGAAGATTCTTCTGAAAAAGGCCTTAAGACTTATCAAAAAATTCTTAAAGCAACTTTACAAAGAAAAGGTTTTTACCTTCACACACCAGAATATTTTCAACAAATGTGGGAGTTGCTTAGCGACTCAAACATGTTTCACATCTTTCATGCAGTGTATGATGATACACCGCTAGTATCTTGGATTATGTTCAAGTGGAAGGATGTTGTTTACTATCCTTATGGAGCAAGCAGAGATATTCATCGAGATGTTATGGCAAGTAATTTAATGATGTGGGAGATGATCTGCTGGGCAAAAAGAGAGGGAGCAAAGACATTTGATATGTGGGGGTCTTTGGGAACTGAGCCCGACAAAAAAAACCCCTGGTATGGCTTCCATCGATTTAAAGAAGGCTATGGAGGTGAGCTACACAAGTACGTGGGAACCTTCGATTTAGTTCTCAAGCAACCACATTATCAACTATTTCGATTTGCCGACGACCTACGTTGGAAAGGGTTGAGAATTAAAACAAAACTTGGCATTTAATAATTAAATTAATTATAAATATCACTAAAGGAAAAAATGTCCGACAAACGCTTCAAACGAATTATGCTTAAGGTTGGAGGAGAGGCTTTACTGGGCCAAAGAGAGTATGGCATCGATCCAGATGCTGCCAAATCAATCGCTGAAAAAATTAAGGCAATTTACACCAAACATGTCCAGATAGCCATTGTGATTGGCGGAGGAAATATTTTTCGTGGTGTAGCCGGAGCTAAAGGTGGCATGGACCGAGCCACCGCCGATTATATGGGCATGCTGGCCACCGTCATTAATGGTCTTGGTCTTCAGGACGCACTTGAAGCAGCTCAAATTCCCAGTAGACTTCAGTCAGCCTTATCTATGCCTGCAGTCGCCGAACCTTTTATTCGACGCAAGGCCATTCGCCACATGGAAAAAGGAAGAGTTATCATACTCAGTGCCGGTACCGGCATGCCTTATGTCACCACAGACACAGGGGCTGCTCTGCATGCACTTGAGTTACACTGCGATGTGTTAATTAAAGCAACAAAAGTTGATGGAGTCTTTGACAAGGATCCACTCAAACACAAAGATGCTCGCCGTTACAAGACACTTAGATATGAAGATGCTATCAGCAAAGAAGAGATCCAAGTAATGGATACAGCCGCCCTTGCTATGGCCAAAGAGAATAATATGCCGGTCATGGTCTTTGAGTTGTTTAAGGACGATAACTTAGAAAAAGCTGTTGAGGGAGAGGATGTTGGCACCTTCATGAGCAATGAAGTTGAGACTGTCTTTGCTTAGCTTTTTATCTACTCATTCAGTTGAGAAGTTACTCAATACTACAGTCATAAATCTGAAAACCAAGAATAATAATTAATTTTTTATAATTTGCTATGTCAATAAAAAAAACATTTGCCATTAATGGTTTTGGACGTATCGGTCGTACTACTTTTAGAGTTTGGTGGGACCATTATCAGCAAGATCTTGATTTAGTAGCAATAAACACCTCTGGATCAATGTCTTTGGAAGGCTGGGTTCACCTGCTAAAACATGATACTAATTATGGTAATTTTGATCCAGGTATTTCCTTTCAAGAACATCAATCAAATAAGGATGTCACCGATGAGGATCCAGTGTTGGGAGTGATTACAATTCAAGATAAACAAATTACCGTCACTGCCCAAAGAGATCCCAACAAATTACCATGGCAAAAACTTGGAGTTGAGCTAGTACTTGAAGCCACTGGCGTTTTCCTCAAAGAAGAAAATGCTAGTCAACATTTAACTGCAGGAGCAAAAAAAGTGTTGCTTACTGCCCCGGCCAAAGGTGGAAATGTTTCTACTTCAGTTTTAGGAGTAAATCAATTTGATGCTGAAGCAAATATCTTCTCTAATGCCTCTTGTACCACTAACTGTGTTGCTCCAGTAGTTCATGTTCTAAATGAAAAGATAGGTGTTGAAAAAGCAACTTTAACTACCATTCATGCTTATACAGATACCCAGAATTTATTAGACAACTCAGATAAAAAAGACCTCAGGCGCGCCAGAGCTGCAGCTGAAAATCTTATTCCAACCAGCACAGGGGCAGCCAAAGCCACCACCAAAATAATCCCACAACTAGAAGGACTGTTTGATGGGTTGGCAGTAAGAGTTCCAATTCCAACCGGCTCGCTGTCAGACATAGTTTTTATTTCCAGCAAAGATACATCCGTAGAAGAAGTCAACTCCATTTTGACTGAAGCTGCTCAAAGTGATCAGTATCAAGGATCTCTGGCTGTCAGTAATGAACATCTTGTCTCCAGCGATATCGTTGGTCGAAATGAGTCATCAATCATTGATCTAGAACTAACTCAAGTTATCGGAGGAAATTTGGTTAAAGTGGTTGTTTGGTACGATAACGAGTGGGGATACTGTGCAAGATTGCTAGATCAACTGGCCTTGATTCCGCTTGATTGATTCAGATATGTTTGACAACAGTTGCATCTGTACAATCTCTTTTAGAAGAGAGTTGTTGTTCTAGAAAAACAGTCGTTTGAATTTCAGTCATTTTTCAGTATTCTGGGATATAATTTATTAGATTTATGGCAAAGATTTTACATACTGCTGATATTCATTTAAAAGAAGCCAGCGATGAACGATGGCAAGCGCTTAAGGTGTTGCTGGAGGAGGCCAAAAAAGAAAAGGTTGATGCTGTTACTATTGCTGGTGACCTGTTTGACAAAGACGTTCACTCTCAGCAACTTAGAGATAAATTGCGAAAACTTTTTTCACAATCTTCTTTTAAGATAATTATTTTGCCAGGGAATCATGATGTTCACTCCTATGAATCAGGTGAATTTTTTGGGGAGAATGTAACCATCATTAATGATCATCAAAAACCTGTTGTAATTGATGATGTAACTATCACGGGAATTCCTTTTGCCTCACTCACAAACAATCAATTATCTACTGCCATCGATGAGGCTGGACAGGCAATTGACCCCAACCTTTTCTCGATTTTGCTCATCCACGCCGAGTTAGCCGATCTTTTTTTCAGCAGTAGCGATTTTGGAGATGAGGGTGATAAGCGCTATCTTCCCATTAAACTTAGCATGTTTAATCAATCTCCATTTGATTATGTTTTGGCAGGTCACTTTCATACCAAATTTCAAGTAAAAAAACTGTCAAATTCAAGAATGAAAGACGGAGGATACTTTCTTTATCCTGGATCTCCAGTGTCAATTACGACTAAAGAGATTGGGCCGCGCTCTGCAGGCATCATTGAGACTGGGAAATCTCCTCAACAAATATTTTTGCAAACCTCGTTTTTCGCTCAAACAAGCATTGCCTTTAAACCTGATGATGATCAATCAAAACTTGATCAAATCAAACAAACTCTAGAAGAACTTACTCCACAGGCAACCGGCTTACTGACAATATCAGGATTTTTTAGTCAAAAAACACTCAAACTCAGCGAAGAAGAGCTTTATCAAAAACTTAAAAAACTTGCGCAGCATTACCATAGTCAACTCGATGAGAGTAAATTTAGCGTTAAAGATGTAAGCAACGTAATTGATAGCGATCTTTATCATTTAATATTGGAACAAATTAATTCTGAAAAAGTAACTAGTGCTGAGATGAATGATCTGACTCGGTTTTTAATCTCGGCACTTTCAACCTAATTTATATCGCAAGACAGATTTATTTCATGAAAATTAAACAGCTTTATCTAAAAAATTACGGACCCCTAGCCAACAAAGAGTATCAATTCTCGGATGGCTTTAATTTGCTTTTTGGATCTAACGAAAAAGGCAAAAGTCTCACTTTTGACGCACTTATTAAGTTGCTTTTTGGGAAAGAGGGCAAAAAATTTTCTAATTTAGATCGAGTGGAGGATGATCCTGCTTCTTATGGAGGTTTTATCACGCTTGAACTATTTCGTAATAAAACTAAAAAAATGATGAAGCTTCAGGGAAAACCAACGTTGAGTGAACTCACTAACCTGGGACCTGACGAATGTCAAAATTTATTTCTAATCAGAAATAGTGAGTTATCAATCGGAAAAGACATCAAAGATCAAGATCGATTTTACACCAATCTAACTGACCAGCTCACTGGTTTAAAAACTGAAGAAATCAGTTTGGCCAAGAAAAAAATAGTTGATTATGCCCAACTTACCGATACGCATCGTTTTCAGAGCATCCTTGATAATCACAAGTTGGGAGAAAGGATAGATCGAGCCAATGCATTGCTCGACTCTGACAGCAAACTAATAAGATTAGTCGAGCAAGACAAAAAATTACAGTGGTCAAAACTTGAAGACAAACTGTGGGATCTTCAAAGAAATATCAAACTGATTGCAACTCAACTAAAAGATCAAGAACAAGCAAAAAAGCAAGAAGAATACCAAACGTTAAAGAAAAGAGTTGAAGAGATAGATAATCTTCAAAAAAAACTAAAGCCTTATGCTCAAATTACCCAAGATAATCTGGAGAAACTTCGCTATGCACAACAAGAAATTTCAAGATTATCAAATCAAAAAAAAGAGTTTGAACTAGAACTAGAAAGAAAAATTAAAAAAGCTGACAAAATTGAAAAAGAACTTTCTCAAATAACTGAAGAGCTTGAAAAGCAGTCGTTGATAAAAGAAGAAATTGAAAACTCACTTCAACCAGAGTCAGTTCTGCTAATTGAACATTTAGCCTCAATTCAAGCACAACAAAAACAACCTTGGAAACAACTACTTTTTATTTCTAGTGGCTTGCTTGTAGTGAGTCTTGTGGCAACAGTTATTCAGTCTCAAGTATTTTTTGTGATACTCACAGCTTTCCTTTTCATTCCAACCTTTGTTTTAGGATTAAAACAATACTCTCAAATTCAAGATCAACAGAAATTTGACTCGAGATTAAACCAGCTCAAAATCAAACTTGCAAAATATGACCTTGAAACAAAAGACCTCGAAAAGATTATCAAACAAATTAGTGAATTAAAACAAGAATATAGTGGCTTAGCTGCCAAGCAAGCCGCTCTCTCTGTTGAAAAAAAAGCCATAAGAGATGATATCAATGATGATCGAGACAAAAAACTCGCTAGATGTACCAGCGAACTATCTCAGCAACAAGAGTTAGAAAAAAGAATTCTCCAAGACTGCTCTGTTAAATCTGGTGCTCAGTTAAAGGAAAAGCTAGATGAGAAAAATCAACTTGAACTCAAGTTGCAACAAGCCACTACCTTGGTTGAGAACCAACTGGGAAAACCAACTTTTTCTCAAAGAGCAGTAGAGTACTATCGCAGTAAACTTGCTACTTATCCTCATAATTCACAAGAAGAGGTGCAAGTTAAATATAACTCTGAGCTGTGCAAAAAACTTCAAGAAAATCAGCAGCAAGCTCAAGAAAGAGTGGCCCAAATTTCACAACATCTTGAAACTTATCAAGAATCACTCCAAGATTTACAACGATCATTTAGAACTATTCTTTTAGAAAGATCTGAGCCAATTGTTATCGACAGCATGAGTGATTTGCTCCAAGCCAAGCAAGAGCTAGAAGCTTTTCTCAAGCTTCATCAGCAAAGAAAGAATCGTGCCGTTCAGTTAATCAATATCCTCGAAAAACTGGAGCAAAGTGAAAAAAGAAAAGTGAGTGAGTTGTTTGGGGAAAATAGCTCTTTAAGTCAAAGATTCAATAAAATCACTCAAGGCAAGTATACCCAAGTGTACTACGATCAAGAGCAGCATCAAATTCAGGTTAAAACTGATTCTGACACTATCTTGAAAGCCCAGCAACTTTCATCTGGCACTTACGACCAACTCTACTTTTCAATTAGAATCAGTTTGGGTGAGAAGATTCTTCAAGGAGAAAAAGGGTTTTTTATTATGGACGATCCTTTTTTAAAAGCAGATCAAACAAGACTTAAAAAACAGCTTCAAATGTTGCTTGAATTATCAACTGATGGGTGGCAGGTAATTTATTTCTCAGCCAAAGATGAAGTCAAAAAGTTTTTTATTTCACAAGACATCAATCTCATCGAGATTCAATAGTCTCCATCTTCTCCCTTCAGTTTTTACCAAAACAGCTGGATAAGAGAGTTGTTTGTCACAACTAATGCAGAATTATTAGGAATAATTTCTTGGGTAGATGAAAATACCTTGCATGATATAATCCCCCCTACTAATGAAGTTAATACTAAAAGGAAATCAATTCTATGTCAGATAAAAAGTCTCAAAAAGCTAAAAAAATAACCCAAGAAAAAAAGAAAGAGCAGTCAAAAGTCCAACCCAATAATTCACAACCATCATCAAACATTGAAGATCTGGTGGCTGATGATACTCAGATTGAGATCACTATTTCTTGGAAAAAAATCAAGCCCATCTATCAAAAAAAGCTAAAAGAGCAGGCTGCTAAACTTAAACTTAAGGGATTTCGACAAGGAAAAGCTCCTCTGACAGTCGCAGAAAAGGAGATCGGGCAAGACAAAATGGTCAACTTAGTACTTCAAGAAATACTTCCAACTGAGTATGAAGCGGCTCTCAAAACAGACAAATACAAACCTCTTACCCATCCGGAATTTCAAGCGATTAGTGTCAATAAAGACAACGACTGGATTATTAAAGCCTATTTTTCACAAAAACCTGATCTAAAAGTTGATGGATATAAAAAAATTGCAAAGAAAGCAAAAAAACAGGCCGAAAAAGAAATCGAAAAAGCAGAAAAAGAGGCAGTTGAGAATAACACATCAGAAAAAAAGAAGCAGAAAAATTCAAAAACTAAAAATAGCAAATCAGAAAAATCAACCCAGGCTTCTCCAAAAACAAAGGAGATGACTGCTGCTCAAAAAAAAGATATGGTAGCACAAAAAATTGTTGCCACTTTAGTCTCAGAATTAAAACCTTCAGTTCCACGCTTATTGATTAGACAATCAGCTCAAAGAGAGATGGAAAACTTAATTCAGAGATTAAAAGATCTCAATCTTGATCTTGAAACTTTCTTAAAATCAAGGCAAATGACCCGAGATCAACTTTCATATCAATTAACTCATTCCAGTTTGAATCAACTTCAAGTCGAGTTATTATTTCAAGCGATAGCAGAAGAGGAGGAGTTTCAAGTCACTCAAGAAGAAGTTAGTCAATTTATTGCAAAAACTGAAGACGAAAAAGTAAAAAAACAGATGACAGCGGACAAATCATATCAGCAGTATTTGCAAAGTGTTTTATTAAAGCAAAAAATTATTGATTCGTTACTTGCTTTATAAAGAGGATTGAGATAATAATCTTAACTAGGTCCAAACATTAATTACTAATAGTTTTGGCAAAAAATCAAAATTTTGTCACTTGCTTGATTAGTCTGGTGTGTATTGACTGTAGCCTCTTATAGTCCTATAATTTAATCTATAAGATATATTTTATGGATCCATTTAAGTCAAACTCTACTAGCAATAACAAGTCGCAAGGAAACAATAGCGTTAATCCTTTTGCTCGAGCCTTGGCTGAATCTGAAAAAAGAACACTTAATAATCAAGCAAATAATACTGGTTTTGATGATCTCAACTCACCATCAAACAATTCACTTCTAGAAAACTCAGTCTTTGACGCCAGCAAACATCAACAACAACTTCAAAAAGAACAACAAGAGTTAAAAAAACAACAGATGCGCGACAAGTTGCATCGAATGGTAAATCCAGTTGAACAAACTGATATTTTTAATGCCAGAGAAGAGCAGAGAAAAAAAGAGATTAACGAAGTAAGAGAAGAGTTGAAAGCTCTCGCTCAAGAGATAGCAATGTTCTACAAAGAAGTGGATATAACTCTCACTCAAACCGTTGTTTCTCCTGGACAATCGGCTGCTTACCATCAAAATTTCTTTGCAAAATTAAAAGAGTTTATCAGGATGCTTAGAGAGAGGGTCAGTAGTGCCAGAACCTGGGCCAGACAAGCAAAAATGAAGAAAAACAAGCGTCGCCATAAACATGGATTAGATTTTTCTGGACAAGAAGCCAAATCAACTCACGACATGTTGCATCATGAACGAAGCAATGCTTTTGGCGCGTGATATCCTCATCTGAATATTTTGAACCAACTTTTGCAGATTATCACTATTTCTAGTATACTAATGAACTTAATTAACAAGACATAATTAGAAATTTTTTGATTATCTAACATCAAGAAAATCGTGGTCAAACAAGGGCAGTTAGCTCAGCTGGTTAGAGTGTCACGTTGACATCGTGAAGGTCACTGGT
>CAYXBZ010000022.1:0-14137 GCA_964463605.1 uncultured Pseudomonadales bacterium | reverse complement strand
GAAGCTGATTGAACCTTATATGATCACTGGTCGGTTTGGTCATCTCAAAAAAGATTACTTGAAATGGAAAAAGAAGATGAAAGCTGACGAGTTATTTGTTGAGTGTTTTATGAACAGCGATGATGAGCAACCTCATCTGTTTAAAGAGAGGTTGATAAAGGATTTAGGTCTGGAAGTTTTTGTAGAAGATAATTGGGATATTGTTAGGTATTTGGACGATAGTTGTCGCCAAAAAGGTGGCGAAATTTGTAATGCCCAGGTGATTTGGGTTAGTAATATACTTGATTACCGGATTAAATATCACTCTAAAGTATCCAATTTAAAAAGCGCTATCGAAATTATTCAGAATCTTACTACATCCAATGAAAAAAGTTTTGCTAGTAAGTGACTTTTTTTATCCTCACTGGACCGGTATATCCAAGTCGGTAGATTACTTAACTCAAGCTTTAAAAGACAATTTTCAGTTTACTGTCTTGACGATTCGTTATGATCAAAAACTTAAACACCGTCAAAGTAGAGATGGGGTTAAAATTAATAGATTTGATCCTCATTTTAAATTAAGTAGAACCTATATATCCCTTTTACTTCTGTTCAAATCTTTTTGTCATGTTAAGGAAGCAGATAGTGTATTGATCAATTCTCCGTGCAGTTATGTATTATTTATCTCTCTGTTTGCTAAGCTGTGGCGTAAGAAATTATTTATCTTACATCAAGGAGATCTAATTTTACCTAAGGGCATTATTAATCGATTTGTGCAGCTATTATTTGACTTGATGACCGACCTAAGTTTTTCTTTAGCTGACGGTATTTTTTCATACACCACGGACTATATTGATCATTCTAGATTACTGCCTGCACATAAACATAAGGCCAAAGGCTTATTGATTCCCCTTCCCTATTTTATTCAGCGAGAGCTTGAAAAGAGAAACAGCAAGACTGATGTGTCTCTTATGCTAAAAGCTCTTCGTCGCAAACATGATTATTTGATTGGTTTTGCTGGTAGATTTGTAGAAGAAAAGGGGTTTGATATACTTTTTGAGGTTGTAAAAAGATCTCAATTAAAGAAAGCAGGAGTTCATCTAGTATTTGCCGGAGAAACTCAAGTGACTTACGAAAAGACTTTTCAGCACTATGCTGATGTATTTAACGATTTTAGTGACTCCATTACCATGATGGGACTGCTTGATGACAATCAACTAGCATGTTTCTACAGCAATCTTGATATTTTTATTCTCCCTTCAAGGTCTGAATGTTTTGGCTTGGTTCAAGCAGAGGCGATGAGGTATGGCTGTCCTGTACTGGTATCAGACATACCTGGAGCTCGCGATGTTGTGAAAAAAACTGGATATGGAGAAACATTTGTAAGTGAAAATTCCAGTGACCTAGAGAAGACTCTAATGTGCATGATTGAGCATCTTGGGCAAGACAAGAACTATTATCAAAATAGATATGACAAAGTAGAATCATATTTTAATTATGAATCAGCTAAAAACTCACTGACAGCATTTCTTGAGGGGTAATTATTCAGCTTTTCGATTCAGTTTTCCAGTATTGGCAAAAATATGCACTTGGGGATGGTCGTAGACGGTGAAAGCTTCCTCTGCCCAATTATCATCAAACTCAATAGGCAATCCCAAGTATTTGAGTCCGGGAAACGATTGAAAAACAGTTACGAGTTGATAGTCTGTTTTTCCCTCAAACAGATCGATATAAAACTGACTCATAAGAGGGTATTTTTCTGGCACCCTAGGGATACTATTCCAGGCACGATTTGATGTCAGAATATAATAATCGGCGATTGAAAGCTGATTGTTTATTGTTTCCCACTTCTCTTGAGTATCTGGATCAAAAACCGGCAACTGAATTATTTCATAACGATAAGAGTATTCTGGCAAATGAAGGGGTAAAGCATCATCCCAATGTTCAACCAAAATAGTTGAATCTAGAGGTATATGACTATAAATCCATTGAGAAGCCTGGACTCTTGAATGGGGATGGAAGTAAACGCTGATAAACATTAAAGGCCACACAGCTAAGGACAGAAAAATGAGTCCGGTAGAAAGGGTTTTATACTTAATCCAGTTTAGCAGTCCGGTGATGCCTATACTGGCTAAGATTGCCAAAAACGAATAGATTGGTAAAAAATATCGAAGGGTAGTAACAAATTGAGTTGTGTAGTAAAGCAAAAAGCTTGTTAACCAGAGAAGAATAAGCAAAACTAGCATCATCAGTTGATTATTTGAGGTGTTCTTTAGTTTAAATTTTTCATCTATTAAAGCAATCACCCATGATTTGACTGGCAAAATTATCATAATTGCTCCGATTAGCAGGAACGAAAAAGAGGCCAGGCCCATGCCAAAAAAAGCTAAATTAACTACTCCAAAAGTAACAGGCCGGTTGATCCATTGAATCGCTGGAGGAAACCAAACAGCATTTCCCTCCCAAGATTTCAGCTGCTTTAAATTTTGTAAAAAGGCTGGTTCAAGAGTTGGACTGAGCAAGTTCTTGTTGGCAAACATGTAAGGTGAAGCAACTCTCAGCGACAGATAAGCGATCAATGTGAAAATCAGGGTAGCTGTAAAAAAGCCAGCGATAGCTTTATTCTTATTCTGATAAAACGCAGCAAAGTTTTTTAAAACAATTAGGCCTAACAAAAGTGGCGCAAACAAGATAGCACTAATTTTTGAGCCAAGAGCAAAGCCAAACAGCAAAGCACTAATGACTAGAGGCAAGAGTTGTTTCATTGGTGGAATATATTTATTTTTCTTGCTTTTATCATCCTCAAAGAAAAAAAGTAAAAGAAAAAAGGTGCTGCTAAAACAAAATAGATTTAAGAAGGTATCAGTAGTGAAAAAATGAGACTGTTGAATAGGCAATACTAACAAAGCATAAACCAAAGCTGCCCAAATTTTAGTATTTTTGTTGATGAGATTGGTCTTATCCTCTACTTTTTTCTCAAGTAAATACACTGTCAAAAAAACAAAAATAATAGTTATTGTGTCAGCTGCTGCAGAGAGATGACGTCCATTGAGAGCGATCTCTTCCAGACCATCAGTTTTAAAAAAAACCGAGGCATATTTCCCAATGGTTATTGGCCAGTTGCCATAAACAAAAAAATCTCGCTGATGGTTGCGCGGGTTGAGTGAAGACTGTTGAGGATCAAAGTATTCTTGCCAGCTTTCTGGTATATCAAGGTCGTTAATTAACATGTTTAGAAATCTTTCATCGGGGTGTAGATGGTGACCCTGATCCCAGTTGAGGCTGGTAAATCTAAAAAAAATGCCAATCAGTAATACAACTATGGTGGCAATTATTATGCTGTAGGTATGTTTATTTTTATTTGTCATACCATATAATCATCGAACCTAATTTGTCATTTCTCGATGAATTATTTTTTGTTATGATAGCCGGAGTATGTTGAGCGACTTACTATTAATTTTTATTTCTTGGATAGTGCTGCTTGCATGGCAGCTTGTCAGCTTTCCCATCATTTTTAAATTATATGCTAACAAAGCTGCTGACGCAGGCTGGGGTTTTGGTCGGCTTGTTACGTGGCTGTTGCTTTCAACTACAATCTGGTTTTTAGGTCATTTGAGCATTCCCGCCAATCAATCACTTTTTATCTATTTCTTGTTTTTTTTATTGTCAGTTTGGGCAAACTTTATTTTGCGAAAAAACTTTTCGTTAATTAAACAGTTTTTTGCCAAGCGCTGGAAACTGATTGTAACTCAAGAATTAATCTTTTTAGTTTTTTTTGTTTTTTTGTGTTTGGTTAGAGCGCATCAGCCCAGAGTTGAGGGTTTAGAAAAATTTATGGATGTGGGGTTTATTGCTGGTTATCTCAACTCCCCTACTCTGCCGGCTGAAGACATCTGGCTGGCTGGTGAAAAGATAAACTACTACACCTTTGGCCATTTTATGGGGGCCATTTTTACTCAGTTTAGCGCCACTTCAGTTGAGGTAAGCTACAATCTTTTGCTGGGGATGATTATGGGTATGGTTGCCATTCAAGCAGCCAGCGTCAGCTTGAATTTGGTCTACTCTATTCAAAGATCAAAGTACAAAACGCCTAAATTTTATACCTTAAAAAGTTTAACTGGAATCAAGGCGACAATTTTAGGAGGGGCGTTGTTGGTTTTGGCTGGCAACGGTCATGCTACTTGGTATTTTTTATCTAACGGCTCATTTGATGGCTATTGGTATCCAGACGCCACCAGATTTATTGAGCGTACTATTCATGAGTTTCCTGCTTACAGTTTTATTGTGAGCGATCTACATGCTCATGTTTGGAGTATGCCTCTTGTTCTTTTTATCATTTTTAATATTTATATCTGGTTAGATTGTTTAATTGAAGATGCTGACAACTTCAAGACAAGTTTATCGATTGGCCAGCAAGTGGTTCAGTTCTTTAAAAAATGCATTCATCTTCTCGATAGTAAAGCCTATCAGATTTATCTTGAATTAAGAGAAAAATATCGAAAAAAACAAATTATTGTGAAAAAGCATTTGTGTTTTGCGGCTCTTACGGGTTTATTGCTTGGTTTAGCCATTAGTACTAGCACCTGGGATTTTCTGATTTATTCTTTACTATTGTTGATCATTGGCCTTCTTTTGCTCTCAAAAGGAGGTAAATATTTTCAGGATTTAACTACCAGTGCCCTAATAATGATTGCAACTGCTCTATTAACTGCTTCTCCTTGGCTACTGAACTTCGTGTCGATTAGTGAAGGAGTGAAATGGGCCTACGAAAGATCCCCTGTCTGGCAATTGTCGGTGTTGTGGGGTCCTCATCTCTTAGTTAGTATTTTTGCCTTAATTACTGCTTTTAGGCTATCAAAAAAAAGTAAAAAAACTTCTTCAAGCAGATTGTTAATAGTAGCCATGACAATCACTTCGGTGATTTTGCTAATTTTACCCGAGTTGATTTTTATGAAAGATATTTATCCAGATCATCCCAGAGCAAATACGATGTTTAAGCTGACTTTTCAAGCTTTTATAATGATGACTTTAACGATTTCTTGGTTGGCTGGGATCCTTTGTGATCAAATATTTCAGAAGCAATTTTCAATTTGGTTTCAATTATCAATCAAGATTTTGGTTACAGTGTTTATTGTTTGGGTGAGTTATTATTCATTCTTTGGCTACAGAGATTTTTATGGAAAACTTGAAACGTATCGAGGACTCGATGGTCTTGCCTGGCTTCAAACTGAAGTTCCTGGAGATTATCAGGGAATTGTGTGGTTGCGTGAAAATGCTAAGGGGAGGCCGGTTGTATTGGAAGCTGTAGGTGAGAGTTATACTACTTATGCTCGTGTTTCTACGTTTACCGGTTTTCCTACCGTTTTGGGTTGGAGAGTTCATGAGTGGCTTTGGCGGGGAGGCTTTGACATTCCAGCCCAAAGAACCGAAGAAGTTAGAGAGATTTATGAAAATCCTAATTCTTTTAAAAGCAGGTGGCTTATATGGCAATATCAGATTAAATATATATTTGTTGGTAGTAAGGAAGTGGAGGCTTATGAAAATCTTGATTACTCAGGACTAGAGAGTTTGGGGGCAATAGTTTTTCAATCTGATAATATCCAAATTATTGAAGTCAAAGAAAATAGTGAAATAAATGGTCAGTCGCCATAGTTATTTAACTCTGTTTATACTTGATCGAAAATATGATTCAATTATTTTTCTTATCACTTATCTTTATCCTCTCGAGTGGCTTGTTTCTTTATAGATATACGGGTAAAAAAAGGTTCCTGAAATTTGATCTGGTTCAATTTATCTATGCTTTCATTATTGCTCCGCTTGTCTTTGTTTGGACAAAAACTTTTGTTTATTACCTGTTACAAAGTGAAGCCCATCTTCTTGGTCAAACAAACTTATTTATCATTGATACGGCGGTATCTTTGTTGGGATTATTTGTTTATTCTTTTGTAATTATCCATTTCATTACAAAAAATTTTGAGATTAGGAGATATAGGGATCCTCTCTACGATGTTTTTCAGCTCTCAGAGGTGATCCATCTCTGGATTTCTCATCTGGGGCTATATTTTTTTGCACTATTGGTAGCGACAGTTCTTTCGCTACTGAATGTGTATTTTCCTCTTGATGTAGAGCTCTCAAGAGTCTGGTTTTTAGCGTTGTTGCCTGCAGGCGGATTATCTGGAGGAGTGCTTTTTATCGCAGTTTGGCTATCAAACTTTACTAAAAGCAAGTTTATGAAAATCAATCGATTAATGTTTGCTTTTCATTTTTTTGCTCATTTGGCAATGTATTTTTTGTTGAGTATCGAATTTAATATGCGCTTTATTACTTATTGGTTTTTCTTTAGTTGTTTTTTAACAACTAACATTCTGTCGATATTTTTTGAAAAATCTCAGAGATTGATGCTAATTATTGATCGCTGGCATCACAAACATCCCGATGGTTGGTCGGGAATACACAAAAAGTTTAATAATCCAGATTAATTCTGATTATACCCCGTAGCTTGCTATGGGGAACAAATCAGAATGGGGGTCCTAGGGGGATTCCCCCTAGTGGAGCTTTGAGGGTCTTCACCCTCAATTAATAAATAATAGTTATAGATGGATAATCACTTCATAGAGTGAAATACCCCCGTAAGCGACAGGGGAGCAGATTTTGATCTTGTCCTCCCGCTTAGCGGGACAAGACAAAACGCTGAGGGGTGAAACCCCTCAGAAATGAGCTCATATCTAATACCATTACTAATTTGCGAATTTATTCATTCTCTATTCAGTCAAGAGGAGCTCGTTATCCTCACTCTCATCTGTTGAAGAATCTTCTTGAGAAGTTGCGTCAACAAATTGTCCACTTACCCATCCTTCTTTAGATGTGGCATCGATAGTGTCCTTAAAGGAAATAAAGTACCAACCATTTTGAATTTCTTGATAAGTTAAGACTGTTCCCACTTCCACAAAGCCAACAGAGTTTCCGGCGATCGAACTATCATCTCTGACTCTCAATACCTCTTTGTCATTTTGAAAGAAATTTGTAGAGAGTATTGTTAGTGTTGAGGAGGCGCCAATGTCATTTTCAGCTGATGATTGCTCATCCTCTTCTTGGAAAGTTTCTTCAGAAGAGTCTTGTAATATTGTGTCTGTATCAGCTTGAGCAAGTTTAACGGTAATCTTGAGCCTATATCCAGCTGAAATACTAAACTTTTGTTCGTGATCTTCATAACCAGGCAACATGATTTGAGCTGTATGATCGCCGGGCTCTAAATCTCGAAAAATGTGAGGAGCAAATTCTTGTGTTCGATCTCCTAGATAAATAATGGCTTCATGAGGCTCAGAGATGATCTGAAGCTCTCCCGAGTGTCGGTTAGAAATGGGTTCAAGCTCATAGGTTAAACCGCTACTTTTTTCTTGAGTGTTGGCTGGTTTCCAATAAACAACCGTCAAGGTTCCTGGATTAAGGGTGATCGACAGATTTTTTGACAACAGTTCACTGTTATCTGGAACAATGTTAAGTTGGTAATTTCCAGGGCGAATAGTTCTATTAATATAGGGCGCTTTATCTAAATATTGATCATCTAAAAAGAGTGATGCATCGGCTTCGTAAACTACAATTTGCAATCCAGCTTGAGCCTGTTTTTGAAATGGATTGACAAAATAAATAGCGCTTGCCACTAAAATTATTACAACAATTGCTAGAAAGTACGCAAGTTTTTTTCCCATGACTGTATTGTATCAAGAGCAGCTGATTATTGCACTTATTTTATTTCTTGGACTTACTCTTTTTTTGCGAAAAGGCTATCTTGAGCACTTCTGTGGCCAAAGATACAGGAATAAACTCGATATCTTGTTTGACTTCTTTGGGAATTTCTTCTAAGTCTCTTTCATTTTCTTGAGGAATAATAACTCTTGAGATGCCAGCTAAATGAGCGGCAATGGCTTTTTCCTTGAGTCCGCCTATTCTCAACACTCTGCCTCTCAAAGTAATTTCGCCGGTCATTGCTAGATCTTTGGGTACAGGCTTCTTAGTAAAAGCTGAAGCAATGGCGGTGGCCAAAGCAATGCCGGCTGAAGGCCCATCTTTTGAAATAGCTCCTTCAGGTACATGTATATGAATATTGGTCTCTTCAAACAGTTTTGAGTCAATCTTAAGCTCATCAGCATGAGACTTAACAAAAGTTAAAGCTGCTTGAGCTGATTCTTGCATTACCTCCCCAAGTTTGCCGGTTAATAAAATCTTTCCTTTTCCTGGAACTAAGGCAGTCTCTACAAATAAAATATCTCCGCCTACGGGAGTCCAGGCAAGTCCAGTAGCTACTCCAACTTGATTGCTTTCTTCAGCCATCGACAGATCAAACTCTTCAGGACCTAGTAACTCTCTGACTAATTTAGGATTAATTCTTTTTGAAGCACTTTTAGATGTTTTGTTGCTTGAAACTAGCTCTTTTGCTAGTTTGCGAGCAATTTTCCCCAACTTTCTCTCTAACTCTCTCACTCCGGCCTCTTTTGTGTAGCGCTGGATGATCTTTTTCAAACCAGCATTGGTAAATGACATCTGCTCTTTTGATAGAGCGTTATTTTCAAGAACCTTTTCCAGAAGATGGTTTTTGGCAATGTTAAATTTTTCGTCAAAGGTATATCCAGGATAACGAATAATTTCGAGTCGATCTTTTAAAGCAGGAGGGATTGTTTCTAGAGTATTGGCGGTGGTAATAAAGATGACATCTGACAGATCATAGTCGACATCAAGATAGTGATCAGAAAAACTATGATTTTGCTCTGGATCAAGAACTTCAAGCAATGCTGCCGAGGGATCTCCGCGAAAATCTTTGCCAACCTTGTCGATCTCATCAAGAATAAAAACAGGGTTTTTGCTTTTTGCTGCAATAATTCCCTTAATGATTCTTCCTGGCATGGCTCCAACATAGGTTCGTCTGTGACCTCTAATCTCAGCTTCATCCCGAATTCCACCCAGTGACACCTTGGTAAACTTGCGATCAAGTGCTTGAGCAATTGCTTGTCCAATGCTAGTTTTGCCAACACCCGGAGGTCCAACAAAACAAAGAATAGTTGGCAAACCCTTTTTATCATCTTTTTTCTGTTTGGACTTGGATTGTTGTTTGTTTTTAAGCTGCAATACTGCGATGTACTCCAGAATTCTTTCTTTAACATCTTCAAGTCCGTAATGGCTTGTATCAAGTGTCTTTTTTGCTTTAGTCAAACTCACTTTAGAAGGGCTGTTTTTCCAAGGTACCTCAAACATGGTTTCTAGCCAAGTACTAACGTAATTGCTTTCAGGATTGTTGGGTGACATACTCTCTAAACGAGAGATCTCTTTTTTTACCTTCTTTTTGACTTCAACTGGAAAGGAAGCTTTGCTTAATTTTTGTTTAAACTGTTGAGCTAGATCGGTACTATCTTCATACTCACCAAGTTCTTTTTGAATAGTTTTTAAGCGCTCTCTTAAAACACTTTCACGCATGTGTTTATCAAACTTTTGTTGAGTTTTATGAACAACATCTTTCTCAACTTCGATAATATTAAGCTCATGATTCAAGTGTTTGAGCACCTTTTTCATTCTGTCTTTGACATTGATTGTTTCAAGCAGATCTTGCTTATTTTCTGTAGATAGATTGAGTGTGACAGCAATTTGATCTGTCATCTCGCTAGGATCAATGCCGCTCATTAGTTTAATAAAACTCAAGAACTCAACAGGCTTTCCCATTTGAACAATCTTTTGAAAAGTTTTTTTTAAGTGAGAAGCCAGCACCATTTCTTCCTGATCTTCATCAAGCTCATTCTCCAATTTAGAAATTTGAGCTTTGAAATAGGGTTTAACTTGAAGATAGTTAATAATCTCTACTCGAGCAATTCCACGAACCAAGGCACTCAGATTATCATCTGTTTTTAATGTTCGCTCGATTACTGCTAACACTCCAACATCATAAAGATCATCGATGGTTGGATTATCAGTGCTAGATTTCTTTTGAGAAACCAAAACTACCAACTTTTGATTTTCGGCAGCACTCTTGATGGCTTTTACCGAGAAGGAACGACCAAAAGTCATAACGCTTTCGGTATGAGGAAAGAGCAAGCCCTGTCTAATAGGAATTACTGGCAGTGAAAAATTATTTGTTGGAAGGTTATTCTTAATTTTTTTGTCTTGCTTTTTTTTCACCTCTTCCCTTTTGGCAATTTCTTGGACTTTTGCTTGTTTTAAAAGCGATCCTAGATCACCCTTCTTTATTTTTTGAGATTGATTCTTGGCACTTTTGCTTTTTTCTTTGTCTTCCATAAGAGTTTTTGTGTAATTTTGTGATAAATTTAACTGATTTTTTGCTTTTTATTCAAAATTTAATTCATTTTGAATTAAATTGATTGAATTAGCATTCTACACGTGAGAGTGCTAATTGGCAAGTGTAAAAGAGTTGTTTTTGTGGCTTTTTGGGAGGGATGCTTATTGCGATCTTGTGTCTGCGAGGAAGCCTCGGTGCGAAGCACCGCAAGCGACGAGCAGACATAAGCGAACCTGTGGGTGACAATGGACTCGAACCATTGACCTCTATCTTATCAGGATAGCGCTCTAACCACCTGAGCTAGTCACCCTAAATAACAGAATGTAATTTTAGCATACAAGGCTGGTTTACGCTACTCTACCACGACTCTTTTGCCATCCCAGTCAATCTTGATCTTGCTGTGAGGTTTAATCTCTTCTCTCACCAGCTTCATCGCCAAAACATCAAGAATCTCCTTCTGCATTAGCCTTTTGAGCGGTCTAGCTCCATAAACAGGATCAAAGCCAGCCTCAGCAAAGTGGTCAATAGCAGTATCGCTAAGTTCTAATTCAATATCTTCAGCTGCCACTTGCTTGTTGAGTTCTTTTATCTGCAGTTTAACAATTTCTCTGATTTGATCTTTGGTTAAAGGTTGAAAGATGATGACGTCATCAACCCGATTAAGAAACTCAGGCCTAAACTCAGTTTTCAACGCCTGTAAAACTGCTGCTTCTTGTTTTTCCTTGTCTCCAGCATGCTGGGCAATCAGATCGCTACCTAAATTGGAAGTCATGATGATAACTGAGTTCTTGAAGTCTACGGTACGACCTTTAGAGTCGGTGAGACGACCATCATCCAACACTTGCAAAAGTACATTAAACACTTCGCCATGAGCCTTCTCGATTTCATCAAGCAAAATTACGCTGTATGGATGGTTGCGGATGGCTTCGGTAAGTTGGCCACCTTCCTCGTAACCCACGTAGCCAGGTGGCGAGCCGATCAGGCGAGCCACCGCATGTTTTTCCATGTATTCACTCATATCGATGCGAATCAGTTTGTCGGGATCATCAAATAAATACCAGGCTAAGGTTTTGGCTAACTCAGTTTTACCCACACCAGTTGGTCCCAAAAAAATGAACGAACCAATAGGACGGTTAGGTTCTCCAATACCAGCTCGATTACGTCTGACAGCATTAGAGACAGCTTTAATTGCTTCTTCTTGTCCAATAACTCGTTTAGCTAACTCCTCTTCTAAATTAAGCAGCTTCTCTTTCTCGGTTTCCAACATTTTTTCAACGGGAATGCCTGTCCAGCGGGCCACTATTCGAGCAATGTCTTCGGCCGCAACCTCTTCTTTAAGTAGTTTGCTGTCTTGCTGAATTTCGCCCAGTTTTTTCTGTTTTTCTTTAAGCTCTTTCTCTAGTTTGGGAATTTGGCCGTAGTTAATCTCAGCTGCTTTTTGCAGATCATAATTTCGTTCTGCTCTTTGAGCTTCCTCGCGAAGATTGTCTAACTCCTTGTTAACTTCTTTGACTGCATCCAAGATCTTTTTCTCATTTTGCCAGCGGAGGTTAAGTTGCTGATGACTTTCTTTTAACTCCGCTAATTGCCCCTCGATTTCTTTGAGTCTATTTTTGCTAGCCTCATCTTTTTCTTTTTTAAGAGCTTCCTTTTCAATCTCTAGCTGACGAATTTGTTTCTCCAACAAATCAATCTCTTCTGGCTTACTATCAATCTCGATGCGAATGGCGGCCGCGGCTTCATCCATTAGGTCAATAGCTTTATCTGGCAGAAAGCGATCACTCACGTAGCGGTTTGATAACTGCGCGGCCGCCACAAGTGCAGCGTCGCGAATGCGCACTCCGTGATGAGCCTCGTACTTATCTTTAATTCCTCTAAGAATGGAGATGGCTTCATCCAAGCTTGGTTCTTCAACTGGAACTGGTTGAAAGCGTCGCTCTAGAGCAGCGTCTTTTTCAATATATTTTCGATATTCTTTGATGGTGGTGGCACCAATCATGCGCAATGTACCTCTAGCTAAAGCTGGTTTGAGCATGTTGCCTGCATCGGCGCTGCCTTCGGCAGCGCCTGCACCCACGATGGTGTGTAGTTCATCCACAAACAAAATAATTTGACCATCTGACTTTTCAACTTCTTTAATAACTGCTTTGAGTCGATCTTCAAACTCACCGCGATATTTAGCACCGGCCAACAAAGTGCCGATCTGTAGGTTTAAAATTCGTTTGCTCTTAAGTGCATCCGGCACATCACCGTCAATAATTTTTTTAGCAAGACCTTCGACAATGGCAGTTTTCCCTGTACCTGGTTCTCCCACTAGCACAGGGTTATTCTTGGTTCTTCGGGAAAGAATTTGAGTAATGCGGCGAATTTCCTCCTCTCTTCCAATCACGGGATCTATTTTTCCTTGCTGAGCTAATCGAGTTATGTCTTGAGTATATTTTTCTAATGCTTGATATTTACCTTCGGGATCACGATCGGTGACTTTTTGATTCCCTCTTACTTTCTCTAAAGCCTGACTAACTTCTTTTTTGGAAATATGTAATAGTTTCTGAATTTGATTCTGGTCTAGTAGAGCTAAAAATAAGTGCTCGGTGCTAATAAACTCATCATTTAATTTACCGGCTTCAGACTCTGCCTGATTAATCACTTTATTGAGTTCTGAAGATAAATAGGGCTGAGTGTTTTGAGAGGCTGAGGGGAGATCGTTAAGTGCGCTATCGATTTGTTTAGAAATATTGTCAGAACTAATCTCTAGTTTTTGCAAAAGTGAGGGAACAATGCCATCAGTTTGAGCGAGAAGAGCCTGAAGTAGATGAAGTGGTTCAATGGTTGCGTGTTGTAATTTAAGTGCCAACTGAAGTGACTCTTGGATAGCTTCGGCTGATTTGGTGGTAAATTTCTCAAGATTCATATCTTTTTTATTGCTAGTTTGTTAATTCTGATTATACCCCGTAGTCCCGCTAAGCGGGACGGGGAACAAATCAGAATGGGGGTCTAGGGGGATCCCCCCTAGTGGAGCTTCGGGGTCTAATACCCCGTAAGCGACAGGGGAGCAGGCTTTGATCTTGCAAAGCAAGACAAAACGCTGAGGGGTGAAACCCCTCAGAAATGAGCTCATATCTAATATCATTACTAATTTGCGAATTTATTTTTTTATTACTTCATTCTATTTTATCTTTCTCACTGAATTCTGTGAAGGGTTTTTTTAGCAGAATAGTTCAAAGACTGCCAAAATGAAGAAAAAAGCAAAAGGATTGATATAGAGAGTAATATATTGATTGATTAAGATAGATTCAAGTGATATTGTTTGAGATGTTAATAAGCATCGGTTGCACAATACCAATATATAAAGATATATAAATATATCTTTTGATAGATTTAAATGTAGGATAATATTTGAGGAGCTTGTGGTTCAAAACTTATGATTCAAACAATTATATTTTTGAATAAGTTTGATGATATGGTTTAACTTTTTAAGTTAAAACCAAAACAAAAGAGACAGTCTTAGTTATGCTTATGTGATACAAACACGGTGATAAAAATCGACCTATAGACTTTTGACGTCTGTAGGATTTTGTTTCGCCTGCATTGCTGCGGGCCTGGAGAAGGGGGTCGTGTGCCCCTACCAATCTCCTTAGAAAGGAGGTGATCCATCCGCACCTTCCAGTACGGATACCTTGTTACGACTTAGTCCTCATCGCCAACCTCACCGTAGAAGGGCCTTTCTCATCAAAAGAAGAGTTAAGGTCTCCCGCTTCGGGCGCTGCTGACTTTGCTGGCTTGACGGGCAGTGTTCTGAGATCATGAAACCATTACTGGCGATCTGTCTCTCGCCGCCCGGCGCGCGGTTTTCCCGCACCGTGGCGAACCCTTAAT
>CAYXBZ010000021.1:0-14308 GCA_964463605.1 uncultured Pseudomonadales bacterium | reverse complement strand
AAAAAAATCAGTTTGTGTAGGCTCTCCTTCTGACATATCCACTATTATATAATAGACCATTCCAAGATGAAACAAACTTACTACATCCAAACCTATGGCTGCCAAATGAACAAGGCAGACAGCGAGCGTATTGCTGCTGATCTGGAGGAGCGTCATTTCAAGCCTGCTAAGAGCTGGGAAGATTGTGACCAACTAATCATTAACACCTGTTCTGTTCGAAAAAGAGTGGAGGATCGCATCCGTGCTTTCATCCACAAAATAGTAAAACACTACCAGGAACAGAGCAAACCAAAACCAAAGATTATCATCACCGGCTGCATGATCCACCATTCTGCCGAAAAACTTAGGCAGATGGAACCTGACATTGACGAAGTACTTGATATAAGAGAAGTGGGTTTCAACATCCAACCCAAAAGAACCAACAAAAAACATGCCTTTGTTCCAATTTCAATCGGCTGTAACTCTTTTTGTACCTATTGCATTGTGCCTTATGCTCGGGGAAGAGAAGAGTCGCGTCCACTTGAGAAAATAATGAGCGAGGTGAAATCATTGGCTGAGCAAGGCTATGAAGAGATCACCCTACTTGGGCAAAATGTAAACTCGTGGGGACTGGAAAAAGTTGGTGTCAGTTTACGCAAAATGCTGCTGAGTAACAAAGATTTTCATCGAGATCAACTACCAAGCAATCAATCACAATACCTAAAACCAAAAGGTACCCCTCCTTTTGTGAAGCTGTTGCAAACCATCTCAAGTGTGCCTGAAATTAAAATCATTCGCTTTATCTCAGCTAACCCGTGGGATTTTCACGATGAGTTGATAGAGGAGATTGGCCAAAACAAAAAGATAGACCGCTACATACATCTGCCAGTTCAGTCTGGTAGCGACAGCGTATTGAAGAGAATGAATCGTGGTTATACTCAAAATGACTACCTAAGAATAGTCAACAAACTCAGAAAAACTGATCCTACTATCACACTTGGAACAGACCTTATTGTTGGTTTTCCTGGTGAAACAGATGAGGAATTTCAACAAACTGTAGAGCTGGCAAAAAAAGTTAATTGGCAGGTTGGTTTTATCAATAAGTACTCTCCACGTCCCGGTACCGTTGCTAGTAAGCTTTACGAAGACGACGTATCACCTCAAATAAAAGATAAGCGCTGGCATATTTTAGAAAAGATCATCAACCAGCCTCATATGTCACATCGACCCAAGGTAGTATAAGTTATGTCAAATTCCAACAGGTTGTTGCTTTCAATCGCCGGTCTGACCGCAACAGGCAAAACTAGCCTAGCTCTCAAGTTAGCAGAGGAAGTGATTGATTCCAAAAAATACAAAGGTGTGATTTTAATCTCTGCCGACTCAAAACAGGTTTATCAGGGATTAGAAATATTAACCGGAGCTGACATTCCACCAAGTTTTACAAGAGTTAAACATCAACCATACGATTATTTTCAACATAAAACACTTCCCATTCAAATTCATGGAGTGTCTATCATTAATCCTGACGACGAATGGTCGGTGGCCCACTTTAGAGATCTAGCCATTCAGAAAATCAATAAAGCTTGGGATAAAAATCAACTGCCAATTGTAGTGGGTGGAACTGGACTTTATCATCAGCAGTTACTTTCGGCAGATAAGTCAATTTATGTTAAACCAAACCCAATAATAAGAGAAAAGGCAGAAGAATTATCTTTAGAAGAACTCCAAGACTGGCTTCGTGAAATAGCTCCAGCAAAAATCTCTCAGATGAATGAGTCAGACATAAATAACCCAAGAAGACTGATTCGTGCTATTGAAATAGCACAAGCTCAAAAGAAAAGAGCAGCATCACGCTCGCAGCTCAAGCTCGATCATCCTTATCTATACAAAATGATAGCAATAAATGCTGACTTAGAGTACTTAGATGATCAGATTCGCCAAAGAGTTGAGAAGAGAATTGAGTCAGGCGCTATTCAAGAAGTTGAGAAAGTTGTTAAAAAATTTGAGGACCAGGAAAAAACTTTGCCCTCCTTTACTGCAGCTGGCTTTAGTTTGATTCAAAGCTATTTGCAAGAAAAAATTACAATAAAGCAGTTAGAAAATGAATGGATCAAGGAAGAACTCTCTTATGCCAAAAGACAATTAACTTGGTTTAAGAAGTATAAACCGGATTGTTGGTTAACGGTTGACTCAAAAAACAATATATCAGAATTAATTGAACTCGATACTTAAACACAATCCACTCAACTTGTAAAAAGACCACTAGTGAATAGTATTTCTATATTTTCATATAGCTCCAATCTAGAAATCTATAAAAAAATCAATTATACTTAAACTGCTGCTCAAGTTAACAACTTATGCAGTTTGGTTAAATGTAGCAAAATTTAATAAATTTTTAAATCAGCAAATACCATGCTTAATCTCCTTAATAGAAAAAAAACAGTGATTGCCATCTCTCCGTCAATTGTTGTCTTCACCACATTCTTTTTTTTGAGTTTATTCTTTATTTATCGAATCAGAGAAATCATCATCACACTTTTTATGGGTTTTATCTTGATGGTTGCCCTCAACCCCATGGTTAATAAAATTCAGAAAAAAATTAAGTCTAGAGTTCTGAGTATTTTTATTATTTACATGTTGCTACTTGTTTTTATTTCGTCAATTCTAGCCCTACTGATACCACCGCTTGCCACCCAACTTACTCAATTGTTGAAAACGATACAGTTGCCATATTTTCAAGAAGAACTGTCTAACCTCAGATTTACTGCTCAAGAATTAAATCAATTAGCAGCTAGCTACAGCGGCTCCATTAATACACTCTTGTCGATCATCAACTCAACATTTAAAAGCTTGTTTACCTTTTTAACCCTATTGGTAATCTCTTTTTATTTAATGGTTGATGAACCAAACCTTTACAAAAAGATTGGTTGGTTTACTAACAATAAACATCATTTCAAAATAGCCAAGAAGTTTTTAAATGATATTGAAAACCAATTGGGCGGATGGATTCGTGGCCAAATAATTATTATGCTACTTGTTGGTGGATTAACCTATTTAGGATTAGAAATTATTGGAATTCCGTACGCGCTACCACTCGGCCTACTAGCTTTAATGCTTGAAATCTTACCAAACCTTGGCCCAACTCTAGCAGCGGTACCAGCCATAGTAATTGCTTGGATTCATGGAGACCACATCACAGCGCTAGTTGTTTTAATCTTTTATATTATTCTCCAGCAAGCAGAAAGCAATCTTATTACACCTAGAGTTATGAAAACTAATGCCGATGTTAATCCACTTATAAGCATCCTAAGTATTCTTTCAGGATTTATTTTAGGTGGAGTATTGGGTGGATTGCTTGCAATTCCAGCCTATATTCTCTTGCGAACCATATACGGTTACTATCGAAAATATCGAAAACGACTTAGCCCAGATTGGTAAAGTTCAGTTTTTCTATCTATTTGTGAAGTTTTTTGTTTTGTATTTTCCAGACAAATCGAGTAAAATTGTGAAGCTAATAACCCATTGATAGAGAATCATTAATAAACGCTAAGCCCAGGTGGCGGAATTGGTAGACCTGCCTACCGGCAGGCAGGCGCGCAGTCTTGATGAATCGTAACTTAACAATTTAGAAACTTAATAACAAGCCCAGGTGGCGGAATTGGTAGACCTGCCTACCGGCAGGCAGGCGCGCAGTCTTGATGAATCGTAACTTAACAATTTAGAAACTTAATAACAAGCCCAGGTGGCGAAACTGGTAGACGCGCAGTCTTGAGGAGGCTGTGGATTTTTCCGTGGAGGTTCAAGTCCTCTCCTGGGCACATTCTTCAATTTAGTCGCATTTGTGACTAAATGGAGAAATTTATCGAGGTGGACTTGAACCGTAGACGAAAGTCTACGTATCGAGTCCCAGAGGGACGCGAGAAATGTGTTCAGATGCGAAGCAATCTGAAACACTTCTCCTGGGCACAAGAAAGTAACGCGGGTCAGTAGCTCAGTTGGTTAGAGCACCTGCCTCTTAAGCAGGGTGTCGTGGGTTCGAGTCCCACCTGACTCACAAACATATAAAGATCACTAAAGATGATCTTTTTATGTTTTTGGGCCATGGTGTTTGAGGAGAGGCCATTGGTTCTGCCGTCGAGTTTTCCCGGCTGAAAGAAGAGATAAACCCGAGTAATGCATGCGAGCCAACAAAATTTAATGCTATAATTCGGTGAGTCGTGGAGTCCCACCTGACTCACATCTTAACAAAAAAGACTGCTTAGCTCAGTTGGTTAGAGCGCTTCGCTTACATCGAAGAGGTCATAGGTTCGAATCCTATAGCAGTCACATTCAGACAGATTCTTTCAAAAAGAGCTAGAACATCGCAAAAATCAGTGTTAAAATAAAGCTCTGCTAGACATGCCAAGCTAGCCAAGGTGGTCACGGCACATGTCTGAAAAACATGGGATCTTGGTTCGACTCCAAGGCTTGGCACATATATTAAGTAACATCAAAAACGCGAGAGTAGCTCAGCTGGCTAGAGTGTCTCCTTGCCAAGGAGAAGGTCGCGGGTTCGAATCCCGTCTCTCGCTCATAATTATGGATCCTTTAGGATCCTTAATTATGAGTGACGAGGCTTGGAGGAGAATCCATGTTCTGCCGTCGAGTGAATATGGCTAAGAGCCATATGAACCCGAGTAATACTGGGAGCCATCAAAAATTCACAATAAATGGTGAGCAGTGGAATCCCGTCTCTCGCTCATAATTTTTTAATTTGCTTCGCGCTTTCATAAGCCCCATCAGAATATATCTATCTAATACATATGTAATTAACCCATAAATCTGGTAAACTGGTTGAGGTGTTACTTATCAATTAGCAGAAAGCGACCATGACCTACGACGTCGCCATTGTCGGAGCCGGGCCAGCCGGCTTATTTGCTGCTTATGAATTAACCAAGGACTCCAAAAAAAGAAAAAAGGTAGTCATCATTGAACGAGGCAAACATATTAAAGACAGAGATCCTAAAGAAGCCATGTGCGGTGTAGGTGGAGCAGGCACTTTCTCAGATGGAAAGCTTCACTATACTGCAGTTCTTTCCCACGAAAAAATTCTTGACGTAGTTGATAAAAGTGAGTACATCGACTACATGAACTATGTAGATGAACTTTTTCATAAATTTGGGGTTAAGGCTCCATATACTCCTAAAAATAATGGACAGGCACAAGATCTTGTCGAGTTTTGTCAAAGACAAGGAGTTAAACTATACGTCAGAAAATGTCAACATGTCGGCAGTGACAATCTCCCAGCCGTGATCACCAAAATGGTCAACAGCCTTAAAAGAAAAGGTGTTAAATTCATGTGTGACACGATGGTTAAAGAGATATTAGTGGATAAGAAAAAGGTCGTTGGCTTAAAAACTAAAGATAAGGTAATCAAAGCTAAGCAGTACTTAGTTGCTCCTGGAAGGGTAGGAGCCAAGTGGTTGCAAACTCAGTCAAAAAACATCGGCCTCGATTACTCTTACCAAAAAGTTGAAATTGGAGTTCGGGTTGAGTTCCCAGCAGGAATCATGGCCGAGCACTCCAAAATAATGCATGAGAATATTTACTCAGTGCAAACACCTACCTTTGATGACACCGTTAGAACTTTTTGTCCTTGTCCACATGGCAGAGTGGCACTAGAAAAGTATGGTGAATACATCTCGGTAAATGGGTACTCGAATGCCAACAGTAAGTCACCTAACTCAAATTTTGATCTTGCTACAGAGGTTCAACTTACTGATCCCGTTGAAAATACCACTGACTATGCAATATTAATAGCGAAAGCTACATCTTTGCTTGGAGGAAACAAACCGCTCTTGCAAAGATTGGCAGATTTAAGAGCTGGTCGACGTAGCACTTGGGATAGAATTAACAAAAGCTACGTACATCCAACGCTAACAGACGTGACTCCCGGAGATATCGCTCTAGCACTACCATATAGAACCGTTACCAACATCCTTGAGGGTCTTGAAATCTTAGACAGAGTGTTACCAGGACTCAATTCTGGTTCAACTCTGATTTATGCACCTGAAATCAAACTGCGGGGAAATCGGTTAAAAATCAATGAGTACATGCAAACCCAGATTGATAATCTCTATGTGGCAGGAGATGGACCTGGCCTGGCTGGAAACATTGTGGGAGCAGCAGTTAGCGGAATATTTGCAGCAAAGGGGATGTTGCGTAATTAAGAAAAATTGCTTCACAAACAATTTTTCAGCCTAGATTAAATTTAATATTGCAACGATATAAAAATCGTTGCAATATTCAATGTACCCCAGGAGGGACTCGAACCCCCGACGCCAGGTTCCGAAGACCTGCGCTCTAATCCACTGAGCTACTGGGGCGTCACTGTTACCACTAGCAATCGTATATTTCCATTCCCAATTATATCAATTTTTTCGATATAATTAACCACTAACAACCTGGCAAATCATAATTTTGCCGATGTGGCGGAACTGGTAGACCTGCCTTTCGGCAGGCAGGACAACATTAATAATCAATAATAATATTTTTTAGAAGTTGTGGTGTAAAAATGCCGATGTGGCGGAACTGGTAGACGCGCACGCTTCAGGAGCGTGTGAGAATTTTCTCATGGAGGTTCAAGTCCTCTCATCGGCACATTTCTTAATTTTGACACCCCAGTGGCGAAATTGAGAAATCTATCAAGCTAGACTAGAACCGTCAGGTATCAAGCCATTTAGTGTCAACACTCTGATACAATAATCCTATAGAATAGCACTTTAATTTACTCATTACTCAATTACCATCCATCAACGCCCATGAAACTTATAGCCGGCTCAGCCAACCCGCAACTTACAAAAAAAATTGCTCAACTTTTAAAAGTCCCTTTAATTAATAGAGAGATATCTAAGTTTAGCAATGGAGAAAAACGCCTTTTTATCACAGATGAATTAAAAGGAGAAAACGTAGCAATCGTTCAATCATTTGTTGATCCAACCGATGAAATCATCATCGAAACATTGCTGATGATTGATGCCCTAGAAAGAATGGGTGTTCGACACGTTAGCCTTATTATTCCGTGGATGGGTTACTCACTCCAAGATAAAGTTTTTAGAAAAGGGGAGCCAATATCAGCTAAAGTCATCGCTAACCTAGTCTCTAAAGCCTACGTTAAACGAGCTTTCCTGATGGACCTGCACAATGACAGCATCCCTGCTTTTTTTGACATCCCTACTCACTATCTATCTGCTCTCAATATTTTCACCTCTTATCTCACCAAAGAGTTTAATCTTGAAGAATCGGTAGTCGTCAGTCCTGATTTCGGCGGACTAAAAAGAGCCAGAGTTCTTGCCAATAAACTTGAAGTTCCTTTATGCAACATCGATAAAACTAGAGATCTGACTACGGGCGAGGTTGAGGCCGCTGATCTGCACGGCGATGTTACCGATAAAACTGCCATTATTTTAGATGACGTCATAGTATCAGGCTCAACCGTGATTGAGGCAGCCGACTGCCTACAAGCAGCGGGAGCAAAAGAAACAATCTTCATCTCTAGCCACGCACTATTAACAGACGGTGGAACCCAAAAAATTCAAAAGTCAAAAATTGATCGAGTGATAATTACTAACACCATTGAACATGAACAACTACCAAGTAAGTTTGAGGTGCTTGATGTAGCTCCAGTTTTTGCTTCTAATTTACAAAACTGGATTTAAAGTCGCTAATTAACCAACAATTAATAATTTTAAAATTCCATGAAATTATCTCAGCTCGCCTTTAAACCACTCAAGCAGCCACCTTCTGACGCTGATACCAAAAATCATCAGCTGTTAGTTCAGGCCGGATACGTTAGACAGTTGATGGCCGGCGTTTACACCTACACCCCTTTGGGTCTGAGAGTACTAAATAAAATTCGAGAAACCATCCGCCATGAAATGAATCAGCTTAGAGCTCAGGAGATCTTGATGCCTATGCTGCATCCCAAACAAAACTGGCTGCAAACCGGAGGTTGGGATAATATTGATGTGTTATTTAAAGTCATTAGCCGTACTAAAAAAGAGTACGCGCTTGGACAAAGTCATGAAGAGGTGGTAACGCCACTGGCAAAAGAAGTTATCTTGAGCTACCGAGATTTACCCTTGGCTTTATACCAAATTCATTGGAAATTTAGAGATGAATTAAGAGCTAAATCGGGTATCTTGAGAGGTAGAGAGTTTGAGATGAAAGACATGTACTCATTTCATACTACACAAGAAGATTTTGAGAGATTTTATGAGGAGGTAAAGCAAGCCTACATTAGAGCTTACAAGCATGTGGGATTAACCGCCAAAGCCACAGAAGCGTCTGGTGGAAGTTTTTCACAAAAAATCTCATACGAGTTCATGGTTCTCACTGATGCTGGAGAAGACGACATCTACTACTGCAGCAACTGTGATTACTGCGTTAACCAAGAAATTGCTCAGGTTAAGGAAGGTGATGATTGCCCCAAATGCCAAGGCTCAAAACTCCAGTTGGCTAGAGCGTCAGAAGTAGGCAACGTTTTTGATCTGGGTCAAAAGTACACCAAAGATTTTGACCTGACTTATATGGATGATGAGGGCACCCAACATCACCCCATCATGGGTTGCTATGGCTGGGGGACTACCCGCACCATGGGTGTAATTGTGGAAAAGTACAACGATGAGAAAGGTATTACTTGGCCTCGTACCGTAGCCCCCTTTGATGCTATCCTGATTAACATTAACCTTGACCCCGCCGAAGCAGAAAAAATATATCAAACTCTTACCAATCAAGGACTTGATGTGTTGTGGGATGATAGAGAAGATGAATCAATTGGATCAAAATTTGCTGACGCTGATCTATTGGGAATTCCCTATAGATTAGTTATCTCCAAAAAAACAGGCTCACAAGTTGAAATAAAAAAAAGAACAGAAAATAAAGAAAAAATGGTTGACTTAAGCCAGATCGAGGAAATAATCTGTTTGTAGACTCGTTTTCTGCTAATTTGAGGTGTATCAAATACTTAACTGCAAAAAGTTCAGGAATTATTATATCTCATAATAAATATTTTTATTAGCCTGGAAGGTAGTTATATATTGCTAATTCAAGATATTTAGATTATAGATTCACTTAACAGCATCATATATATTCCAAATTACATTAAACATACAACCCGGTGAGGAGCCCACTGCCACAAGCAGTGGGTTTTTTTTGGTTTGGTCACTCCTTTTGATTGAAGTATAATGACAACTGTATTTAGTTTTTATGAAAAACAAACTTATAGTAACCCATCACTCTCCCGATCTAGATGCCATAGGAGCTACGTGGTTGTTAAAAAGATTCGATTCTCAAAATTATGAAAGCGCCAAAGTTACCTTCGTCAATCCTGGAGAAAGAATTCAAGAAGACGAAGCTGCTAATCTCGGATTTTCATTAACTCAAGTTACACATGTAGACACTGGGCTTGGAAAGTTTGATCATCATCAACCAGAAAGAGCTTCTCAAGAACTGTGCGCAGCATCTCTGGTGTATCAACACGTTTGCCAAGTAAATCCAAGTCTTAATGATAATAAAGCTCTCAAAGAGCTAGTTAAATTCATTAATGAGATTGATCACTTTCAGGAAATTAATTGGCCCGATGCTAGTCACTTAAGATATACCTTCATAATTCATGAGCTAATTAGAGGCTACGAATTAGTAGATTCTCAAAACGACCAGGCTCAACTTGAATTTGGTGAAAAGTGCCTTGATTGTGCTTACCAAATACTCAAACAAACCATTCTCGCTAACGATTTAATTGAAAACAGTGGTATTCAGTTTCACATTACGGCCGGAGCTTGCATTGCTCTTGAAACTAGTAATGAAGAAACTCTCAAACAAGCTCAGAAACAAGGATATTTGCTAGTGTTGCGCAAAGATCCTGAAAAAGGACACATTAGAATCAAAATTCGGCCTGATGCCAGTTTTAATCTTAAACCGCTTTATCAAGCAATTAAAGAAATTGACGAGAGCGGTAGTTGGTTTTATCATCCTGGAGGCAAAATGCTATTAAATGGATCGCTCAAGCATCGCAATCAAACACCATCGGCACTCTCTCTTCAGGATGTGATTAAACTCATCAAAAGAATCTATTAATCATCAATTATAAAAGCTCTACTTCACATTTTAACCTGTTAACCGTTATAATATGCCCTCGTTAATCAAAATACTGAAAAACCAATCATATGCCAATCATTGTTAAAGCCAAACAGGGAGACAACGCCGGAAGCTTGATCAGAAAATTCAAGAAGATAATCTCCGCCAACGAGATAGTTCAAAATGCCAGAGACAGACGTTACTATAAAAAACCATCCACTTTAAAGGCGGAAAGATTGTCTGAAAAAAGACATCTTCGAAAAAAGCTTAAGACTTTGAAACGCATGAAGAATGTTCCTTCTAGATCCCTCGAGAGTCTTCGCTCGAAAATCAATAGTCTTTAATCACCCAGACTTAAATAATTAGAATTAAGCTAAGATTAATTACGTCTTTTTGTTTTTGACTTTTGCTTTGATATCAAACTCCCATTGATCTCCGTCTGAGGTATCAAAACTAGTTGAGTTAGTTAGCTGATGATAACTAATTAAGTGATTACTCAAGCTTTCTTCAATATCTTTCAAATCTTCTTTAAGCCCCCTCATTTCTTCTCGAAGACTTCTCATTTGGGCAGTTTCTTCAAGAGCACTGCGTCTTTGCTTATAAACTTGAGTCGCTTCTTCTCTAGCCTCTGTTGCTTCTTGATATTGAGTGTCATTCTCATAAACATTCTTGACCATCTCGCGTTTTTGCTTGATTTGTTCTTTGAGCGTCATTGCCTTGGTTGCTTTTGACTCAATAACATTTTCAAGAGAATGCAAAGTTTGAGCAAACTCATCTGATTTATCAGCCTCAGACTCAACTAAATCTATGTCATTAGTATCACTTTGAGTTGAAGATGATTGAGATGATTTAGCGATTGCCTCAAGAGCAATGTCGTCAGCTCCCTTAAGCTGAGGGGGGTTTTCTCCCGCTGGTAATGACTGAGAGTTGTCAGAAGATGCCATAAGTAAGTCCTTTCTTACTACTTTGATTGAGTATTATCTACGCTACAGCATATCGCAAAAATAATCTCGTCGCTAGCTTGATTTTTTTGTTTCTGATAGAATAACTATCGGCGCAATCGCGTAGTGGCTTCGCATCTCGAAGAGGAAAGTCCAGACAGCCAAACAAATGGTGCCTTGTGCAAACAAGGGGTTTTTTAAAAATCCAGTTAGAGCAACAGTGACGATCCGAGTAGCGTCGGGTGAAACGACCAAGCAATGGGTTGATTAGTTTTGTTGTTGAAAAACAACATGCTAATTAGGCAATCCTCCCAGCTGCAACTGACGATTTTTGCCTTAATGAATTTGTTTTCTATTTATCTGCACTGCAGATAAAGGCAATAATGATCAGGCATAGATAAATCACTACCTAAAACAGAATCTGGCTTACGGGTTGCGCCATTATTTTATTTTTTACAACTTACTCTATGACTATTTGGCAAGCAATGATTTTGGGACTTGCTCAGGGAATTACAGAGCTGTTGCCAATCTCAAGTTCAGGACATTTAGTTATTTTACAAAATTGGCTTCAAATCAATCCAGTCCCAATAATATTTGACCTCTACCTTCATATAATTAGCATTGTTGTAATCATCTATTATTTTAGGGATACTTTACGTCAGATAAATCTCAGTCTTATATCTAAGCTTTGCCTATCAACAGTTCCGCTGGTGTTTTTTGGTTTTCTGATAAAAAATAGCATTGACACCATCTTTGGCTCGAATGTGATTGCAGGAGTTGGATTGCTGATTAGTGCTTTATTCAATTTTTGGGCAGCAAGAAACTTTCTTACAGAACACAACCAAGGAAATATCACCAATAAAAAAGCAATCTTTATTGGTTTTTTTCAAGCAGTTGCTTTATTTCCAGGAATTTCAAGATCTGGTTCAACTCTGTTTGGTTCAAGTTTAACTCAAGTCGACAAAAAACAAGCATTCGAGTTTAGTTTCTTAATGGCAATTTTAGCCATTTTAGCAGCAAGCGCCGGACAAATTATTTTAAAAGGATCTGATTACATATCTTTAATTAACTCAATTCATTGGTCATCCTACTTATTTGGTGGAGCAGTTTGTTTTATTACTAGCTTGGCAAGTTTGCGATTGCTCAAACTTACACTTCAAAAAACCAAGTATCATTTATTTGGTTGGTACTGTCTTTTTATTGGAATAATTACTCTTAGCCTCCATTTTTTTCGATAAAAAGCATATTAGTTTTTCTACGCTTTTTTACGGTAACTTAATGCTTCAAGTAAATGTCGCTCTTGAATCTCAAATTCTCTCTCAAGAAAAGCAATTGATTGAGCCACTCTCACTGTTTTCAGCATTACTCTATTTGATAACTTTAGATTACTCTTGGCCTTGTTCAAAATACTAAGGCAACTCTTTGAAAGAAGTTGATCATCCATTAATCTCAATCCCTTAACATTGGCATTCTTCATGTCTTGATTTTTTTGTTGAAGCATTTGCCTTGCTTGAAGCACCTGGTTTGACAAAAGATCGTCATCAACTCTTTTGGTTTGCATAAACCCTGAGTTTGTCATTATTGACTGATCAACATTCACAAATAAATCAAATCTGTCTAATAGCGCACCAGAAAGTTTTTGCTGATAACGTTGACGCTGCCACAAAGAACAACTGCAGGCCTTGATACCTGTTCCATAAAATCCACAAGGACATGGATTAGTTGCAGCTATTAATAAAAATGATGGAATATCAAACAACAATTTTTGAGAGTAATTAGTCTCAATTGTTCTTGTTAACAACTCTAAAATAATTTTTGGGAAGAGATTTAGTTCGTCAAGAAATAATACTCCTTCATGGGCTAATTTTATTTTTCCAACCTTTTCACGATCCGAATTGCCCATAAAATCACTTGGAGTGATATTTAAATTAATCTGATGAAGTGGAGGAGTGGAGAAAACTCTATCCTGATTATTAGCTAAAGAGTAAGTCTTTGCCACCTCTAATACTTGCTGGTAGTTTAGAGGTGGAAGAAGAGACTGCAAGCTCTGAGCAAGCAGTGTTTTACCATATCCTGGAGGCCCTGTTAATAAAATATGATGATAACCTATTGCTGCGATCTGCAAAGCCCTGATTGCAGCATTATTTCCCTTAACTTCACCTATTGATTGAATATTTTTTTCAGGTTTTACCGAATATTGAGCAGCTTTATTAATCTGATGACTATAATTTCCCGCAAGAAGCTGACTTAAATTTGTCAAACCAACAATCTTAATATCATTGATGGCTTTTATCTTTTCTAAATCACCTTGAGAAACAAAGACTCTGCTAAAACCACATTTTTTAGCAGCCAAAACTAAAGCTAATACTTTTGATACTGGCTGGACTTCACCTTGTAAACCAATAGCTCCAATAAAACAATCACTCTGATTTATTTTAATTAGCTTATAACTCGCTAAAATTGCTGCAACTATAGATAATTCCAAATGGTTATCTTTTTTTATTATATCGGTGGGCATAAGGTTGATGACCGTTCGAAAGCTTTTTGGCTTGATGTTGAGTGACTTGAGACAAGAAATAATTCTGTCTTTTGACTCATTTATGACCTTGCTCGCCATCCCCGAAATAACAATCTTGGGTATTCCTTGTTGAGACAGAATTTGAACAGTCACTTTCGTGTCATTAAGTTTATGAAAAATCACTGAGTGAGATGAAGCATACATATCCTCAATTTAGAACAACAAACTGAGAAAATGCTGAAAGAAGTGAAATTGCCTACTAATAGAAACCGCTTACCAATAGATGCGATAAATGTATTTGTCTTTATCCTGACTTTGATCGCGAATCTCAACCGTATCAGAGGGAGCATAATAAGTTCCATCAAATTTGAAATAGTCGCCATCTTGCCCATAAAAACTACTTCCGTCTTTTGGAATAATCAACTTGAGATAAACAGTTCTTAATCTACCTTGCCAACTAAACTTAACCCCCCAGGGATTATCAAAAAAATCTGAATCAATTACGCGGTTGTACTTATCATCTCTAATAGAGAAAGAGTCTTTTTCCCATTCACCCCGAAATTCATACATTAAAGAAGCATCTGGAAGCCTTTTCACTCCAACACTATGATGGTGATTGAATTTTCCATTTTTTACTACATAAACTACAGTGGCAATGAAGGCTCTTTGTCTGTCTGTCATATCTAGACATATTCTACCACCATGCTGAATTCTACACGAATCCGAACACTTATCCTTTCTTGATAGATTGTAA
>CAYXBZ010000020.1:0-14739 GCA_964463605.1 uncultured Pseudomonadales bacterium | reverse complement strand
GATACAAATCAGGCTGAAGCTTAAAAACTTTCCTGATCTGCATCTCACCTGTATTAGGCTGTATTTGATGTAATCCAGTAAAAGGAAAGCTTTTATTTGATCTTTCAGTTAAAACATAATTGCCAACAGTATCAAAAATTACATCTCGGTGACCCTCAATTGAAGATGAATCAACAAGAGCAATCTCACTGTATGTTTTAACAAAGCCCTGCTTTTCATTAATCACATCAAGACTGTAGAGCTCTAAAGAACCTTCGCTCCATTCAAGCTCTCCTCCAATAGACTCGATCTGTTGCTTTTGCTGATTCGTGGATTGTCTGAGATTGGCAGTGCTGAAGTTCACGATGCTGCTGTCTATCAGAGCATAAGAAACATCGTATTTGAGTATCAACTGCTTTAATAAAGCTGGATTATCACTATTGAGGGCATAACTCAACTCCTGATAAAACCGCTCATTGGTCGGGCCCCACACATCAAAGTTTCTGTCTAAAATCGGCTGTTCAACGCCATACCATAAAAACCCACTACCTCTATAACCCCAATCATTAAACTGCCAACCCCACAAACTAATCGCGGGCAAGTGAACGATCCTTCTACTGCTATCCTGAGTTTGCAAATACTCAAACAACTCAAAGTATTCCTGAGGAATCTCAAGTTTCATTGGCTCGTAAAAAAGCTTACCCTCAATGATGGGAAATGAAATATAGAGGCTTCCCAATAACAAAAATAAAAGTACAAAACTACCTGCCAAAAACTGTGAAACCTGAATCCTTTTCATTAGTTTGTAGATCCAAGCAGAGATCATCCCCAAACCTAAAGAAAGACACAAGGCGGTTACCATTGACCACTTGGTGAATGAGGTGCGAAATATCTGACTAAAAAGCGGTAGATAATCACTGGCAAAGCGGTATGGCCAGCCAAAAACTCCGTTTCCCCCAGTAAGCATTACTAAACTCACCAAAAAGATGGCTAACAATGATCTTGATTGCCACTTTTGCTTATCTTCTCTTAAATAAATTAATAGGCCGGCTAAGCTCAGTGTAAAAAGAACTACACCTACAGCAAAAACTGCGGGCTCCTGAACATGGCCGCGCCAAGCATCAAGCAAATACACCGTTTCACCCGTGCTAACATCTTGATCTAGATACTCAAACCAGTAACCTTTTAAGGTCACTACATTAGATAATGAACCAGCCTCTTCGTTCTGCAGTTGAACCTCTGGAGTTGACAGTAAATTCTGCTTTGACTGAGTGGTGTGACTTACTGCAGTAAGAGTAAAATACAACACCGGTAGTAACCAGAATAAATTCACTACTCCAAGTAATAAGTACCCCCTAAGATTAATCAAGATATTTTTCTTTAATCCAGCTTGCGAGTAATAAATATGGCCCAGCGAAAAAGTTCCCAAAACTGCCAGCACCACCACAAATAAAGTTTGCACATAGTAGGCAGGAGTAGAGAGCAGCACAGTTCCCGCCATCAACAAAAGAGTTTTGAGGGAAGGCTTTTTCAGATAATTAATGAATCCAAAAATCACCCAAGGGAGAAACCCGTAAAAACTGGAAAAGGCCTCGTAAGGAACATAAAAGTACTGAACAGTGGCTAAGTTAAACAGATAGAAAAAAGCAGCTAGAAAAGAAGCAGGTTTGCGAAAAGTGCTGAAAGACCTGAATAAATGCAAACTTAAAAAATACACTCCAACAGGTCCCGCCAACAGCATCAAGAAGTGCCAGCTATATCTGAGCAGATCCGCGGGCAACGCCAAACTAAGCAACCATAAAAAGAGCTGTCGTACCAGATCAGCACTGTGTGCCATCCCACCGGTAATGCCCAATCCTTGATACTCCTGCCAAGTACCGATTAGTGATCGAGAAATGTTTAGTCTAAAATTGAACTCTGGTAGCAGACTGTCCCAACCAATCAACCATGTTCCCGGCTGATAATTTGCCATTATTACCACTAGCCACATCAAGAAGATGCAGATCACGGGCCAATGCTCAAATAAGTTTTTTTTTAGTTTCTTCACAAGTTCCATTATAGTTGGCAAAAATATGATTAAGAGTGTAAGAAGTAACCCGCCGTTCTTCTAGTAGAGCTTTTCATAAACTCTAGTTTGAGAGCAAAGCTGTCAAACAGAGCCTGAGACACCACCTTGAGTTTGCTGCCGGTTGCTTCACCAGAAAAACGCTGATAGTGATCAACTCCCACTTGTGCATATTGATAATGCTGACGCAGAGATTTAACTAGCAACTCAGTCGAGATCATTGCTCCATCAGAATATAGGGGCTCAATATCTCGAATTATCGACAGTCTTATTAGTTTAAAAGCACAGTCAATATCTTTGACTGTGGGTGACAAACCAAATAGAAAAACTGCCCAAATCTTTAGCAACTTCGCCAAGAATAAACGCTTCCAGCCCTCCGCTCTTGATAGGCGATAGCCAAACACTAAATCATTGTTATTAGTGTGAGGTAAGAAAGTCATTAGCTGAGACAGGTCGAACTGAAGGTCGCTATCGGTGAAAAACACCCAGTCGTGAGTAGCTTCAGCAAAACCTCGCTTGAGGGCGCCACCGTAACCAGTATTGGGCTGAGTCACCACTCTCACCTCAGGATTCTCAAGACTGAAGCGCTGGGCTATCTGGAAAGTAGCGTCGCTACTACCATCATCAACCACGATAATCTCAAACTTTTCGGCAATGGCTGGCAGAATGGTTAATGCCTGCTGAATTGACTCAGCGATATTGCCAGCTTCGTTATAGGCTGGATAAAACAGGGATAGAGATGAGAGTTTTGCGTAATTGGCTGTCATAAGTTTAGTATGATTAATGATCTAATCCCCGCAACTTAAGATAGATTGGATAGATCAGCTTCTGCGGCAGTAAGCCAACAGTCAGCAGCTGTCCAAATGTAAACAGCACAGCCTTGATACTGGGTAGATGTTTATAGTGATAAACTCCCTTAATGCGAGTTTTAAGAATCTGCCAAAAATCTCTCTTGGGATTGATCTTAGTGGTGTTTTGAGGGTGTATTCGGTAAAACAAAAGGAAGTCTGACATATTCACCACCTCGCCAAACTGTAGGAGCTTGAATAGGAGCTCATGCTCCTCGGCTGCTTCTAGTCCTGACGAGTACCAAATAAAATCACTAGGAAGAAGAGCTGTATTAACCATCAAGCTGGGCTGTTGCAGAGGGTAGTAGTAAAACATCATCTCTTTTATCTTGCTCACCGTTGTCGGGAAGATCTTTCTACCGGTTGTTTCGCCTTGTTCATTGATCACAACGCATTGACCCCCAACAGCCACTTTGTCCTGGTGATGCTGGAGATATTTCAGCTGTTTAGCCAGTCTTTGCGGGAAGGCGATGTCATCAGCGTCCATTCTGGCCACATATTGACCGTTTGCCTGAGCTATTGCGTAGTTGGCGGTAGTAGCCACTCCAGAATGGGGGCAAGCATAAGCTTTTATTCTTTTGTCGTAAGTAGCAAGATCTTGAGCAATCTCAAGAGAATTATCGGTTGAGCCATCGTCCACAACAATCAACTCCCAATCCTGAAAGGTTTGGCTGATGATGCTGTTGATGGCTGCGGATAGATATGGAGCAGCATTGTAGATGGGCATCACCACCGAGACAGTGGGGAAGGAATTTCCCTCTGGAGTACTAGGGTTAGTGGTGGTCTTGTCTAAATGTAACATAACATATCCTATTATATCAATAATATAAGATGTTGACAACATTATAGGATGAAGGAAAAGTTGAAAGATTGAGGAAGGAGATGGGGGTTAAGTAGGGTAGGTGGAGAAAGTAGGGGAGTTGACGGTAGAAGTAATTTTATAGCTGAATAATTAGGAGAGGGTTTGGTTAGTGGAGGAGGGGATGGTGGCAGAGTGAAAAGATAATTTGGCTGATGATAGCGGTTTTCTTGGGGAAATAAAAGAGAAACCCCCCGGACAGGCCGGGGGGTTTGACATAGATGTTGTGCTAGTGGTTTTTCCCCACGTAGGGGAGAAAAACCACATTTGTGAAGATGGGCTCTGGGAGCCCAAGCATGAAGACCCACCCGTCCAGCGTAAAGAAGAATGTGTCGTCAACCACCCATTCCTGGTCGAGCCAGTTCAAGGTGAACGCTCCACACTCCGGCATAAGGAAGCTAGCCTTCAGCATTCCATTATCCGTTGGCTTCCAATCAAGCGAAGATACAACTCCACACGCCTCTAGCTTCTCTGATCCATCCAAGTCAGCGCTCGTGAGAACAACTGTCTCGGTGCTAGAATCAAAGGAGACATAGACGACGGGTTTAGTCTCAGGCAGTTCCAGCATGAAGACCCACCCGTCCAGCGTAAAGAAGAATGTGTCGTCAACCACCCATTCCTGGTCGAGCCAGTTCAAGGTGAACGCTCCACACTCCGGCATAAGGAAGCTAGCCTTCAGCATTCCATTATCCGTTGGCTTCCAATCAAGCGAAGATACAACTCCACACGCCTCTAGCTTCTCTGATCCATCCAAGTCAGCGCTCGTGAGAACAACTGTCTCGGTGCTAGAATCAAAGGAGACATAGACGACGGGGCGTGATAGCTCAGCTCTTACATCCGTGCCCATCACGGGTAGGACGATAATGATGAGCCCCAACACAAACTGTATCCATCTATTCCTCAACATGTTCTTCCTCCATACTAAGGTTAATTTTAGCCCGTTCCCCCCGCACAATGCAGGAGTGGTGGTTGCCATACCTCAACTCAGCCGGCGAATTAAACGATTGCTCGCTCACCAACTTAGTTGAGATATGGCACCTAGGCCAAATTCACCTAGATACAACATCTATGTTAAAGAGCTCAATCTCTCCAGCTGGCAAGAGCAATTCCTGCCGCTTTTAAGAAAGCGCCTGTCTTTCTTGCGAAAGACGTTTTCCTGCCTCAACTAACCGACACAAAAGAGGTTAACTCTAGAGGTCAATTAATTGTTTGCAGGTGATTGCCATTAAAAACAATAAAAACAATCATCTACAAACAAAGGGGGAGAGCAGTAGTAAGTAATTCTTACATAGTCAGAGTATATCAAATTACATCCAATATGTCAATATTATAGGATAGAGACAGCTAAGTATCTGCTTGATATAATCACCTTAATGTCCAGCCACAAAAGATACTTTTTATTAGCTTTCATCGTCCTCTTGGCTTTTGTACTTAGACTTTACCGCTTAGATGCTCCACTTGATGACCGCCATCACTTTAGACAAACCGATACCTATGCCATCGTTCTCAACCTTCAAAAATCAGGAGGAGATTTGCTGCGACCTCAGTTTTTTCAAACACCTATTCCCGAAAACATTAACGGCTACTACTTTGGCGAGTTCCCTCTGTACCAAGGTTTAATTTATTTATTATTTGGGGTTTTTGGAGAAAGTTTAGTTCTGGCTAGATCAATCAACATCGGCCTCAGCTTGGTTGGTGTGGTGGGGATTTACCTAATCGGCCGCAGACTTTTCTCAGACAAAGCTGGCTTGATGGCAGCTTTAACCTTTGCTGTATTACCCTCGTCAGTTTTTTGGGGTAGAGCCATTACTCCCGATTGGATGGCGATGGTGAGTTTTATCGCCGGCACAGCGCTGTTGCTTAATCGTTCTGATAAACGCAACTTACTTTTTAGTAGCCTAATTCTGTCGGCCACCATTTTAATCAAACCTTATTATCTGGCTTTTGCGCCATTTCATCTGTACTTACTTGCAAGCAGCAGTCACCATAATAAATTCTTTAAGTCATTAGAAAAAACAACAGCTTTATACTTGCTTCCACTGGTTTTTCTGGTCGTTTGGCGATGGTGGGCTGGCACCTTTCCTGCCTACACCAGAGACCCAGACATCCTCAATCTCTTTCATAACCGTCAAGGCTGGTGGCAATACTGGCAAGCAAGTCAATGGCCAACCCTTTTTTGGCAAAAGCATTTTTTTGGGGAGTTATTTACTACCCTGGGGGGAATAATGTCTATTGTGGGCATTACCTATCTCGTCATTAAAAAACACCAGTTTACTAAATCTGTGTTACTGTGGCTGGCTGGATCGCTAGCAATCACATTTATCATTTCTTGGGGGTCACAAGTGCATGATTACTATCTGCTACCCTGGATTCCTGTTGGCTCTATCTTAATAGGTCTTGGTCTAAGCAAATCAATTGAGTGGATTAAAAGAGTGATTAGTAACAGCAGGTTTAGTTTTGATCATGTCATCCCTACCGCGATGATCGGGGTGGTTGTACTATTCTTAACTTTTTTTCTAGGAGTTAACCAACTGCAGTCATATACCCTTGGTTTCTTTAAACCCCAGGGATATGAGATTTACCAAGACAATTATCAGCGAGAACTAAAACTAATTGAGCCTTTGATAGCAGAGGACTCGCTAACCGTCGCTTTACTGAGAAACTACAGTCCTCTTATTCACAACAGCCTACAAAGAAGAGGTAGCATCTATGTTATCGAGGCTGACAAAGAATGCCCCGAATCATCCACCATCAACAATGTGCTTGGGGACCGAATGCAGCTGGGAAGTGAGTTCCTGATAGTTGATATCAAGCCTTCTCTGGAGGCAGTGGTCTGTTCAAGGGAAGAAATTAACCAAATTCTGTTTAACAGATATGAGTCCTTGTTTCAGGGTGAAGTGCTAGCCGCATACAAACTGCTAAAGCCAAGTTTGACAGTAAGGCAGCAAGATGGGCAATTGGTGTTAGAAACAACGGGCATTGGTCCTGAGGTAAAACTTGAGGTAGGGGGGTTGCCTGGATCTCCAGGAATGACAATATTTGGTGTAAATTGGGAGAAAATCAACAGCCAAGTTTACCAAGTAGTCATCGACGATACTCAAGACTGGCAAAGCTTTAAGCTGTACTATCTCTCTCCACAGGTTGAAATCTATCACCCAGAATGGGAGCAAAAAGATGGGTTTCTTGTTAGGCGATAATTCGATTTAGAGAGTTACGATTAAGGCTTCTGATAACCCTTCAGAGTTAAACACTGATTGTAGATGTCCTCAACAACCATCAATGAGTTTGATCCTGTGTCTCCATCTTCATAAACAAAGCGGGCAATCTCCATACAACTATTAACCGCCTCGCTTCTCTGTGCAGCTTGGCTTGTTAATGTGTATTGGTACCCAAACCAACTTAGTAGGGTAATAACGATTGCAAAGGCAATTACTTTTAGTGCTGTTTTCATAATAAGAAACTAAACGAGGTACCTGACTGGTACCTCGTTTAAATAATTAAATTTTTAATGATTTCTATCCGTTTTCAATTAGATGACCATTCTGGTCAAACTTCATTCCCTCAGGTATGGTGACTGGCTCAATTCCTTCGACCTCCTCTTTCCAAGGATTAACCACTCCGCCTCCTACCCATCCCCAACCTGGTGCTTCTGGCATATAGCATCCACCTTCATCGCAGATATTGTCTTGAGAATTACCAAGGCCAACATGATATCCATACACTGTTTCTCCAGGAGCAAACATTAGAACATTATTGTCTCCAGTCTCCCTTCTGTATTCTCTCCAAGGAATGACTTTAACGAATTCAGGATTCTCTTCATCCTGAACAATGACAACGGTGCGGTCAAATTTTGCTTTGGGATCCTCACATCCTTCCCACTTCTGTTGCTGTCCAGCAGCCTCAAAACCTAGCACAGTCATCTCATTGGGTGCATTTGTTGCCTCTGGGTTAAAATCCCAAGTAAAAACACCCCAATCAATTCCGCCCGCATTCTTGGCGTAGGTTTCTGGGGGTAAGATAGCCATATTGCAGCCACCATCTAGAACCACTTCTCCTTCTGCAGTTTGGAAGCTTAATGTATGACCAACAACTATGCCAACATTGTTTTCAACAGTTCCGTATCCAGGTCTTGAATGACCTAGCTCTGGACCGTAGGCGTGAGATTCTCGGACTTTCAGGTCACGATCGTGAATCATTTGTTCATCAATTGGTGACTCTTCTCCTACAACAACAGCTTCTTCAACCTCACCGTTATTACCTTCAGTATTCTGAGGCATCTCCGATTGAACTGAAGACAACTGTTCACTAACTTCTCTCAGTTCTGTTTCCAAAACATCTATCCTTGCAGCTTGCGCAAAATCAACTTCACCTTGAGTAGCGCTTATTTGATTTACAAGTTCTACTAAACCATTGTGATCCCTTCTAAGTTGCGCAATTTCTGCAGCACTAAGCTCAAGAGATGATGTGGGAACTGGTTCATTAGAAAAGTCAAGTGCGTCTAGCTCTGGAGTAGCACTTTTTCTACAGCCAGCTCCAGCAAGAGCAAGAGTTATTACTGTCGACAATCTCCATGCCTTATCACTAATTTGTTGAAAAGAATTTCTTTCTAAATTATGTTTTGACATATTTTTATTTAAAAATAAATTATTAATAATTTACTGAGGTATCATAGCAATAATTATAAAGACTGTCAATCTATATATTAAGTATATATAAGTATATCCAAACCATTGACAACTTCTACATCTCATAATATAATTCTACGAAGTTATTAACTTATCTAAAAATAACAGCTAGTCATAGCTTAATAACATTGGGACAAAATCATGAACAAAATCAAATTAATCTTAATCGCCGTTTTACTCACCGCTTCAGCAGCTTTTGCACTTCAGCCAGTATTGGCAGAGGAAGCTGATGTCAAGGTTTCGGTAGAGGGTGAAGACGAAGCTTACGCCAAAGCCAAAGCCGAGAGCACCTGTGAGGCCGGTCCTTACGGACAATGCACCACCACCGCTAAGGCAGAAGCTGAAGCTAAAGCCACCTCCAAGATCGTTTATCTTGATAGAGAGAAGGTGAGAGGCGAGATGTACCATGAACCGGTTGATGCTTCAATCGATGCCAAAACCTCAATCGCCGCCTTAGGCTCAGTTAGCTCAGGCCTGATCGCTTTAGCTGTAAAACTCAAGCAAAGAGTAGCCTAAACAATCCTCCACAAAAATCAGAAACAAAAGTTTTTTTCTTTTGGGTGCTTGCCGCTTGATCGTGTATACTTAAGGTTAGTTAAGGCAATACTTTCATCAAATGGACACATCGCACACTCTTCTTGAGTTAAGGACAGGCCGCAACAGCGAGTACACGCTTGAGTCTGCTTTTCAACTTTTTTCATCATTGCCCAAAATTAAAAACTTTTTTTTTGAACGCTTATTGGGTAAAAAAGAGTCCCTCAGTTTTGAGCTAATGGTTCAAGACCAAACAGTTTACTTTTTATGCTACTGTCCTAAAAGAGTAGAGGAGTATCTCGTTTCAACCTTGCAAGCTAATTATCCGCAAATTCTAATCACCCCCCTTGAACATCAACCACTCAAATCGCTTTTTAAAGCTTTCAGCGATTTAACAATATCACCCAAACAATTACAACTGGGTAAACTTGTTTTGACTCAAAATGAGGTCTATTCACTCAAAACTAGACAAGATTTTTCTGATGTTGACCCAATGGGTACCTTATTGGCCAGCTTGTCAAAAGCTAAACCCTCAGAAACTGTTTTACTTCAGTTCATCGTTTCTCCAGATAATGACAACTGGCAAAGAAAAGGTTGGAGACTGCTAACTCCCAGTGAGGCTGATCAAGAAGGGGGCCCATCAACCGAAACCCACATCAAAACTGAAAATCAATTCATCAAAAAAAAGCTAGAACAGAAGGGATTAAAAACCTCTATTAAATTGGCCGTTTTAACCCCAGACCCAGATCGGTCCTCACTTATTCTCAATCACATTGCCGATGGTATTCAGACCATCAGCCGTAGCCAAGCCAACTCCCTTAAGCTCAAGAACGTCAAGCTGTTCAAGCAAAGATTTTTAAAATCAATGCTGTTTCGAAAACAAAACTGTTTGGGTAATTACCATCTCACGGCCGATGAGCTAGCCACAATTTATCATCTGCCAGACAACAAATTAAGCAGTATCCCCAACATTGCTTGGGGTAAAACTTTGCTTGGAGAACCTCCTGAAAACTTGCCGATTGCCTCAACCAACATGAGCTCTCAAGAAAAAAACAGTGTGAATATCTTTGCCCAAACTACCCATAAAAACCAAAAAGTAAAATATGGCTTGAAAAGAGAAGATAGACGCAGACATTTATACGTCATTGGTAAAACCGGGACCGGTAAATCAACTCTACTAGCCAACATGGCGATCAACGACTTAAAAAATGACGAGGGCATGGCAATTATAGACCCACATGGAGACTTGGTTGAGGTTATTTTGGATTTTATTCCTTCTCATCGTATTAATGATGTGGTGTACTTTAATCCCTCCGACTATCAAGACAGAGCTGTCAAGATTAACCTATTTGAGGGAGAGAATGTAGAGCACCGCGAGCTGATCGCTTCAGGAATCATCTCCATCTTTCAAAAAATGTACGGTTATTCATGGGGGCCCAGACTGGAGTATATCTTGCGCAACGCCTTGCTCACCTTGCTTTGCATGCCAGAGGCTAAGCTGTCAGACATCATTAAACTGCTAACCGATAAAGATTTTAGACAGTCGGTGATTGACCAGCTAGAAGATCCTGTGCTTAAAAATTACTGGATCAACGAATACAACCAACTATCAGACCGCCTTAGAAGCGAGCACATCTCATCAGTACTCAATAAGATTGGACAGTTTGTTTCTTCTCCGCTGATTCGCAGCGTAGTAGATGCTCAAAAAAGTTCATTTAACATCAGCGAGCTGATGAATGAGGGCAAGATCTTGATCGCCAACCTATCACAGGGAAAACTGGGTGAGGATAATGCCGCGCTACTTGGAGCCATGCTCATTACCAAGATCCAACTGGCTGCCATGGGTAGAATCGATACGCTAGAGGATAGCCGCCGCGATTATTATTTATTTGTTGACGAGTTTCAAAACTTCGCCACCGACTCTTTTGTAAAAATTCTTTCAGAGGCTAGAAAGTACCGCCTTAACCTAACCTTAGCCAATCAATACATCGCCCAAATACCAGAAGAAGTGCAAAAAGCCATTTTTGGCAACTGCGGCAGCATGATCAGTTTTGTGATGGGAGCAGATGATGCAGATCTGTTTCAAAAAGAGTATGGCCACCTTTATTCTCAAGACGATCTGGTTAATCTAGGTAGATATCAAATCATTAACAAAATCAGCATCGACAACACCATCAGCCGCCCCTTTCCCGCTCACACCCTTCCTCCCCTGAGCAACACCAATCAGAATAAAGAGAAGGTGATTAGAGTCAGCAAAGAGCGATACGCGAAATAGTCTTTCATTCTTCAAACTCAACAGGATTCAGCGAACCAGTTATAATACGGTGATAACTATCAGCTGTTTTTTTTCGCGGATTTAAGCAGAGATAAATTAAGAAATAAATTATTAGTAAAAAACCATGACTCAATCTGATTCCATCCACCAGCTCCTTACCCGCGGCGTCGCCGAAGTTCTCCCAGGCAAGGACTCCCTAGCCGAACTTTTAGAAAAAAAGAAGATCAAGCTTTATCTTGGCATCGATCCAACAGGAGCCCTGCTGCATTTGGGGCATGCCGTGGTTTTGCGCAAGCTGCAACAGTTTGCTGATCTGGGTCATGAAGTGATTCTGCTGATTGGCAACGGTACCGTGAAGATCGGTGATCCCACCGGCCGCGACGAGAGTCGCCCGATGCTCAGTGAAGAAGAGATCGAACAAAACTGGCAAAACTGGAAAGAGCAGGCTAGCCGCATCCTAGACTTCAACACCATCAAGATTATGCGCAACGGCGACTGGCTAGACAAACTCAGCTACTCTGACATCGTTAAACTGCTGGCCAAAACCACCGTTCAGCAGCTGCTGGAGCGAGACATGTTCCAGGAAAGGCTGGAGCAGGGGAAACCGATTCACGGCCACGAAATCATCTACCCGCTGCTGCAAGGCTACGACAGCGTGGTGATGGATGTTGATCTTGAAATCGGCGGCACCGACCAAACTTTCAACATGATGATGGGCCGCACTCTGCAAAAAGTTTACAACAACCGCGAGAAGTGGGTGCTATCCACCCCGATCATCAACGGCACCGACGGCCGCAAGATGAGCAAGAGCTTCAACAACTATGTGGCCCTGACTGCAGAGCCCAAAGAGATCTACGGCAAGCTGATGAGCATTGCCGACGAGCTAATCATTGAGTACTTAGCTTTGCTGACGGACCTCCCGCTTGAGGAAATTCAGAATATTGAGGAGCAGATGAAACAGGGTGCCAATCCCATGCAGTTCAAGAAACTGATGGCTTTGACGATTACCAGAGACCTGCACAACGAAGAAGCTGCCAAGAAAGCTCAAGATTACTTTGAGAAAACGGTTCAACAAGACGAGTTGCCGGCCAGCATGCCCACCGTCAATATCCCTCAGAGCAAAATAAGAGTCTTGGACCTGCTTAATTTATGCCAGCCCGAGCAAAGCAACGCCAACCTGAAGCGCCTCAGTGAGCAGGGCGGAGTGAGACTTATGCCCCAGGATGAGCAGCTAACAGATCCGCAAGCTGAGATCGAGTTAGAGCAGGATCAGGTGATAAGAATTGGGAAACGCGATTACTTCCGCTTACAAATATCTAACTAAAGCAAAATCATGACAAAAAAACAAACCAAAAGACTCACTACTGCTTTTGCCATTATTGCCATCGGCAGCATGGTTATTGCTAGTGTGGTTCAAGCCGTCTATATGCTGGGCGCGTTTTAAGCCTGGCACAGACCATCAAAACCATGTACTCCTTAAACGACTCACTGCAGAAGGTACCGGGCATCGGTCCCAAAACTGCCTCGGCTTTAGCTAAGCATAACATCAACACCGTTCTTGATTTCTTGCTGTTTTTGCCCCTGCACTACGAGGACAGGTCAGAGATCACCACCATCGACCAACTCCAGATTGATCAAACTCACACCATTAAGGCTGCTGTTGTTGATGTTAGACAGTACTATAAAAAAGGCTCCCGCAGAATGCTCATCACCAATGCTACTATTGCAGATGACACCGGCCAAACTAAGTGTATTTGGTTTAATAACCGTTTTATCAAGCAAAACCTGAAACAAGGCGAGGAGTACTTTTTTGCTGGTAAGTTCAGCGGCTACAACAACTTAACCCAACCCACCGTAGAGGCAGTCAAAAGCGATACCATCCACACCGGTCGGTTGGTCCCGATTTATTCGCAAAGTACTCATCTAAAGCAGGGGCATCTGCGCCGCTATCTCAAAAGAATCACCGATGGCCTGCAGCTGGAAGCAGACCTTTTAAGCAAGCAGTTTAATTTAATGAGCTTGCCCGAATCGCTCAAGCAACTTCATTTTCCAGAAGAAGAAGAGCTGGTGGTTGAGGCCAGAAAAAGACTGGCTATAGAAGAACTACTGGGCTTAATTCAGTTCTCATATCAGCTTAAAGAAGACTGGCAGCAAAAAAAGAGCCTGGTCAAACTCACTAAAAAAGAAGTTTTGCAGCTCACTGTTCCTAACTCAATTCCCTTTACTCTAACCGATGATCAGCAACAAGCGTTAGCAGAAATCTTGACCGACCTCACTCAAAAACATCCCATGAACCGGTTATTAGTGGGCGATGTGGGCACCGGGAAAACGGTTGTGGCTGGAATTGCCGCTTGGAAACTGGCTCAAAAAGGGCACAACAGCGCCTTGATCGCACCCACTCAGATTTTAGCAGAGCAACATCAGCAAACCTTTGCCAACCTATTTCCTGATTTACCGGTAAAACTGCTCACAGCAAAAACCAGCAAAAAAAAGCCAAAAAGTAGCAGCCAAGAACCCACTTTGTTTATCGGCACCCACGCCGTCATCAATCAACTCAACCAGATTAAACCGGCTCTTGTTATTTACGACGAGCAGCACCGCTTTGGCGTAGCCCAACGGGCCTCCGCCAGTGAGCTTGACACTCAGGACCAGCCTCACATTTTAACCATGTCAGCCACCCCCATCCCCAGAAGCTACATGTTAACCATTTTTTCACACCTGGATCTGTCTCTGATCACCGAGTCGCCTTTTGGACCAAAACCGATCAAAACTTGGTTTTTGCCCAAATCAAAAAAGTCGGACGCCTATGACTGGCTGCTGGAGCAACTGCTTGAAAGTAAAAGCGATACCAAATTAGCCATGATTGTTTGTCCTTTCATCGACCCCTCAAACCAAGAGGGTTTTGAGGAGATTCCAGCTGCCACGAAAATTTACGAGCAACTCAAACAAAAATGGGGCAAGAAAATCAAGATCGCTTTGCTCCACGGACAGCAAAAATCTGATAAGCAAGAGAAGGTTATTAGTCAGCTATTTGACAACCAACTGGATCTGTTAGTCTCCACCACCATCGTCGAGGTTGGGGTAGATTTGCCTCAAGCCAACATCATGGTGATTGAGGGAGCTGATCGTTTTGGTTTAGCCAGCCTCCATCAGCTACGAGGGCGAGTGGGAAGACAGGGGCAAGAGTCCTTTTGCCTGCTTTTTAGCAGCAGCAGCTCATCAACATCAGCCAAAAGACTCAAACTGTTCGCTAAAGAAAATGATGGCTTAAAACTCGCAGAATTAGATTTAGAGGGAAGGGGACCGGGTGACTTATTTGGGCTGCAGCAGCACGGCTTCAGTGATTTAAGGTTTGCCTCTTGGAACAACGCTACCCTCATAAAAGAAGCTCAAGAAATTCATCAAAAACTTACTCAGCTTAACCTCAGTTGGAAACCAATTCTTCAGTCTTCAAATCAAAATCAAACAAAAGTGGCACAAATAGGAAATTAATC
>CAYXBZ010000019.1:2021-15159 GCA_964463605.1 uncultured Pseudomonadales bacterium | reverse complement strand
GCTTAAAGATTATTTGTTGTCAGCAGTTGCTTCATCAATCGCTTTTTTACCGTGGCTACCAAGCTTTTACAAACAGTTAACAACCGGTCAACAGTTAAGACAATCTTTACCGGGTTGGGATCAGGTGGTGAGCCATCCTCAAATGCAGGCTTTACCTCTTACTCTGGGAAAATTCTTTTTTGGAGTGATTAGGCTTGACGTCAATCTTGTTTTCGTAGGCATATCTGTTGCCATTATGTTTGCTACTTTGGTTTTACTTGCCTATTATCATCAGCAATCATCGGCCAAACAAAAAAATCAAAGTTCTTTGTATTTTTCATTGTTGTTTATCATTTTTTTATTGATGGTGCCATGGCTTGTTTCGTTTTGGATTCCAGTTGTTCAGCCAAAAAGATTGATGTTTGTTCAACCTCTTATTTACCTTTTTCTATCAGGTTTGATTGTTTGTGGATGGAGGCTTAAAAAAATCGCAACTAGAATAAGTGCAGGAGCACTTTTACTAGTGTTGCTTGGATTAAATATTTCTTCTAGTTATCAGTACTTTCGCTCACCATTATTGCAAAGAGAAAACTGGAGAAGTTTAGTTGATCTGATCGAGACTCGCTTTCCCAACAACGATACTTTAATTGTGTTTGCTTTTGATGAACCTTTTGCTCCCTGGCGCTGGTATGCAGGAGATAACTTTAATACTTTAGCTACTGGGAAAACGCCCCTGCCATCTCTAGAAGTTGCTCAAACAAAAATAAAGCCTGCGTATGATTACTCGTTTATCTTGGTGTTTGACTATCTTCGCGATTTAACCGATCCTCACGACTATCTTACTCAAGCGATTAGCTCATTGGGATATGAGGAAATTGAAACAATTGATCGCGAAAACATCGGTTTTGTGAGAGTATATATTCAAGACAAATCTCTTCTCATGAGCTATCGTGAGTAGTTGAAATAGTTGCTGAAGATAATCTAGAATAGGATTAAGAAGCTATTCGTATTACAACATGAACATCGGCATTGACATTACTTCACTGATTTATCAACGCGGCGTTTCTCGCTACACCTCAAACCTAGTCAGAGCTTTTGCTCAGTACACCCAAGAGAATCTTTTTTTGTTTGGTTACTCATTTTCAAAAAAAAGTTTTTTAGAAAAACAAGCTGCCACTTTGTGTAACTATTCGAGAAATAAAGCTAAACAGCATGTTCAAAGACTGCCAATCTCTGTTCAAAGCAAACTCTGGCAGTTTGGACTCAACAAAGTCACTAATACCTTTCCTCAACTTGAAGTCTTTCATAGTTGGGATTGGCTACAGCCTCCTGATGAAAATATCCCCATAGTTTCAACCATTCATGATCTCGCCATTTTAAAGTTTCCCGAAACAGCGCATCCTCAGGTTCTCAAAGCACATCGTAAAAGTTGGGCTATTCTTAAAAAAAGAAAGGCTCACATCATCGCCGTGAGTCATGCCACCAAAAAAGATATTGTTGACAGGCTCGATATTCCTAATTGGCGAGTGCACGTAGTGCCGGAATCTCTGCCAGTTGAGATTGAGCAGATCGATCGAGAGATGACCGAGCAAACTGAGGAAAGAATTATTGAAAAACTTAATCTAATAAAACCTTATATTCTTTTTGTTGGTGTAAGAGAACCTCGCAAGAATCTAGATCGACTGATAAAAGCCTGGCTTCCGCTGGCAAATGAGATAGAGTTATTAGTCGTTGGCGAAAAAAGTTGGAGTGAGTTGGAGCAAGAATCTCATCCAAGCTTGCGATTTTTAGGTCATGTCTCTGACCAAGAACTATCGGTACTTTATGCTCAGGCACAACTGTTTGCTTATCCATCTTTATATGAAGGCTTTGGCCTTCCGATTCTTGAGGCATTTCATCATGGAACACCAGTAATCACCTCAGATATTTCTGCTATGATTGAGGTAGCTGGTAATGCTGCTCAGTTGGTAGATCCCACTTCGGTGAAAGAAATTCGACAGGCTATTAAAACAGTATTAAGCGAAAGCGAGCTTGAACAGCAACACCGACTGCAGCGGATGATCATCCGCAAGCAGATGTTCAACTGGAATAAGGTAGCTCGTCAAACTTTGGCAGTTTATCAAAAAGCCATCGACGACTTTAATTCGCAATCAAATACCAAAGATTAAGATTATTTATGCCCAAACTTCATTTTGCCATTGATGCCAACGAGGCCAATGTTCACAATCGCGTGGGAAGCAACGTTTATGCTTATGAAATTATTAAGCAATTAGCTCTTGTTATTGATGAGGAGTCTCAAGTTGAAGCCACCGTTTTGTTAGCACAACCTCCACAGCCAGATTTACCACCTGAAACTAGAGCTTGGCAGTATCGCGTAATTGGACCACAGAAATTCTGGACTCAGTTGGCTGCACCTTGGCACCTATATACACATCAATATGATTATGATGTTTTTTTTACACCAGGTCATTATGCTCCCAGATACTGCAGCGTGCCTTATGTTTCAAGCATAATGGATTTAGGGTTTTTACACTTCCCCGATCAATTTCAACCAAAAGATTTAATTCAACTCTCAAAGTGGACTCAATATAGCGTTAAGAACGCAAATAAAATAATCGCAATTAGTGATTTCACGAAAAATGAAGCTATAAAGCAATATCATCTTGATCCTGATGATGTAGTAGTGGCTCATCCTAGCGTTAGTTTTCCTGAAAATTCAGCCACTAAAGCCGAGCTAGTTAAATATTTAATTAAACACAACATTCGCCAACCATACTTTCTTTATTTGGGAACATTGCAACCAAGAAAAAATTTAATTGGCTTGATTAAGGCTTACGAGTTATTTTGCTCCCAGCAATCTTCAAAAAAGATGGCTCAACTGCCCCAACTTGTTATTGGGGGGAAAATTGGCTGGATGGCCGAACCAATCATCGAAGCTATTGATCAATCGCCAGCTAAGGGAAATATTATCTTAACCGATTACATCCCCAACAAATACAAACCTCAACTTTATCAGGCAGCTTTGTCAACAATCTTGGTTGGACTATATGAGGGTTTTGGTATTCCACCTTTAGAATCAATTCATTTCGGAGTGATTCCGATTGTGAGCAATGTTAGTAGCTTACCTGAAGTAGTGGGTAAAGCTGGCTTGCAAGTTAACCCTCATAAGCCGGAGGCTATTGCCAGCGCTCTTGATCAGATATTCAATATGCCACCTAGCATAAAAAAAAGCTACCAGGACAAAATGCAAACTCAGCGAGCCAAGTTTTCTTGGCAACAAAGTGCTCGCACCATTTATCAGGTTCTTCTCGACGTAGCTAAACAGTGAACTAAAGATGCCTTCAACAACTCCCAACACAACTCATTTACCGCTGATGATGGGTATTGATCCAGGCTATGACCGGCTGGGGTGGGCGATAGGAGCCGCAACCGATGCTGGATGGCAAAACGTTCAACTAGGCTGCATTCAAACTAACCGAAAACAAGATCTGATTCAGCGCTATCAGCAGCTTGAAATTGAGTTACAAACTATCATCGATAAATATAAACCTACCCAAGTTGGAATTGAAACACTGTACTTTGCCAACAATACCACCACTGCTCTTAAGATTGCTGAGGTTAGAGGGCTTATCATCGCTTGCATGTTGCGCAATCATCTTGAGGTAAAACAGTACAACCCAGTCAAAATTAAGCAAGCAGTAACTGGAAACGGCAACGCCGATAAACAAGCAATTGAAAAGATGATCAGGCTTGAGTTCAAACTAGATGACAAAGATTATCTAGACGATGCTCTTGACGCCTTGGCTGTTTTATTTACTCATCATCTTTATCAAAAGAATAAGCGTCTACTAGCCTAATGTTTTTCCTAAAGTTTTTTTTCTAATTCGACAACATTAAGAAATATATTAAAATAAAATTGTATGATCGGATATTTAAAAGGTCAGCCAGTAATAGATGTTGATCACATTCTAATAATTGTGCAAGGGGTTGGTTATCGAGTTACAGTGGGTCAAAAAACATTAAGCACCATCAGTGAACCTGTGCTTGAACTGTTTATTTACACCTATGTGAGAGAAGATAAGCTTGAGTTATATGGTTTTTTGACCACTGCTCAAAGAAAACTTTTCGAATTAATGCTTGAAGTATCTGGGGTTGGCCCAAAGACTGCCATCGAGATTACTGATCAAGAACCTGAAAGAATTGTAAGAGCAGTGCAAAACTCTGAAGTAAATTTCTTTACCTCTATACCTAGAATTGGTAAAAAAACTGCTCAAAAAATAATTTTAGAACTTAAATCAAAGCTAGGTAGCATTACAGATTTAAATCTCGGACCAAAATCTTCTCAGGAAAGAGACATTTATGACGCGCTAATGGTTTTAGGTTATGAAGAAAGTGAGATTGGACCCATCATTAATGAGATCAACGTGGAAGAGATGAGTCTTGAAGAAGCTGTTAAAGCCGTCCTCATGCAACTGAATTCTGAATCATAATCACTTCTCTTTAAACTTGTGCAAAATTCCTTCTCCTGACAAAACAAGTACTGTTGTATTATCATATGCATATGGCAGATAAAGATACAGTTCACCACTCTGATGAAGAGCTTTTGATTAACTCCCTTCGAGCCAGAGATTGGGAAGAGTTTCATGGTCAAGACTTAATTAAAAAATCACTTCGCATCGCTATTAAAGCCGCGTCAGAAAGAGGAGAGCCTCTTGATCACATTCTTTTTTATGGACCTCCTGGATTGGGCAAAACAACCTTGGCACACTTGGTATCAAAAGAGCTTGAAAGTAATATTAAGATTACTTCTGGAACAGCCTTGGCAAAAGCCGGTGATTTAGCTGCTATTTTAACCAATCTCAAAGACAAAGATGTACTTTTTATTGACGAGATTCATCGACTTCCTAAAGTTGTTGAAGAAACACTTTATCCAGCCATGGAAGATTATGCTTTAGATATAATTATTGGCAAAGGTCCCTCAGCTAGAACAGTTCGCCTTGATTTACCCAAATTTACTTTAGTGGGAGCCACCACTAGGTTTGGATTACTTGCAAGTCCTTTTCGTGATCGGTTTGGAATAGTCCATCGCTTTAATTTTTACCAGCCCCAAGAACTGGTTCATATATTAATTAAAGCTGCAAACAAACTTGAAATCTCACTTGATGAAAAAGCTGCTCTGGCTTTGGCTTCTCGCTCTCGAGGAACACCTCGCATCGCTCTTAGATTACTTAAAAGGGTTAGAGACTTTGCCCAAGTTAATCATAAAACTTCGGCATCAGCTGACTTAATTACGTCTGCTTTAGAAATGCTTAGCATCGATAAACTTGGCCTTGACCAAAATGAGCGACATTTTCTAGAAAGAATTATCAACAAACATAATGGAGGTCCAATTGGACTCAAGACAATTGCTGCCACCATTCATGAAGATCCCGGTACTATTGAGGAGGTTCTGGAACCATACCTCTTGCAACTTGGATTTGTAAAACGAACCTCACAAGGAAGAGTCATTACCAAACAAGCCTATCTCTACCTTGGTTTGCAGTATCCTGATTCATAATTTAAATCAATTAATCATTTTCTTATCATGCCGCTTTCAAATATTCCCAACCAACAACTCACTACTTCTCAACTGTTAAGAAAAATTAGATCCAGAATTGAAGCTCTCTATTTAGAGATAATAACCGGCTTTTTATGGTGGTTTACCGGCTGGATTCCTTTTCACTCATTTCGTAACTGCTGTTATCGCTTATGCGGTATGAAGATCGGCAAAAGATCATATATTCACATGATGGCGAGAATTTATGATCCCCGACACATTCAGATAGGGGAGGGAACAATTATCGGTGAGAAAGCCACCCTTGATGGACGCAAGCAACTTCCAAATTCTTCTGGAGGATTAATAATTGGTAATCATGTTGATATTGCCTCAGACGTCATGATCTGGACTAGCGAGCATGATTTAAGTGACCCTCACATGAAAGCGATTGAGGAGAAGGTTGTAATCGAGGATTATGTTTTTATTGGACCTCGAGCGATCATCCTTCCGGGAGTAGTGATAGGCAAAGGAGCAGCAGTAGCAGCCGGCGCAGTGGTGACCAAAGATGTTCCTGCCGGAACAATTGTGGGTGGAGTGCCGGCAAGAAAAATCGCCAATAGAGATATTGATCAGTATCACTACAAACTTGGTCGACCTCGATTTTTTCAGTAATTAATTTATTGACTTTTGGCAACTTATGTCTCACCATCGTCCTCTAACTCTCAGCGTTATTATCGTTTCTTACAACACTCAAGAGCTGACTTATCAAGCTGTTAATTCTGTTATAGATGATCTTAGTTCAAACTCTGGTTTAGCTGAAAAATCTGAAATTATTGTCGTGGATAACAACTCTCGAGATGAGACCGTTACTATTCTTAAACAACTTAAAAAAGCGAAGCCTGAATTTAACATCAAGCTTATACAAAATGACTCAAATGAGGGTTTTGCCAAAGCAAATAATCGTGGCATCTTAAAATCTAAGGGCAAATTGATTTTACTGTTAAATAGCGACGCTGTTGTTCATCGAGGGACACTGCAACAACTAATTCAGTCATTTGTTACTCATCCACTTGAACCTACTACCGCTCATTTGAGTTCAGCGAAAGATAAATTGGATCATTTGGGAATTTTGGCGGCTACCTTGATTAATTTCGATGACTCACTTCAACCTCAGGGGGGCTCTTTACCTAGTCTTATTTCATTGTTCTCGATGATGTTCTTTCTTGATGACTTGCCCCTAATTGGAGCCATTTTCCCAACAATTCAAGAAACAGGTCGAGCAGCCAGACATAGACAATTTCTCAAACATCAATTATCTAAGAAACTGATCCAGAAAGGGTGGGTAGCCGGTACCGCCATGATGATTCGATCTGAGGTAATTGATAACATCGGTGTGCTGGATCCTAACATTTTTATGTATGGCGAAGATATTGAGTACTGTTTAAGAGCCAAACATCATCATTGGGATATTGCCATCGATCCTCAAGCAACAGTAAAGCACCTAGGTTGTGCTAGCTCTAGTAGTGAAGGAGCTATACTGGGAGAAATTAAGGCCTACTTATATATCTGGGCCAAACACAAGCCTCACTGGCAAAGGCGCTTTGCAAAGATGATTTTATTCCTGGGATTGAATTTCAGACGATTTCTTTTTCAAGTAATTAAACAACCATCTAAAGCCAAGACTTACAAAAAAGCTCTTGATCTGATAAATTAGGTACTTTGTAACTATTTAACAATTAATGATTAGCCGATAGCTGAATTAGCCGATAGTTTCAAACAATACTTATAAGTTACAGAAAATGAATTAAGATAATGAAGCAGAAAATAAGCACCGCTCTTTTGTGGCTTGATAACAACATCTTGTTACTTCTAAGTGCATTTTTACTCGCTTTTATTCCTCTTTATCCAAAAATTCCACTGGCGGAGTTAATTCCAGGGTACATAGTTAGAATGAGGTTAGAAGATCTGTTCGTGCTTTTGACAGCATTTGTCTGGTTAATACAAGCTATCAGAAAGAAGGTTAAGTATCGCTCGGTAGTATTGTGGTTAATTGGTGCTTATCTGTTAGTATCTTTGCTCTCGGTAATTTTTGCAGCTACTTTAACTCACACCATACCTTGGCAGTTACTTCATTTTGGTAAGTCTTTTTTACACTGGATAAGATACTTTGAGTATTTTGTACTATTTGTCATACTTTTTAGCAGTATTAAATCATTAAAAGACGCCAAGCTGTTGCTTGGAGTAATGTTTGTTACTCTCCTAGCTGTTATCGTTTATGGTTATGGTCAGAAATTTTTTTACTGGCCAGTTTTCTCAACCATGAATCGTGAATTTAGTAAGGGCATTCGCCTTTATTTAACCGAGCATGCACGAGTGCAGGCAACCTTTGGCGGTCACTACGATCTTGCTGCATATCTAGTAATTCTGTTAAATCTAGCTCTTGCACTCGCTATCTCCACCAAAAATAAGTTGAGTAAGCTGGGGTTACACGCACTTCATTTATTAGGACTGTGGCTTCTGATCTTATCTGCTTCAAGAATCTCATTTGGAGCTTATTACGTGGGCATCATTATTACCTTGGGAATTCTGTCTGTGAACAAGTATCAACAAGATCAAGAAAAGCAAAACAAACCACTAAAGAAGTCACATAAAATTAAAAATATTTTATGGTGGATTGGACAGTCATTTAAGTATTCATTGTTGGTGATAATTATGATGTTAGCTTTTGGACAAGACATGAGTGATCGACTGTTTCATGTGCTGAAAGATTATCCTCAAATTCAAGAAAGCTATCAACAAGTTGAGTTATTTGTAGTTGACGCTCCACAGAATCTTGTAGCCTTTCTCAACATTAAACAAACCGATCGCAAACCAAGTGAAGACTGGATTGCAGTTAGTATCGAAGATCAGGTAGATGAGATTGATCCCGTACTTGACAAAACCGATCAAAGACCAGTTTCAAGCAAACCTAGGCCCGACGATGTTTATGTTGATATTCCAGATAAAGTAAGGGTTGCTACAGAATCAGCTACCGGCGAAAAATCTTTTATCATTGTAGAGAAGGAAAGAACTTGGTCAGATAATGCTTTGAAATATGGTTTATCGATGGCAATTCGACTAGACACTCTTTGGCCCAATGCAATTAAGGGATTTAAGCGCAATCCACTTTTTGGCAGTGGTTTTGCCACTCTTAATAAGGAGAGTTTTTATCACTTCACCGAAGCCGAAAGCACCGACAATAACTTTCTGCGCTCGCTTGGAGAAACTGGCCTACTTGGATTTATTACCTTCCACTCAATAATTTTTGTCTCAATCACTCTAGTGCTGAAACTAGCAACCTCTCAACATCAATCAAAGCAGCTTACACAAAAGTCAAATTTTATATCTGTAAATTCATTAATAGTTGGATTATCTGCTGGCTATGTAGGAGCTACTGCCGGACTGTTGGTTAATGCACTTTATATCGACGTTTTTGCTTCTTCTAAGGTGGCATTCACTTACTGGAGCTTAACCGGTTTACTACTTGCTCTTTGCTATCATCCTGACTACTGGCAATATGTTAAAACAAGTTGGCCGATTCGATTACAGACAAAGGCAACCAATAAACTGAGCAAACTAATCAAAAACAAGCAATGAATAATAGGCGCACTCAGTTTTTCAAGATCTTTCAAGATCGTCGTGTGCAATTGGCGTTGATAGTAATTATTAGTTTTTTACTTCGCCTTTATCGAATTGATAACCCCGTTTTAGATTGGCATGCTTTTAGACAAGCCGACACCGCCTCGGTCACTTATCGTTATACAAATGAAGGCATTGATCTGCTTCGTCCTAAGTACCATGACTTATCGAACATTCAATCCGGCCAAGATAATCCAGAAGGGTATCGCATGGTTGAGTTTCCGCTGATCAACGGCTTTATCGCGATGATTTTACAAGCTCTTCCTGAAGCTGATTTAGTTATTACTAGTCGCTTTGTGTCAATTTTGGCATCGATGGGGACGATGCTATTTCTGTATTGGTTAGTAAAACAAAATTATTCGCACCAAGTTGCTCTCGGTTCTGCTGTTTTTTTTGGATTGATGCCGTTCTCGATTTATTACTCAAGGGCGATTCTGCCTGAGCCGTTTATGCTTTTATTTTCTACTGCTTCGTTGGCTTTTTTTAGCGCTTTTTATCAAGAAAAGAACATCAAGAATAGAAACAATCTTTTTTGGTGGCTTTCAGTGGTGAGTTTGGCGTTAGCTATTTTAATTAAACCTTTTGTTTTATTTTTAGCTCCGGTATATCTGCTTATTTTATACCAGCATCAACCACAGTTTTTCAGGTGCTTTAAAACATATCTATTTGTAATTCTAGCCATTGTTCCACTAATTTTATGGAGACGATGGATATTAAACTTTCCTCAAGGAATACCGGCCTCACATTGGTTGTTTAACTCTGACGGGATTCGATTAAGACCTGCTTGGTTTCGCTGGTTGTTTTGGGAAAGATTAGCTTTATTAATTGGAGGTTTGGTTGGCCCAGTTTTTGCTCTAATAAATATCTTTAAAAGAGACAAAGGATTACTTTTCTTGATCTACTGGTGGTTAGGACTGCTGGCCTATCTCGTTGTCATTGCTACTGGCAATGTGCGTCATGATTACTATCAAGTTTTACTAATTCCATGCTTATCTGTAACCTTTGCCAGAGGGTTGATTTTATCTCAACAGATGATTTTCAGTAAGCTTAAATCAATGAAAAACTCACTCTCACTAAAAATTAGTTGGGCCACTGTTTCACTATTAATGTTGATGATGCTTTTTATAAGCTGGAGTAGAATCCAGGGCTACTTTAATGTAAATCATTGGGAATACCTGCATGCTGGAGAAGAGGTTCGCCAATTAATCCCTCCTGATTCAAAGATCATTGCGCCGGCCATGGGTGATACCATGTTTTTGTTTCAAACCAGACGCAATGGCTGGCCCATAGGCTATAACATCAAGGAAAAAATCGAGGCCGGCGCCACGCATTATGTCTCAACCAGCTATGATGACGAAGCACGCGAGTTGGAAGAAAAATACCTGACCGTTAAAAAAACAAGTGAGTTTATTCTTATCGACTTAACAAAATCAAAACCACAATAAAGTCACTGTTACTAATTTAGTTTATCGATGATTGCAGGAATATGAAAATTTTAATGCTAACTCCTTATCTACCTTATCCACTCTTGTCTGGTGGACAGATTAGAACCTTCAATTTACTTAAACAGTTAGCTAAAAAACACGAGATCACTCTTTTTGCACTTATCAAAGATAATCAAGAAGCTAAGTACATTAAGTATATCAAGCCATACTGCAAAAAAGTTAAGGTTTTCAAGAGATCTAGCAAACCTTTCACTGCAAGAAATATTCTCAAAACAGCCTTTTCTACATATCCATTTTTGGTGATGCGTAATCACGTTCCTCAAGCAGTAAAAGCTATTAAAGAAGAGCTGCAGTCTACTTCTTATGACTTAATTCACGCCGAGACTTTTTACATGATGCCTCACATTCCTCAGGCTAACACTCCTATTCTGTTGGTAGAACAAACCATTGAGTATCTTGGCTATCAATCGTATGCTCAAAAAAAATCTTTTCCAATTAGATGGTTATTAAACTTTGATATTAAAAAAATTATTCGGTGGGAACGGTTTTATTGGAGACAAGCAAACTTACTGATCACCATGAGTGATGAAGATCGGCAATATATTCAAGAATACCTGGCTCTTCCGCAGAAAGTCAGAGTTGTATCAAATGGAGTTGATACCAATTGGTTTGCCATGAAAAAACGATCATTGCCCCAAAATCCAACAATTCTTTATGTTGGAACTTTTAAGTGGTTGCCCAATGTAGAGGCGGTTCAATACTTGGTAGAGCAGGTTTGGCCTCGCTTGGTTGAACTGATTCCTAATGCAAGATTGAAGATTGTTGGCAATGCTCCAACCAAAGCTATCAAAAAATTTCAAACAGAAGACGACCGGATTAAGGTCGTGGGTCGAGTAGCTGATATTCGGGACTCATTTTGTTCAGCTCATCTATTGCTGGCTCCTGTTTTTAGCGGTAAGGGTACTCGCTACAAAATCTTGGAGGCGATGGCCTCAGGTACTCCAGTTGTAGCCACATCAACTGCTGTTGAGGGTCTTAACATTAAACACAAGCAGCAGGCACTAGTTAGCGATGATCCTCAACAAATGGCAGAGTTTGCTCATCAACTTATCGAAGATCGAAAGCTATGGCAGCAGCTGTCGACGAATGGTAAAAAATTTGTTAAATCAACTTACGACTGGAAAATTATCTCGCACAAACTCGATAAAATTTATCAATCTGTAAAATAATATGCCTTTGAATAAATTAAGCTTAGTCATTCTTAACTACAACAGCAAGTTTTGGTTGAAAAAATGTCTGTCATCGATTCACGAGGAGTATCTCTCAAAAACAAAAAATTTAGTTGAGGTGATTGTGGTTGATAATCACAGTCACGACGACTCAATTGAAATGATCAAAAATGATTTTAACTGGGTCAAGCTCATCGAACTTGATGACAACAAAGGCTTTTCTGCTGGAAATAACGTAGCACTCAAACAGATTGAAAGTGAGTACGCGATGTTGCTCAACAGCGACACCGAGTTTACTACATTAAGTAATCTTGATCTGTTGCTTAACTTTATGGACTCAAACTCTCAAGCAGCAGTTGTTACCCCCAAACTGATGTTACCAGACGGCAGTCTAGATTGGGCTTCACATCGAGGAGAGCCTACACCTTGGGCTTCACTCACTTACTACTTAGGTCTTGAGCAGTTATTTCCTAACTCAGCTGTATTTGGTCAATATCATCAAAAATACCTCGATCTCAACTCACCTCATCAGGTTGACGCCTGCAGCGGGGCAGCGATGATGGTTCGCACTCAGTACATGGATGAGGTTGGATTCCTGGATGAGCAGTTTTTCATGTATGCCGAGGACTTAGACTGGTGCAAGAGATTTAGAGAGGTTGGCTATGAAGTTTGGTATATGCCAGAGGTAGAGGTAATTCATCATAAGTATAAATCGGGTATCAAAACTCAGTCGCCCTTAACTGCCATTCAATCCAAGCGTCATTTTTATAACACCATGCTTCAGTATTACGACAAGCATTACAGAGATAAATATCCTCGTTTTGTTAGATTTTTGCTGCGGACTTTTTTATTCATCAAAAAAGGAGGCATGTGAGCGCTAATAACTCTCTGACTATCGGCATTGATGCTAGGCTCAGCGGTAAAGAGCACGCGGGCATTGGCCGTTACATCGAGAATTTAATCATCCAGTTGCTGCAAACTGATTATAGCCATATCAATTGGGTGATTTTTTTTCATCATCGTCAGCAGGCCGAGCCTTTGTTTAATGATTACCCTCCGCCGGAAAATTTAAAGTTAGTTTTTGCCCCGATTCGCCACTACTCATTTGCCGAACAAACCCGCTGGCCAAAAATATTGAAGGAGCAGCAGCTTGATCTACTGCACGTGCCTCACTTTAATATTCCTTTGTTTTACAAAGGGCGGTTGGTGGTCACAATTCATGATTTGCTCTGGCATCAGCAGATTGGCCCAGAGGTCACTACCTTGCCTTC
>CAYXBZ010000019.1:0-1921 GCA_964463605.1 uncultured Pseudomonadales bacterium | reverse complement strand
TTCATGATTTGCTCTGGCATCAGCAGATTGGCCCAGAGGTCACTACCTTGCCTTCATGGAAGTACTATCTCAAATACTTGGCTTATAGATTAGTCACCACTCAGGCTTTAAAAAGAGCCGCCAAAATCTTTGTACCCACCAACAGCGTTAAAAGTGATTTGTTGGCGTTAGATGATGCTTTTCACTCTAAAATTGTGGTCACTCCAGAAGGAATCAGCCTGCCATTTCAACAAGAACTAGCCAAACAATTAAGTCAGCCATCAGCAGATTATTCTAAAAGAGTTCAATCAAAAAAACTGATTTATGTGGGCTCGCTCTATCCACATAAAAATATTGAGGTAGTGTTGCAAGCATTGAAACTATTGCCAGAGTATCAGCTACAGTTAGTTTGCTCGCGCGATGTGTTTGTAGAAAGAACCCAGAAAAGAATTGAGGAGCTAGAGCTTTTGGATCAGGTTCATTTCTCTGGTTATTTAACGGATGAGGAGTTAATTGAAGCTATTCAGTCCTCTTTAGCCTTAGTGCAACCCTCAAAATCTGAGGGTTTTGGCTTGACTGCCATCGAAGCCATGGCTGCTGCTACTCCCGTTCTGGCTTCTCAACTGCCAGTCTTTAAGGAGATTTATCAGGAGGCACCACTGTATTTTGATCCCAACCAGCCATCAGAGTTGATTGAGAAGATCAAACAGCTTCAGCAAGCGATTACCTATCAACAAAAAGTTAAACAGGGATTAAAAGTGGCTCAAAAGTACGATTGGACAAAAACAGCTCAGCAAACCTTAAACGCCTACCTTCAGCTGGAAAAATAAATTCGGAAATTAGTTTAGTAATGAATATGAGTTCATCTTCGCTAGAAAAACTTAAGGTTGCTCTTGTTTACGACAGAGCCAACACCGCCTACGGTGGGGCAGAACAGGTTCTGTTGTCATTAAAGAGCTTATTTCCTCAGGCAGTTTTGCTCAGTTCGCTTTATAACCCAAAAAAAGCTGGCTGGGCTCGCAATTTTAACGAGATTAGAGCCAGCTTCCTCAACAAAATTCCTTTTGCCAAGAATCATCATCAGTGGTTTGTCTTTTTAATGCCGTTGGCTTTTGAGTCACTTGACCTATCCGAGTTTGATGTGATCATTTCTGTAACCAGTGCCGAGGCCAAAGGAGTTATTACCCAGCCTCATCAGCTTCATCTATGTTATTTATTGACTCCGCCTAGATATTTATACCAATTTCAAGAGGAGTATCTAAAAACACGACCTTTACTTAGATTACCTTTACTCAAACAGCTAAGTTCACTTTTCTTGAATTATTTGGAATGGTGGGATCAAGCGGCCATTCACCGACCGGATGTGATTATCCCTCTCTCACAATCTGTTAAAGAACGTGCTAAAAAGTCGTATGGCATTGAAACTAGTGAGCCCATTTATCCGCCTATCGACGCAATCTCTCTGGATACTGATGACCAGGCTCTGGCCAAATTTAATTTACCTTCTAACTTCAATCTAGTTGTCAGCCGCCTAGTTTTTTACAAAAAAGTTGACCTAGCTATTCAAGCCTGCGCTGCCACCAATCAAAACCTGGTGATTGTAGGCACCGGCCAACAAGAAAAACGATTAAAAGAGATGGCTGCTCAATTATCAGTCAACACCGATTCGCAAATAATTTTTCTGGGTTCACAGCCACAGACAGTAGTTAACTCGCTCATGAAAGCCGCTCAGCTTTTCTTGGCTCCTGGTGTTGACGATTTTGGCTTAAGTCCGCTGCAAGCCAATCTTTTTGACACGCCGGCTATCATCAATGCTCACAGTGGGGTGGCAGAAGTTTTTAACAAATATGGCCTTGGTTCGATGATTTCTCAAGCAAACCTGGCTGTACTAACACAAAAAATTCAACAGTCCTCGTTTGATATAAAAAAATCTGCTAATATA
>CAYXBZ010000018.1:10002-15527 GCA_964463605.1 uncultured Pseudomonadales bacterium | reverse complement strand
CCTCCGACTACGTCACCGGCCTTCACTTTGTAATTTTATTGGTCAGCGGCGCCATATTGCTTAAAGAAAAACCTGTAGTCAGTGGCTTCTTGTGGGGATTGGCCACCTTGATTAAGCTCTACACCATTCCTGGATTTATCGCCTTTATCATCTGGCAAATGACCCAGAAAAACTGGCAAGTCGTCAAAAAAACTTTCTTGGCTTACGCGCTCACGGGCGCACTAATCATGCTCCCGTTTTTAATCATTGCTCCTCAACAAGTTATCGATCAGATTATCGTCCATCAATTTAATCGTCCGCCAGGCATAAGTAAAGCCAACGTCTTTTCTTTCTTTTTCATCCACGACTTTCCAATAATTATTGTTGGTCTCATAGGTGTTGTTTGGTTAAAAAAATCACTACTGGCTTTTCTTTTTGGTGGTTGGTTGATGTTTTATTTGTTATTTCAGGATTTGTATTATGTCTATCTTGGTAAGTTAGCACCTTGGTTAGTTCTTGGAACAATATTAGCAATTGAAGCAATCAGCAATCGGTTGAAAAAAGACGATTTAGGAGTAAAAATAGCGCTTAGCCTGATAATTTTAATTTTTCTGAGCCATATTCCGGCATTAATTTCTTATCACAATCGATTTAGATTGGAGGGACAGTTTCCCCATGCGCCAGAGGTGGCTGACTTTGTTTCTAAGCTGGACCCCGATACACCTCTGTATGGCTCTCACGAGGTTGCCCCGCTTATTGCACTCATGACCAATCAAAGTTTATTCAATAATTACGTCGACACTAACACTCAAATTTTTGGCTCGGGAGCCCTTGGCAAAAAAGAGGTTTCAGATCAAGCCGCTCAGCATGGAGTTTACCTACTTAGCAAAGTTGCCAATATTGAAATAAATGCCAACCTAGATTCAGGCTATGAGGGTTATTTTGATCAAGAGGTTTTTGAAGAAACTTGTGAGAGGCTCATAATCATCGATGGACCAAAAAGAGAGCTGTTCAGCGATATTGCTATCTATCATTGTCAATACTAGGCTGGGCGTAAGTTGCTAAAGTCTAGCGCGCAGTCTTGTTTCTTCTTCCACAATCTCTCGCTCTCGACCATACTTCAATCTAGATAGCTCCTTGATCATCTCGGCCAGCTTGGGGTTCATTTGCGCCTCAATTTTATCCATATCTTTTTCTAGAGACACGCTAAAGGGCGGCACTGGCTCGTTATTAACAATCGTCTTCATGTAAACGTGATATTTTTCAATGTTAGTCAAATCAGCTTCATTGAAGGTTGGTACAAACTCATGTTGAAGGAAGTTGGCATCGGTTACACCCACTCTAAACGAAATCATGGTGCCCACGTTGCCAAACACAGCATTTTTGACATCTTCATCGATTTGACCAATATACTGATTAGCCACAATTAGATTTAATTTGTACTTTCTGGCCTCAGATAGAATGACAGCGAAATCTTCGGTGGCGTAGTTTTGAAACTCATCAACATACAAGAAAAAGTCATGGCGCTGCTCCTGAGGAACATCGGCACGACTCATCGCAGCCGTTAAAATTTTTGGCACCAAAATCAATCCCAAAAATTTTGCATCTTCTTCACCCAACACACCCTTTGATAGATTGCATAAGATGATCTTTTTTTCGTCCATTGCCTTGCGAAAATCAAAGGCACTTTGAGGTTGGCCAATGATATTGCGCATGGTTTTATTGGTTACAAAACGTCCAAACTTTGACACAATGTAATCCAAAACTTCAGATTTGTGAAAGTCGCTAGTTTGAGCAATTTGATCAGTCCAGTACCGCTTCACAACTGGATCTTTAATATAGGGCAACATTTCTTTAACAAAGTTTTCATCGGTAAGAATGCGAACTACCTCAATAAATGTTGAGTTCTCTCGACTCATGACCGAAAGCATAGCGTTGCGAATGGCGTGTTCAAAACGAGGACCAATAATTCCCGTGCGATGGGGGTCATACAGCTTGTACATCAGCGAAATAATTGAGCCTACCACAAAATGTTTTTGGTCTTCACTGTAGGCCTCCATAATATTCAAGCCCATTGGTCGCTCTTTATCAGAAGGATTAAAGTAAATAACATCTTCAGCTCTTTCGGGAGGCATCAACTCCATCACATCTTCCACAAACTCTCCATGAGGATCAATGGCAGCCACACCATGGCCCTCAGCAATATCTTGTAAGATCATCTGTTTAAGAAACTCTGACTTTCCTGTACCAGTTTTTCCAACGATGTACATGTGACGGCGACGATCCTTCAAACTCATAAATACTTTTCGCGTTTCACCTCGATAGTGAGAGTCGCCTACATATAAACCTGACTGAGGTATTTCATGAGGTGCGGGCGCATTTTTTGCCGTCAGCCACTTAATATGATGAGTTTCAACAGTTTTGTTAGGAAAATGAAAGATCGTCGCCAATTCAGCGGTATTTAATACGCTAGTGCCCTTATTAAATAGAGGCATATAGCGATAGATAAAATCGATCATAAAAAGATGCTTGAGAAAGATTTTTGCCTTCTTAAATGAGTTGAAAGCAGAAACAAACTGCGAAAAAGCTCCCTTAACATTATCAACATGTAACTGAGCTGACTGCTCGGTTGAAGCTGACACAACCATTCTGATCGAAGTTCTGAATCCTGGTCGAGAAATTTTATCACTTATAGCTTCCATCTCTTTAGGATCGTGTTGATATGAAGCTTTGTCGGGATCGGCTTCTTTCTTCTTCTGCTTGCTCATATATGAGTTGCCTTTTTTGTGCCATCTGTTCCCCGAGGGTTGAATTAAAATTTGCAACACCCCACCTTCGCCAGAATGCATCTTCGATAGCGCCGAGGTAATTAACGATAGACCATCAGTTGGCAAATCTTTATATGTTTGAATGGGATAGTAGTTGGGCTTGCTAAGCTTCAAAGCACCAAAAGCTACTCGACCTTCTTCGCTAAAGATGTTAATCTCATCAACCTCAGAGATTTTTGCTGGAGGATAGGCTCCATTAATCTGCTTTTCAACAATGTCTTGAATCTTCCTCGAACAACTCACATAAAAACCAAGTTCTTCTTCCAAAGAAACAATTTCAAAAGCAATAACTTCCTGTCTCTTGGCAAATGAAAAAACACCACTTTTATGCAAGGAGTATAGTCCCGCAAACATTTGCTCAGCAGCATCTATCTTAATTTCATTATCTTTGGGCAACTTGACCAATAAAGTAACAAAGTTAAGGGCATAATCCTCCCTCTTGAGGTGCTTAAACCACTGAATCAACATATAAATAAACACTCCAACAAGTAGCAGAGCTAGAATTACCAAGAGCACACTCACGAGAGTCGCAAGAAGTTGGCCGGTAAGTTGGTTGATAGCATCCATAGTTTTATGTTCAATTCTTATTGTATCGCACAAACAATTAAAGGCAGACCTCAGCTAAATATCACACTAATTTTCAGATGGAGGTTGTAAATAAACAACCTTTCCAGAGAACATTTTGATGATTTTTTGACTCCATTCAACAAGCCAACGAATGCTAAATTTAGGACTTTTTCTTTTTCCCTTCTTTTCAATCTCTGGGGTTATGGGCACAACAACGACCGGTTCTGATACAAATTGATTGTTAGAGGGTAAGTTTGCCATATCATCATCAATCACAATTTCCTTTGGAGCCTGATCCTTTTCTTGATGTACTTCTTGCAAGTACTTCTCAACTTCAGGAGATAATTCTGGGCTTCTTTCTGTCTCAACCACTTGAATACTCGCTCCTTGCTCAATCATATTTCTCGAAGGCGCTTCGGCTTCTTTTCTGGATGAAGAAATTGGAGAAACTTCTTGCGAAGGCAACCTAGGGTTTGATTCTTCAATTTTTGACTGAAGTTCTGGCTGCGCAGGGGGAGCGCTTAAGTTCTTATTGAGCTCAACTTCTGCAAGCGCTTGATCAAGTAACTGTAATTTTAGTGTGTCTGAGATTAATTTTTTTGAAGCTTCTTGAACTTTCAACCCGCTAGACTCCTTATTCAAACTAGCTTGAGTTGTAGTAACCTTAGCCAAATCATCTCTTTTTTTATCAAGAGTTCGCCTAAGCAATGCTGATAGATGAGATTGATTTGTTTGGGCAGACATATACAACACCAGAACGCCGCTCTGGTTCTACTTCTATCTTACAGGTAAAAAACTGGAGAATAAAGAGGTTGTTTACCACTACTAGGACTGGATCTTTTAGAAAAGTTTGAATTATAATAATTTTTATATTATCAAAACTTGGAAGTGGGTAAAAATCCCACGCTGTGCCGCAACGGTGTTCGAGCCCAAAGTGTTTTATTGTAGCTCGTCAGTCCGGAACAAGCTTTGACATCAATAATTTGCATTATTGGTGAAATCGACGAGCATCGGACAATAGGCATCAACCAGCCTATTTCAGACTCAGGTCTGATCCTATGCTCCTCTTAATCATAGAGGAGTTTTTTGTGAATACTGAAAGAGTGTTGAGTTCTCACACAGAGTCGCGCCTATCTAATCCACTAACTTTATTGTTCCAAGCAATCTGTGCTTGTTTTGACAAAGCATCTAGGCCCAACGTCGAGCAAGCAACCGATAGCAGCAATCCCCACAACAACCACAGAATTTCCAACTTCATTGACTACTGTTTTCATCAAGTACTAACCAGTAATCTTAAGCAGCCACTAACTGTTTTAAAACACCTTCTCAAATCAATTGAAGAGGAAGAAAACATGAGATGTTCCAGATTGGTCTATGAGGTTGACCTTCAATCCTCTCAACCAGATATAAACTGGACTGACACCAGTAACCCCAGCCAAACAATGAGGGAGATCTGCTTGCGCAGCATAGCCAAAGGCATGCCTCAGGAAATAGATCGCTTTAAGCTAGAGTTTAAGCAATGGCAGCGAGTAGCGGCTATAACTGGAGAAATAGTGCCTCAACTCAACTCGTTATTGGTAGATAGGTCAATTTATCAAATAGAAACCTCCTTAGTTTCCATTCTCAAGCGATCTGGCTTTCAACTTGCAACAGAAGAACAACTAGCTCTTCTTTACAGCCATCTTGAACAAGAAAGGGGGGATCAAGCCTCGCCTAAAAGAAGTGTGTGGGCTGGCATTCCTCAGGCTTATTGCATGCCCCCTTCAAAAATCCATGGAGGCAAAACTTCTGTTATTGCTATAGCGCAGCCTTTTTTTGACCTTAGTGGTCACAGACTATTCATCTTGCAAACCCAAGTGCTTATAGAGGCTAGCATAAATGAATTAATGCGTTTTTTTCTAAAACATACAAGCTTCGAAACAAGCCATTCAATACACAATGCAAGTTTGCTAGAGAAAAGCCTCATGGAATCAATTCTCAAAGTTGGAGATCCTTTTACTGATCATCTGCGGCAAATCTGCTTAATTATTGAGGCTATGGATGCAACACTGCCAGAATCTTTACTAAATCCAGCAAATCTTGAACAGGTTGAGCAATATACCCAATTGCTTTTTGATTTGCTGACTTACTGCGAAACTGCAGCAGATGACT
>CAYXBZ010000018.1:0-9902 GCA_964463605.1 uncultured Pseudomonadales bacterium | reverse complement strand
GCAAGGGGTTTGGTTAAAAATGGCCTTTGCTACGGTTGTTTGTTGGCTTCTGGACAAATGTCTGCTAAAAATAGAGCTCAGCCAGAGAAATATTGGAGCTTAAGACAAAATCAACCAACCTTTAGCCGCTCAAGCTCAGCTAACTCGTCACTTCCCAGAGTTTCTCTCCAAGATGTAATTAATGGCAGAGATACAGTCATCGTTAACAGCAATAGAGCCAAGCTGACAAATTAGCTCTATTCTTTGTTTTTGTAAACAAGCTTAGCGCCAAGATCAACCCTTTCTCTCTCTACAAAGCCCGCTTCAACCTCAATTACCAAGTTAGCTTTCTGTTTTGGTCGATAAATAGGTAGGTTGAGGGCATCTTCTTGTGTTTGGGGTGCCGGAATACCTTTAGCAATATCAACAACTTTTACATCAAGTATCCAAATTAAATCTAAATCAAATTTCATGTCTTTCATCCAGATGCCATGATAGTCGGGACGAGAGAACACAAACAACATACCATCACTGCCAATTTCATCTCGTCCACTTAGACCTTGCGTTTTGCCGAAAGAAGTATTAACCACCTCAAAAGTATAGTAATTATCACCAATTGCAAACTGGTGAAAAGATGAGTCTGTCAAAGACAGTAAGTCTGTAACCAAGTTAACCTCATGGGAGCCCGAGGTGATAGGGTCTTGCTCATTGGTAGTTTTTAACAACACTACTTGCACCAAACCAATTGCCGCCACCATAATCAAAACAAAGCCAACAAGTAGTCGCCATTTAATTTTTTTTAGTTTCATAAACCAAAAAGAATTAGAGAATAAATAACACGCAAACTGAAAATTTCAAAAACTATCTCAAAAAAACTGCCCAGATATTTAACAATAAAAAATATCCCGTTGCACCAATAACTACCCAATCTATCTGTTCTTTAGAAAGAGTGACCGCGAGTTGACTCAAATATCTTTGTCTAAATAGCTCACTTGAGCTTTTAACCATCCACATCTCAACAATTAAGGTCAGCAGTATTCCAAAAATCAGACCACTGCCAAGAACACTTCCTGTAGAACTTACCACAAATAAAGAAAGTGGAGCCAAAATGAGCAAAAAAATTGTGGAGCGAGTCACTAAAAATTTTGAGCTACTTTCGCTTGGATTTTCCTCCACTACTTCGTTGGAGCCTAAACCAGACATGTTCTCCAACTTTGACAAACTATCCTCTTGATAATGTTGAAAGAAATAATTTTCATCTATTGCAAGCAAGACTATGCCAAAAAGCATCCCCAACACAAAGAGTAAAAATCGATGCCAAGGAGAGATAACAAAAAAGAAAGGCACGCAGTAAAAAACGGCAATTAGCAACAGTTTTTGCAAAAAGGTTTTATTCACGATATAGTTTCTTAATTGCTAATAATTTAACTAAACTAAGCTCAATTTGGTCATTTAATTCTTCATTTACAACCGATTGCGCTGCCAACTCATCGCGAATCATCATCAACTGATCATAAGTTACTGCGTCTCCATAAAGCAATATGTCATTTCCTGCTAATATTGCTTGATAGCTCAAGGCAATTAACTTTGCTGCTTCAGGATCATTTTCAACCCGATCTTGAGAAAGTGTAATAAAATCAAAATCATCGACTAATTCTTGAGCATAATCTGAAAGCGCTTCCATTTCCAAAGCATCGGAAAAAACCAAGGCCAATGGAAAACTCTCTGAAAATCCGACCAAACAGTCTTGGCTCATTGAACAAGGAGTTTCATCAAACAAACCCTCAAGTTTTACATGAGAGCTCATCACTCCAATGTTAGGAAAAAGGCTTAAAATATCTGAAAAAATTTGACTATCTCCATCCGAAAGAACAATGGTGTCTGAATCAAAATGAAGATCGCGCGTGGTGTTTCTTAAACCAGGAAAGTGCTTCACCACACTCATCACTCCTCTTTCACCAAAAACAGCAATGTAATCTTGGGCAGCCTGAAATAGGCTGTCGCCATTAGCGCAGCTTCGAGAACCTAAAACTGAGCTATTTATATCAAGCACTGGAGCAAATACTATCGACACACCTGCACTTTGAATTTCCTCTGCAGAGTTAATCAAAACTTCTTCTCGATCTTCACGACTATATTCACACAACTCTCTCCAACTCGGTAGAGCCAGAAAACCATCGCCCGAAAATCTTTGCGTATTGCCTCCCTCATGATCTACTGCTACAAGCGGATGAATTTGAGTGGATGCAAACAAGGTGTTAATATTTTGTATTTGATCTCGAGCTGCTTCCCGTGAAACATCAGAGCCAAAGACAGTAATGGCACCAGGCTGAAGCTCTCTTAGCTGAGCGGAAGTTGTCGCCGACAAAGCACCATCGTCAGAATGTGCCAAGTAGGGATAAGCTAGAAGCTGAGCCACCTTATCCTGCTGCGACATTGCATCAAGTGTTGATAGTTTTTCTTCAACGTATTCATTTCGAGCCTCAATCTCTTCTTGAGTAAGTTCTGGCTCATACTGAAGGGGGTAGTTTCGCAAAAAGGGACGGGCATAATAGTTATAACCAAGCAACAAAGCAATAATTGCTAGGATGACAATAAAAACTGTAGTTGAGTTGAGTCTTTTTTTCACCAATATTTCTTCGTTTATGATTTACAAAATTATCTCATAAATATATGCTTTCATATACGCAAGCAGCTATTTTGTTTCATTTTCTTTTTGTTTTGACAATTCCTTTTTGTTCTCCGATTTAAGTTGTTTCAACTTCCACATAAATAAAGCCCCTCTACTTTTTGCTTGAGAATCAATCACAAAGCTTCTTGCCGTCTCAAGTAAGGCGCGATTCTCGTTTTTCGCCAACTTAATATAAAGACTTTTGTGTTTTAAATCATCCAGTTCGGCAGCCAGTCTGTATCCATAATCTTGAAATTCTTGAGTAATGTAACCTTTGCTCTCTGGAATCTCAAAACCACTAAATAACTCTCCCACCGCTTGAAATTGGCTATTTTTGTCTTTTTTCTTTCTCTTTTGTTTTGCTGACATACTTATGCTCTAATTTTAATTTTTTGTTCTAATCTTGATCTTTGCTCTCCTGAACAAACAAACTCAGTAGTACTCCGGCTGAGCCCAACACAAACAATCCCGTCCACTCAACTGGAACCAAAAAAAAGAAGATCAACAACAAAAACCAATAAACAGTAGCTGCCACCGATCGATTGAAAGCATTGTAAACAAAAAATGAAAAATCTTGACTTCCTTTGCTTCGACTAAAGATAATTTTGTCATTAAACAACCAATGGAAGTTTCCCACTACCCTCGAAAAAGAATCTACTATCACCACTCCCCACACATTCAACACCAGCACTCTGATGAGCGATAAAGATGACAAAAATCCTCCAGAAAAATAAAAAGGTTTTTTTGTTTTTCTTTTTTTATCAAGAATGAAGCCTGCTAATAAACTCACCAACATTGCCAAAAAAATTGAAAAACTGTATACATAACCCACCTTCTCAACATCACCCAAAAGCAAGAATACATATAAAGGCCAAAGAACGATGCTCATGTCATAAAAGTACTTCCCCGATTGCGACACCGCCAGTCTCTTAAACGACTTCTCTCGCATCCACTCAAGGTATTCATTAATGTTAACTTCATCTTTCTCTCTTGAAAGTTCAAGTTGAAACACTCCAATTAATGATATTAGCAGTAAGAAAATTCCCGAGAAAAACAGTACATTGTAGCCAAAAAACACTATAATCAACCCTCCCAAGGCTGGAGTTATCATCGAGGAAAAATTTTGCAAAAATCCTAAGCCGCCCAAGCTTTTCCCCATATGTTTTTTAAATGAGAAGCGAGCCACTAGCGTATTGTATGAAGGCCAATAAAAAACTAGCTGCACACCTGCTAAAAAGCCACTTAGAATCACCCACCATGGGTGGCTCTCAAGATAAGATAAAGAAAGCAAGAATAAGGCATAAAATATAGTACCCATTACCATCGACCAATCATGACCCACTTTGATGGAAAATTTTGCCTGAAGCATACTTAAAATCGCTGCAACTAAACGCTCAAGTAAATAAAAGGAGCTAATCATCACCAGACCTCTTTGAATTGGAGTTAGCTCAAAACTTCCAAAGCTAGCTTCTTGAGCTATTTGAAATAAAAATAAAGGTAGATAAAAAACACTCAAATTACCGGCAATTTGTCGAAAAGCATAGCTAAAAGACAGCCAAGCTAAATTTCTTTTACGACGATTTAATCTTGACTCAACCAAGCTAACAATTTGATTAAAAATTGGCATTTTATTTAAGTTGCAAATGAACTTATTTTTGATAGTTTGTCGAAAATTTGGGCAAAAACTGAAGTAATCTTAAATTGTTGTTCTGAAGTTAAATTTTGTAACACAAATTTATCTGAAGGAATAGTTCTATCTCCTTCTCTACTATCAATACCCACTCTAACATGCCAAAAAGAAGAAGTCTTTAAGTGCTGATAAATAGATAATAGTCCATTGTGTTGCTTGGGACCAACTGCATATTGAATCTTGAAACTACCCAACTCAAGATCCAAATCATCATGAACAACCAACACATTTTTCATCAATGATCGATTGTTGGTAACAGTAGATAAATCTTCACTCAAATAATAGTTTAAGGTTTTTGCAACAGCCTCTCCTGATAAATTCATATAAGTTTGGGGTTTAACCAAAATTAAATCGTCATTCACTGATACTAGAGATTGAAGTTTCTTTTTATTAGAAAAGCTTTCAAGACTCAATTTGAGTTGCAAATAATCGAGAAATTGATGCCCCACATTGTGTCGACTCTTCTGGTAGTTCTCACCCGGATTTCCCAATCCAAATATAAAGATTTTTTCGGTCATTGATATTGATAGAGTATTGTTGATGCTTGATCAATTCATTCTATCAACATCGGCTATAATTGCTAAGAGCCTGAACTCAACAGTTATCAATCACTCAAGCACAAAGTAAGCAAAGACGCCTCAAACCTCAATGAAAAAATCAAAACCATTTATTTCAATCATTATTCCCACACTCAATGAAGAGCAATACTTGCCACAGCTACTTGAAGATTTAACCAAACAAACATTTCAGAATTTTGAGGTTATTCACGTTGACGCCCAGTCCACCGACAAGACAACTCAAAAAGCAGCTCAGTTTGCAGATCAACTCGAACTTAAGAGCATTGCTAGCGATCAAAGAAACGTTGGTCATCAACGCAATCTAGGATCACAAAAAGCCAGAGGAGAGTGGATAATATTCATGGATGCCGACAACCGTTTGCCCAATCATTTTTTACAAGGAATTAAGTATCAGCTCGACAAAAAACAGAACGTAAATGCTTTTACCTGTTGGCTAGATGTTAAAAGCTATCAAACTACACATCAGCCAGCCATTCAACTCATCAATTTTGGACTGAGTCTCTTCAAATCAGAAGCGTTTGGAGCCATGCTGGGAATTAGAGCCAAACTAATGGAGAAGTATTGTTTTAGTGAAAAACAGAAGTTTTGTGAAGATATCGCCCTAGTAAAAAAATTAATTCAAGATGGATATAATTTTTCCTGTTTTCGCGATCCACAATATTTCACATCTCCTCGAAGATTTGAAAAAGAAGGATTGGCAAAAATAACCACCAGTGCAATCGAGGCCCGACTCAGAATGCTGCTTAACGACAATCTTGAAAACTTTGACAAATATCCAATGATGGGAGGTTCTTATTACGATGAAGTTAGTCAAGAAACAAGCAGCCAACCAACAAATCGCCAGCCCTCACAAAATCAAGAAACAGAAAATCCAAGTCGCAACAACGAAGAATCGCGCTTGACTCAGCTTATTGATAATGTTGAGTCTTTTCTTTTAAAAGCATCTAAAAAGCAATTGGCAAGAGCCAAAAGAATCTGGTTATTTGTTCTAAATCAAGACGAGTCATAACGTCCCCAAACCCACCTCATTTGCTTAGAAAAATTGGTGTAAGCTTATACAATCAATCACATAAATTATTAATATTATGCCTCAACCAAAAGCAGTTATTCTCACTACTGGATTTGGTCATTGGAGTCTCACCCTCGCCATGAAGGAGGTTTTGGGAAAGATGGGCTTTGAAACATCTCATATTAAAAACGAAAGTGTGATTAATGAGTTGTATAAGATTGTTTACAGAGCTGCTCCCAAGCAGAACAAGCAAGTTTATCAACTAGTAGCCAACAATAAAGCCGCTAGATCCTGGATTATGGAGGGTTTGACCCTAAAAAATAAGAATTTAATCACACAGCTAGATAAAATTAAACCCCAGGTAGTAATCAGCAATTATTACGAATACACCCCTGTCTTAGGAGAAATAAAAAAGAAGTGTAATTGCCCTGTATTTAATTTTATGGCAAATCCAGTTACTCAGGTTGAGGAACTGGAACTTTCCAAACATGCTCGTAATATTGTGTTCGACAAGCAAAGCGTTGTACCCAGTAAGTTAAGCAACTACAGCATTTATCCCTTAGGTTGGATTGTTCAAGATAAATTTGAGAAGGAGTACCATCAAGAAGAGATAAAGAGTGCTCTAGGTCTTTCAAACAAAGCCACTCTCATGTTTGTGTCAGGATCGCTGGGCTCTCCAGCAGATCAAAAAATCTTTAGATCAATTGTTAGGCAAGACATGCCCATACAAATTTTGTATGCCTGTGGAAGCAATAAGTTGCTCAAAAACAAAATAATGATAATGCTTAAAAATACCAAACTCAATAATTGTTCAATCAAACTTCTTGGATTTACTCAAAACATTCATCGCTATTTACAGGCAGCAGACTTGGTAGTTGGAAAAGCTGGACCCAACACTATATTCGAAACTGTTGCTACCAAAACTCCTTTCTTTGCAAGCCATCACCTTCCAGGTCAAGAAGATGGAAATCTTGATGTTATCACTAGATATCAACTTGGGTGGGTGGAAGAGTCATCAAAAAAAGCCACTCAAAAAATTCTTAAGTTGTTAAGCAACCCAACACAAATCAAAGCATTTGAAAGATCATTAGATAAAATGGCTTTGCACAATCAAGAAGCTAAACAAAAGTTTGGAAAATTGGTTGTGTCGGCAGTAGAATCAAACTAGCAATAAAAATCAAGCTAAATTGTGTTAGTAGTTTTTATTTTGTCAAAAATCTCTCGAGAATCATAACAAACAACTTCGTCAAGCAATCTTGATACTGCTTAACTCGCCAACGGTTGTGGCCTGCTCCCACTTTTTGTCGGTTCTAAACTTCACCAATCTTGGAAATCTAAGCGCCTTACCTACTGAATGAAGGGGTGAGTTGGTTAGTTCATCTGCAGCAATTTCAACCACAATTTGAGGCGCCACCCAGACGTCTGGAGCTAATTCCTTGGGAACAATATACTGACCGGGTTTCTTTTCAACTCTAGAGTTATCGGCCATTTGCTTAAGATGAGCAAACTGCTCATCGGTCAGCCCAGTGCCGATTTTAGCGATAGTTTTAACCTGATCGTTCTCGGCTAGAACTCCAACTAAAAAAGCACCTATGCCAAAAGCTGCTCTCTTGCCTTTTCCAAAATAATAGCCCATTACCACACAGTCTAAAGAATCGCTTAGCTTTCCACGCTCACCCTCTTTTTCCTTAATCTTTACCCAACGCCATCCCTTGCGACCCGAGCGATATTTCGAGTCAATCTTTTTTATTACCGCACCTTCTAAACCAGCTTCAAGCTGCTGATAGTGATATTGATGAACTTTCAGAGGATCGTCGGTGATAGTGTACTCGGTTTCAAAAATTGTATCATTTGAAGTAATTACTTGACTCATCAATTTTTTTCTCACATCAAGCGGTCGATTCACCAGCGACTCTCCATTCAAATACATTAAGTCAAATAAATAAAATCTGATTGGAGTTTTTTCTGACTCAGAAGCTACTTTATGTTTTCTTTTACGAGTGATGGTCTGTTGAAAAGGCAACAACTGCTTGGTTTGAGGATCATAAGCAATCGCTTCAGCGTCAAAAATGCATGAGTCTGCATTAATTTGCTTAACTCCCTTTTTGAGCTCGGGAAACATATGAGTCACATCCTCCAAACTGCGAGTAAAAACTTGAACCAGATATTTATCACCTTGGCGTTGTAGGTGCAGCTGAGCTCTTAATCCATCGTACTTAGGCTCAACCATAACTCGACCCATTTTTTCAATGATTTCTTGAGCGGTGTTTAATCGTTGACACAGAGCTGGCAAAACCGGCACTCCCACTTCAACCTCATAACTACTCAAAAAGTTGTCACGATCTTGCTTGGCACTCGAAGCTAAATAACCGCAAGCTAGTTGTCCAATATCAGCTTTTTTTTGATAGGCTTCCTCAATTTTATTGCTGTCGGATTTGTCTCCATACTTTGCCCAAGACAGCGCATCGATCATCGTCATCACCGAAAATCCCAATCTTAACTTTCCCAAAATAATTCTCACTACATATTTAATTGAAGTTGGCTCAAGCAATAACAGCAAGTTGGAGGTAGTCTCAATTTTTCTCTGAACGGAACCAACCCCTTCTTCCAAAGCAATATCTGTAAGTCTGCGATGAACTTCAATTATCGAAAGCGGTTCGTTTTCCTCATTTCTCAAAGTATTGTGATTTGCATCATTTTCCATTTTATTCTCCGACTTCTCCTGCCTGCCTATTTTCAACATCTCTTCGGCAGCAAGCCCCAAATCACCAAACTTAGAGTAAGCTTTCATTATTCGTTGTTCGTAAGGAAGGTTATCTTCCTCATCGAAAAGATTAGTGCTTGGCAAAGAGCTGTCGGGGGATATTTTCTTAACAACCACGGCAAGCGCCTTGATCGTTAACTTTTCGCTCATGCTAAACTCAAGCGATTGATAGGTTGGCACTAGCTGACCCTGCATCAAGTAACAAGCAGGCGCTATCTCATCGGGCGTCATCTGATTAAAAAGCTCGGCCAATTGAGCTGTCATTTCCAAACGAGAGTTGGTTAGCTCAAGTTGTTGAAGATAGTTTGAAAATTGAAAAAAATTCATAGTCCGATGCTAGCTCATAATCACATCCTATCAAACCTCAAATAAATTACTCAGCAGCTATTTAACCGCGACAACTGTTTTTACTATTTTTCTACCAAAGTATAGGTCACCCCCTTAGTTATTCCGTGCTTCTTCACCACTCCTTTTTCAATCAAGTCTTTGAGATCTCGCAAAATAGTATCCACCGAAACATTTGGCAGCATATCTTGGGCATCTGACGAGGAAATCTCGCCCTGATCTTGCAACAGTTCAAGCAACACAATTTGCCTCTCAGACAGAGCAACTTGCCTGCCCAACTCTTTTTTTAGCTTTAGATCTTTTGAAAGCTTGAGTACCTTTTCTCTCACCTTGCCCACCTCGATCGCCAAACCATAACAAAAATACTCCAACCAGTAAGTCATTTCTGCTTTTTCATTTTGCTGCACAGACTGGAGGGCGCTATAGTAACTCTCAACATCGCTATCAAAATACTCCTCAAGAGAAAAAAATCTTTTGAAGTCATAATCTGTGGCATACATAATCAGCGAAGCCATCGCTCTAGCAGTTCGACCATTTCCCTCAATAAAGGGATGAATGTAAACCAACTGATAGTGAGTAATGGCAGCTCTAAAAATAGGATGCATTTTTTTAGCTTCAGCACTATTGAGCCACTCAAAAAATTCTTCAACTAAAAAAGGAACCTCTACCGACACAGGAGGTCGAAACACCACTTTCCCCGAATTGTCTCCCGCTCCCTTCACAATAACCTGCTTGCGTCGATAAAAGCCAATTTGATCCTCCACCAACAACTTGTCCATTGTTAAAGAATGAAGATGTTTAAGCGTTTTTTCTGAAAGCAGATCTGAAGAAAGAACAAGTTGAAATCCCACCAGCATATAAAGCCT
>CAYXBZ010000017.1:0-17182 GCA_964463605.1 uncultured Pseudomonadales bacterium | reverse complement strand
TGTCCGATTTGTCCCATTTCTTGTACAATTACCTCTGAAAGGTGCAAGTGGCTATAGGACACACTGGTTCCAGACCCACATGCTCCGCGAAGAGCAAAGCGATGAGCGAGGTGTGGGATGAGAAGTCAAGCAAGTGAGTGATCAAACAGTGAATATAGATTTCTCACGAGCCTGCTTATACTGGGAGCGCAGGTGAGAACCAAGCGAGCAGTAAATCCCACCAACAAATTTTGGATTTAAAGTGGGATGAGAAGTTTAACCAAGTGAGCAAAGCAAAAATATTTATAGATATTGCACACCTGGTTAATCCCGGGAGCTTCACGGAGTGAAGCGAGTCGGGAAATCCTGCCGTCGAGTTGACAAAGTCAACCCGAGTAATACTGGGAACATTGCGCAGCAATGTGAGCAGTGCACCACCTCCGCGAAGAACAAAGCGATGAGCGAGGTGTGGGATGAGAAGTCAAGCAAGTTTGAGCGTAAGCGAAAACCTGCTTATGCTGCCTCAAGCGAATGCAAAAACTTCTAATAGTGAGCCTGAGCCAGTAAATCCCACCACCTCCGCATAGTTATGACATTGATCTTTAGATCAATGTCATAACTATTTAAATTTAAAGTGAGATGAGAAGTCAAGCAAGTTCGAGTGACAGAAAAAACTTGTTTGTGCCTCATCAGTTATTAATCAATGCTAAATATTCACAAATATGCCAGAAAGAAAAAGTGGAAATAGACATTTTGATGAAAATGAACAATTAATCGAATCTGCTGCCCAAAAAGTTGAAATGGTCATAACAATGATTAGAGATGGTAGGTATGATTCACTGACGAGAAAGGAAGGACCTTGCGAAGGAAAAACAATAGTTGGAGTATATTGGACCATGAACTTATACAATGATGTCTTTCCAGTAATACAAGAGGGGGGAAATTACATAATGATAAATTGCTCACCTGGGGACAATCATGTCAGAAAAAGACAAAGAGTTAATAGCGAAAACGTTATTTTGTTGCAATCGTTTTAAATTATTTTTTTAGCAATAATCAACTTGTATTCAAAACCTTAACTTAGCAAGATATCTCTCCACTCATCAATTCCCCCTAGTCAACCATCAGAAACCTGATATAATTACCACTCAATAACTTAAACTATATCTTCTTGAATTAAATTTACCTTCTCACTACTTTGTTAAATCTACACCCAACAAGCTATCTTGTGTTACCAATTAGTTCTCATAGAGAGAGGAGATCACATGGACAACATTGATCAAAATCAATCCCCAGTTCAAACTGGAACGGTTAAATGGTTCAACACCATTAAGGGATACGGTTTTATTGCTCCAGATGGTGCTGGTGAAGATGGCGACTTGTTCGCTCACGCCAACAACCTAATGGGCATTAGTCCTGATCAACTACGCGAGGGTACTCGAGTGAAATTCAGAATTGCTGAAGGTCGCAAAGGTATGCAAGCAGTTGACATCACATTAGCAGACGAGGAATAAATACTCTTAAACTAACAGTGAAACTAAACCCCGCTTTTAAGCGGGGTTTTTTGTGAATAAAAATAAATCTTACGCTATAATGTGTTTTGAAAATTCTATGAAGAAGCCTAAGTGGAAAGTTTATATCATTCAATGTGCTGATAGTACGCTCTATACTGGCTGTACCAACAATTTAGAATCAAGATTGCGAAAACACAATCAGGGCAATGGAGCAAAATACACCAGAGGTCGATCGCCTATCACGCTTCGCTACACGAAAGAATGCAACTCCAGATCAGAAGCTCAACAACTTGAATATGAAATTAAGCAATTAAATCGTGAGGAAAAGATCCAGTTAATTGCAAATCAAAAATTGGGAGTATAATTACTTCAGCAATTATCAATAAAAAACTAAAAAGAAAATATGAATCCAATTCTTATCATCATTGGTGTTGGCATTACAATTTTTGGCTACGTTTCACTCAAGAAAAGCCAAAATTTAGCAAAAAATGGTGTGAAAACTATGGCTAAAGTTATTGAAATAACTGAGAGATGGGAGTCTGACAGTGATGGACATCAATCCAAAATGTATTATCCCCTGCTTGAATTTAATGACGAATCGGGGAAAAAACATAGCTTCCAGGGTAATATTGGTTCTAATCGCAAAAAGAAGTACCAACTTGAACAGCAAATCGAGATTCTTTATGATCCAAACGAACCACAAAAAGCTCAGCTCAAAAACTTTGGTACTATGTGGCTAATGCCATTAATACTGATGGCAGTTGGTGCAATGCTAATTTTTGGGGGATTCGTCGGCAGTTTTTGATCTTATTCAGCAGATCTTAAGTTTTTCTCAACAAATTCTCAACTAAGAATCTATAATTAGATTTAGAACTGGTGGATATAGGACTGAAGTGATCAAATAGCGCAATAATGAAAATGTATCATGAAAATTCTTGTTATTGAGGACGAAAAACGAGTTGCTCAGTATATTAAAAAGGGTCTAGAGCTGAGAGCTCACAGTGTTGACTTAGCCTTCAATGGAGAGGAGGGTTTTGATCTTGCCGGTACTGAACCCTACGAACTGATTATTCTTGACCGAATGCTACCAAAATTAAGTGGCATTGATATTTGTCGTCAGCTTCGACAAGCAAAAAAAAATACTCCTATTATTATGCTGACGGCCAAGACAGAGGTTGGGGATCGAGTTGAAGGTTTAAATGCGGGAGCTGATGATTACTTAGGGAAACCCTTTTCGTTTATAGAACTGTTGGCGAGAATTAACGCGTTATCTCGAAGGCCATCCAAAATAATTGATGAGATTTTAACTGAAGGTTCTCTATCTCTAAATACCGTTAGCTTTGAAGTGGAAAGGGCTGGTAAAGCGATCAATCTCAGCAAGCGTGAGTTTGCCCTACTTGAATTTTTGATGCGTCACCAGAGACAAATTTTAAGTAAAGAACAACTTACTCAACAAGTATGGAGTTATGAAAGCGATGTACTGCCAAATACTGCTCAAGTGTACTTAGGCTATCTAAGAACGAAAATTGACCAAGCATTTCCTCAAGAAGATCCATTGATTCATACCGTCCGTGGTTTCGGATACAAGTTTGGTAAAGAGCAACACTCATGAATCAATTTTTTCAAACAAGATTAAAACTCACCTTGTGGTACACATTGGTCTTGATGACAATTAGTATTGGTTTGAGTAGTTTATATTTTGCAGGAACCACCCAAATTCTTGACCTTCAATACGATCGCCTAGGAGAGTTATTGGGCGGTGAGCCATCAGCTTTACAGGGACCCCGAAGATTACAACAGGTTCGCTGGTTTCTTCCACCAAATCATCAGGAAATCTTGACCTCAGAACTGAATGAAGTGCGCTTGGAGTTAAGAAATCGAATATTCGTGATCAATGTGATAATTTTATTTCTTGGAGCAGGGGCCAGTTATTTTCTTTCCGGAAAAACCTTAGAACCCATTATTCACACTTTAGAACTGCAAAAACAGTTTGTGGCTGACGCAGCCCACGAACTGAAAACTCCACTAACCGCCTTGCATACTTCTTTGGAAGTTAATCTAATGGATGAAAGCCTTGGCAAAAACGCCAAAAATGTATTAGATGATAACTTAAACGACGTTAAACGCCTGGAGTCACTCACTACTAGATTGCTTAAACTTGCTCAAGCAGAAAACAACGGGGAACAAACCTACTGGGAGCCAGTTCAGTTACAGGAGTTTGTTGAGTCAGCTATCAAGCGAGTTAAACCCTTAGCCAATCATAAGAAAATCTCTATTAAATTTCATTGTTCGTCAGGCTCCAGCAATACCCAGATTCTTGGTGACAAAGAATCTCTAACTGAAATGGTGACAATCTTGCTTGATAATGCCATCAAATTTAGCAAACAAAACTCAACAGTTGAGTTGAATCTGTTAAAAAGCAAAAAAATGATTGAAGTCGAGGTTGTAGATCATGGAATCGGCATTGATGAAAAGGATCTCGATCATATTTTTGATCGTTTTTATCGCTCTGACGCCTCAAGACAGAGAACTCAAAACGATCAAGAGATGTCACACTCATCCAGTGGCAGTTACGGATTAGGTCTTGCACTTGCCAAACAGATAGCAAACAATCATGGAGGAAAAATCAGTGTTGAAAGCATAGTTGGTAGGGGTAGTGTTTTTAAAGTTAAATTAAACAGCATTGACAAAAACTCCTCTAACTAATTTGTTGAATATTCATTATCATCCATAACGATGTCAAAACTCATTTCGAATCTTCTTGAGTTAAATAATATTGAGATCTCAACTCACACAACACACAAAAAGTGGCTTAAAGAGTGCTATTTGCATGCACAAAAAAGCAATCATCCCACCACCAAAGTAGGCGCACTGTTAATTTCAGGAGAAAAAATTATTCTTAAAGGAAAAAATGTTCTTCCTGAAGGAGTGAAAGAGCGGCCCGAAAGATTTGAGGGTGAAAATCGACATCTTTACCCCAACCACGCCGAGCGAGATTTGATTTATGCTGCTGCTAAGATAGGTTTAAAAACTGCAAAAAAAACATTAGTAACTCCACTTCATCCTTGTTTGCAATGCGCCAATGCTATTATTAGCTCTGGAATTAGTACGGTTATCTTGCATCAACAAAAAATTGAACGGACTCGCGCAGGATGGCAAAAAGAGATGATAGAGGCTGCCAAAGTTCTTAATGAAGCTGGTGTGAGAGTTATTCTGTATAACGGAACTGTTGGAGCTGACTCATTTATGCATGGAAAAAAGTGGACTGCATAGGATAACTTGTGAAATCCAACTCATCAGAGAATTCTCTATTACTTACACTTACAACCTCTTTAATCCTTCATCCACCGCCAGTTTCATCAATTCCTCAAACACAGTGGGGTCTACAGTGTAAATGATAGCAAAGGCCGTCACAAAAATAATTGCTGCCAACCAACGAGTGTATCGACCGCGAGTATTAGTGATCAGAACAATTGACAACACTGCCATTAAAGATGGGCTGATCACTTGAATGTTTCCCAACGGAATTCGATATCCTCTAATATAAGTAGTGGATTTACCCAAAAACTCAGCCAAATCAAAATCAATACCAAAAATCACAAAAAGCAACTCAGCAACTAATAAACCTAGCATACCCCAGGCAGCTACTTTGGTGCTTCTTCCTTCGGTACGATAAACCTCATAAATCGCTGTTGGTACAAGTAAAATTATGGGAATTAATGGCTGAGAGTAAATTAGTCCAAAAATGATGCCTAAAGCCGCTACTACAGTCAAAACGATACAAATGGGTGTAGCGTGTTTGGTTGGTTTTGCCATAAAAATTAATAATGAATAACTTACAACTTTAATCAGTATAGCAGAGGAAATTTTTGAAGAAAAGCGCTTCTCAACGTTATCTCAAAATAGTTATTTATATTCTTAATTAGTTGTTCATTAGAAGCAACATCAATAAATAACTTAAATTGTTTTCATTTATAAAAATAAACATTTAAAAAATGAAGGCGAAAGGCAACAATGAATAAACAGACAGTTATAACCTCACTCACAGCATTGGCTCTAATCAGTAGCTTAACTTATGGAGTCAGTACTTCTCAGGCTTTTTTTGGGCAGTCAGACTCTAATATTTTAAGCAAAGTGGCTCAAAGATTTGGCACAACTGAAGAGAAAGCAACGCAAGTGATGCAAGAGATTCGCTTAGAGAAAAAAGAACAACTTAAAATGGGATTCGAGGCACACCTTGAACAAGCAGTTGAAAATGGAGAACTAACCACCGAACAACAACGACTCATTTTAGAAAAGAAAGAGCAGCTTCAAAAAGAATGTGATGGCTCTGGGTCAAAAATTCAACAGCATCGAGAAGAATTGGTTTCATGGGCTCAAGAAAATAACATAGATCCCTCATTTCTAATGGGAATGGGACAAGGAAACGGACAGCGCATGATGAATAAAAACAAATCAGTTGGCCAAGGAAGATATCGTCATAAATAATTAATTACCTTGAAAGGAGTTTGAAAAAATCTGCTATAAGAAATCGACGATACTTCTTAAGTCATCAATCAAGACACTCTGCAAAAAAAGCGGAGTGTTTTTGTATTATAACTACTGTAGACTTCCAACTAATCTAACTAAAAAGATGTGGGATTAATAACTCCTTGAACATAAGCTCTTACTTCACTCCAACTATCCAACCCTTCTCTGGGAATTAAGATAAAAGCCCCCGTTGAAGACTTGCTTGAGGAGAGCACATTATCGGTGCTAATAATTCCCTGACTAACTTCATAATTATTCATCAGCTTCAACACCGGCAATAAATATTCCAGCGCCTCAAGATCAACGTCAGTAGTAATGTTTTTTGATAATTTTTGATAAATTGAAGGCAGATTAGTCCAAAATTCCAACTCAAACAGCCTGTCTCTCACACCCATAAGCAAAGCATGCTGGCGCTGGCTGCGAGAAAAATCACCTCCAGCAGAACCATGGCGCGAGCGCACATAAGCCAGAGCATCGCCTCCCTCCATCTTGTTAACTCCTTTAGGAAAGTAGATGTGTTCGTAGCGACACTCAAACTGACGCTCAAGCTCAAAACCAGATAACTGCTGAGTTAATTTGGCAATTTCTTCTGGAGATTTGCCACAAGGATTCAGTTCTTCACCACGAATGGGATACCATTTGTCTTCAAGAGTCTCGGGAACATCAACCATAATACTGCCCAGATCTTCACCAATCACTCGTTTGAAACCCACAAAATCTACTGCTAGAAAGTAATCAATTTCTACGCCCACCACCACCTCAGCCATTTTTTTAGCCACCTTTCCACCACTATAAATCAAGTTAGATTTATCAGCACCCAGAGTAAGTGCCTGATTAATTTTTGCCTGAGATCCGTTGGGCAACTTAACCCACAGATCACGCGGAATAGAAACCAAAGTTAACTGACTTCTTTCAAAGTCAAGATGAGCCAACTGAATAGCATCAGCCAAGTAACCGCCTTGATGACCTGGCCCACCATAACCAAGTAGCAGTATAGTGAGAGTAGATTTTTCTGAGAGATCCACCTCATGTTCCTCTATTTCAATCGAGGATAAATTTTCAATCGCATCGACCTGATCATTAAGCTGACCGGTTCTACCATTAAAATAGAAAAAAGAAACAAATATACTAGAAAGAAAGACAGCCGACAAAAACACTATCAAGATTGATCTTCTTTTTGTACTTTTTTGCAGAAACTGCACTACTGCTTGAACTGTTTGTGACATTTTTTGATTAATTTCTTCTGTTCGCTAAAATTAGAGTATTTTCCAACAAACAAGCAATCGTCATGGGACCTACGCCTCCAGGCACAGGAGTAATATTACCCGCTATCGGCTGCACTTGTTCAAAATCAACATCTCCTACCAACTGCCCGTCAACACGGTTGATACCAACATCAATCACTACCGCTCCAGGCTTAATCATTTCTTTGGTAATTAATTTAGGCACACCCACCGCCGCCACCAACACATCAGCTTGTTTACACTGCTCTGCTAAATCTTGAGTGCGGCTGTGACAGATTTTAACGGTAGCGTTTTCTGCTAGCAGCAACAACGCCACAGGCTTACCTACCAAGTGGCTGCGGCCAACAACAACTGCTTTTTTGCCTTCAAGTAAAACACCAGTGCTTTGGATCAAACGGATAATACCCTTTGGAGTGCAGGCTGCAAGCAACTTTTCCATTGGTGTTGCCTTTTTTTGCAACAAAAGTTCTCCTAGATTAAGCGGGTGAAAGCAATCGACATCCTTGTTGGGATCAATGGCTAAAATTGCCTTTCTCTCGTCCAAATGAGGCGGAAGAGGCATCTGAACCAAAATGCCATCGATTTGATCATCTTGATTCAACTGCTTAATCTGCTTAGATAACTCTTGCTGCGTGATATCGGCAGAAAGCACAATTTTTTCTGAGTGAAAGCCAGCTGCCAAACAGGCTCTCTCTTTAGAGTTTACATATACTTTTGAAGCAGGATCATCGCCTACCAACACGACAGCCAAACCAGGCTTGCGATCCATTTTTTTTACTTGCTCAGCTATTTGTTGTCGCAGTTCTTGAGTAATTTTTTTGCCGTCGATGATGTTTGACATATTCTTTATTTGGATGAGGGGCGCCGCCGCTGCGGCGGCGCCCCATCCGATTACTAATTAACTAATTAAAACAACCCTACTGTCTTACCAGTAGCATCAATATCAATTAACTCAGCAGATGGTTTCTTTGGCAGTCCAGGCATTCTCATCACGCTACCGGCTATCATCACAATAAAACCAGCGCCATTACTTAAAGACGTTTCTCGAATCGTCACTTTAAAACCCTTAGGAGCTCCCAGTAGTTTTGAGTTGTCAGATAGAGATGCTTGAGTTTTTGCAACACAAATTGGTAAATTTTTTACACCCCATGATTCATACTTTTTAAGTTCCTTGAGGGCTTTAGGCGCCCATTCAACCCCGTCAGCACCATAAATTTCGGTCGCAATCTTTTCCATTGCTTTTTGCGGGCCAATTTGCGGATCATAAAATGAGTTGAACTTGGAAGGTTGCTCAATTAATTTGAGAATTTCTTGCGCTATGAGTTCACCTCCTTTGCCACCTTTTGCCCAAACTTCCGACAAAGCTACCTTTACTCCTCGTTTTTGACAGTATTTTTCAATTAGTTGATACTCAGCTGCAGTATCGCCCGTAAATTTGTTTACAGCTACCACAATGGGCACATTAAATTTTTGGAGGTTCTCGATATGTTTGCCCAAGTTCTGAATACCATCTTCCAATTTGCCATATCCATGATGTTTCAAGGCGCGGACAGTTGCCACTAGCACCACTGCGTTGGGTGTAAGTCCACCAATTCTGCATTTGATATCCATGAACTTTTCTGCTCCTAAATCAGAGCCAAAACCCGCCTCTGTCACCACAATGTCAGCCAACTTTAAAGCCAAAGAGGTAGCGGCTAGTGAGTTGCAGCCGTGAGCAATGTTGGCAAACGGTCCGCCATGAATAAAAGCAGGTGAGCCCTCAAGTGTTTGGACTAAATTAGGTTTGATTGCATCTTTAAGCAACACTGTCATAGCACCTGCCACTTTCAAATCTTTGGCATAAACCGGTTGATTGTCGTAGGTTGTGGCCACGATCATTTTCTCGAGGCGTTTTTTTAAATCTTTAATGTCCTTACTTAAACAAAGAGCTGCCATTACTTCAGAGGCAACCGTGATGATAAATCCATCTTCCCTCACTTGCCCATTGCCTCCCCCCAAACCAACAACTATTTCGCGCAAGTTGCGATCACTCATATCCAAACATCGTTTCCAACTCACTTTTTTGGAATTAATCCCCAACTCGTTACCCTGATGAATGTGATTATCAATCACTGAAGCCAGCAAATTGTTGGCTGCGGTGATGGCATGAATGTCGCCAGTAAAGTGAAGATTGATATCTTCCATTGGTATCACTTGAGAATTTCCCCCACCAGCAGCACCACCTTTAATGCCAAAAATAGGACCCAAAGAAGGCTCGCGCAAACAGATCATTGATTTTTTACCCAAACCCCACAATGCTTGACCTAAACCCACAGTGGTGGTGGTCTTTCCCTCTCCAGCCGGAGTGGGGGTCATAGCTGTGACCAACACTAATTTACCGTCTTTCTTCTTTCCGACTTTATCCCAAATCTCATCACTAACTTTAGCTTTATACTGGCCGTAATGTTCTAAATACTTTTCAGATATACCAATACTTTTGGCAATATCATTAATTGGTTGAAGCTTCGCTGCTTGAGCGATATCAATGTCGGATTTCATAGAACAATCTTTCTAGGTTCGTTAAAACAAACCACTTCACTAATTTTTATTGAAGTTCAAGCCTTAATAAATCTTTGGCAACGGATGGTCTTTACACAACTGCTTAATGGTTTTTTGAGCAGTCTTAATCACCTCTGACTCTTGAATCAACTTAGCTCTAACAGAAGCTTTCTTTTCTTGATCAAAATCAATATTCTGCTCCTGCTTGATGCGAACAATATCATTGATGACATCATTGATGCAGTCAGCAATTATTTTCATTTGGGGAACTTTCATCCTCCTAGTAGTAACACCAGGTGTGCCCATCCTGATTCCAGAAGGATAGAATGGCGGATTAGGGTCATTGGGAACAGCGTTGCGATTAAGGACAATATTGGCTGCTTCAAGTGCTTCAGCAGCAGTATTTCCTAATAATCCCTTATTTGTTAAATCAATTAAAATTAGGTGAGTATTGCTGCCACCAGCTACCAAATGAAAATTGTGTTGTTTCAAATGCTTAGCTAGTGCTTCGCTATTCTTTACCACTTGTGCCGCGTACTTCTTAAAACGAGCTGTTTGAGCTTCTTTAAGTGCTACCCCAATGCCAGCGATAGCATTCATGTGAGGACCTCCCTGAAGTCTTGGAAAGACAGCTTGGTCAACTTTTTTGGCTAAATCTGGATTTTTCTTAAGACCTTTATCGGTCACCATGATCATCGCTCCACGCGGGCCGCGTAAGGTTTTATGAGTAGTGGTTGTCACTAGGTGCGCGTGAGGCACTGGGCTGGGATAAGCCCCACCTGCTACTAAACCAGCCAAGTGAGCAATATCTGCCATTAAATAAGCATCAACTTTTTGGGCAATCTTGGCAAAACGCGCCCAATCAACCTGCAGTGGATAAGCGGTGATACCAGCCACAATTACCTGTGGCTTTTCTTTTAGTGCTAACTTTTCAATAGCATCATAATCCATCTTGCCATCTTGGCCCAAGGTGTAAGAGACGCTATTAAAAAAGATTGATGACACAGATACTTTTGCCCCATGGGTTAAGTGTCCACCGTGAGCCAAATCCAAACCCATAATTTTTTCACCAGGTTTAAGCATAGCTACATACGCTGCCAAGTTAGCTGGAGACCCCGATAAAGCTTGAACATTAACATGGGGCACTCCAAATACTTCCTTAGCTCTTTCAATGGTTAAAGTTTCAATCTGATCTACAAACTCTTGACCTTGATAGTAGCGCTTGAAGGGATAACCCTCGGCGTACTTATTACCCAAAGATGAACCGACAGCCTCCATCACGGCCGCTGACGACATATTTTCTGATGGGATCATCATCAGCGTTTCTCGCTGACGCTTGTCTTCAGCCTTGATCAAGTCGTACATCTTGCTGTCAGTTTGCTTAAGATTTTTCATAACTTTTTCCTTTATTCATCTTTAGCCAACAACATTGGTTAAAGATGAGTTAATTAATATTTTTAGTACAAAAAAAGCAACCGCTTGGGTTGCCAAAGACACATTAATAAATTAAATGAATAACAGATATTGATGTGTGATACTGTCTGATTGAGTTAATCATTAACCATCATTATACCCCACAATGATAAACTATCTACACTTCTTACTTGTCATTATTCAAAATAATTTAAGTCAATAGTTGGCTGTGATAATATCTACTGTAACTAGCCTGTTTCATTATTAAAGAGAAACACCATGCCCCAAAACTTAGCCGCTTGGCAGCAAAAAAAAATTCTTAGAGCTGAGATAAAAAAACTGCGGGAAATCCTGCCGCAGCAAGAAGTAAAAGACAGATCCAATAAAATTCTTAGTAATCTGTGGCAAATCTCAACCTTCAACCAAACAAAAAGTGTGTTTTGCTACATTTCTTTTCGCAATGAGGTTGACACCTTTCCAGTTATTAAGCAGCTGCTTGCAAAACAAATAACTGTGGCAGTGCCCAAAATGGTAGACAAAATGATGATCCCTGTTGAGATTAAATCTGTTGACAATTTGATTAAAAGCAAATTCAGTACCCTGGAACCTGTTTCATCTGTAGTATTAAAACAGCCACTTAGCCTTTGTCTTACACCAGGGATTGCTTTTTCTAAAGATGGCGGTCGTTTGGGTTGGGGAGGTGGGTATTATGATGCCTATTTTGAACAGAATCCAGACATTATAAAGATTGGTCTTGCTTATAATTTTCAAGTTGTTGATCATGTTCCTGTGGACGAAAAAGATCAAAAAATTGACATAATAGTTACTGAAGACGAGGTGATACGTTGCTCATAGCAACTAAAACTCAGGGCGCCGCCGCGGCGGCGGCGCCCAAACAAATCAATCTCAACTGGATACTCTCAAATACTCTGCTGATTCAATTTACAGATAATCCTCGATCACTTCTGAAATATTTTTCTTTGTTTGCCATTGATCAACTAAATTACCTGCATTTAACTGCTCAATTTGCTCGTGATAAGCCGGAATATCTTCATTTTGGTAATAGATACCTGTTAGAATTTTTTCCCTTGTATCACTGCTCAAATCAAAAGCAGCTTGCCAATCAGTAGCATCATGGCCTTCAAGCTCAGCAATATTATTTCGATACCAATTCATGTCATGCACTTTATTGAAAGTCACACAAGGCTGGATAATATCTACCAAAGAATAGCCTCGATGCATGATAGCTGATTTAATGATCTCCTTGAGCTGTTTATAATTATTTGAAAATCCTTGAGCTACGAATGTTGCATGTGCCGTTAGAGCAATTTGCAACGGATTAAATGGCATCTCAATTAAGCCTTCTGGAGAAGTTTTGGTAATTGTTCCCTGCGGAGTAGTAGGAGAAGCTTGGCCTGTGGTCAAACTGTAGCGCCAATTGTTGTGCACCAACATCGTAATGTTGTGATTGCCTCTCGCAGCAAACAGTAGATGATTGGCTCCTTCACCGTAAAGATCTCCTTCTCCTCCCACCACGATTACTTTTGTGTCGTGATTGGCTAATTTAGCTCCAATTGCGGTTGGTACTTCACGACCATGAAGTCCATGAATACCATATGTGCGATTGAAGTCAGCCTCATTGGGAGCACAGCCTACACCGTAAACAATTACAACATTTTCATGTTCTAACTCTAGCTCTTCAAGCGCTGCATAAAAAGCTCTTAAAATGCCAAAGTTACCGCAACCTGGACACCAGGTTGGAGTAATCGGTGACTTAATTGATTTTTTTGTGATTTTCATAAATTTGTTTCCTTTATTTTGCTGACTGATAATGCAGAATAATAATTATTTTTTGAGATACTCAATTAAATCTTCTGCATAAAAAGGCCTGCCATCGTAGCGACGCAAGCTATCGTCCATCTCAATACAACTGTGTTGCTTGATCCAGTTTTCAGCCTGACCATTAGCATTGCCTTCAACCATCACCAATTTCTTGGCTTTTTTGGCTAACTTGCTAAAGGCATCAACTGGGAACGGATGTAGACATGGCAAATGTATGGCATTGACGCTGCCTGGTTTGGCTAAACAAATTGCCTCCAGCAAAACATTAACCGTTGATCCCCAGCCAACAAATGTGACTTCAGCTTCTTTAGGCCCAATCAATTCTGGTTGCGGAATCTTACTCATGATTAATTCCATCTTGCGAGCACGCTTATCAACCGATTTAGCAATAACATCAGCCTCCTCAGTAGCATAGCCCCATTGATCGTGTTCGTAGGAATTGGTTAGCTGCAAACCATATTCTTGTGTGGGAATACTTCTAGGCGAGATACCATCTTTAGTATCTTGATATCTGAGATAGCTTTCATCCGCAGGCAAATCCTTATCAGCCACCATGCTGTAGCGTTCATTTTGATAAGTTTCTTCTGGCTTAACCATCGTTTGATGAGACTCCAAAATAAACTTGTCAGACAAGATAATCACCGGCAGCTGATACTTCTCTGCTAAATAAACTGCTTGTTTAGCTAAATCAAAGTGTTCTTGAACGGTACCTGGAGTTAAAATTACTCGAGGAAAATCACCATGGCCAGCAGTTAGCACAAACTGCAAATCAGCTTGAGCAGTCCAGGTTGGAACTCCACTGGCAGGGCCGGTGCGTTGTGCCTCTAAAATAACTAGAGGAACTTCAGCTGTACCAGCAAATGATAATGCCTCAACCATTAAAGCAAAACCTCCGCCCGAGGATCCTGTCATAGCCCTGGCACCCGCTACTGAAGCTCCGATCGCTTCATTAATAGCGCCAATTTCATCTTCTACTTGCTTAACTACAATTGGCAATTTGTGTTTATGCTCGTTCATAAAATGAAGTAAGCCTGTGGCTGGAGTCATAGGATAGGCGCTGTAGAACTGCAGGCCTCCTGCCAAAGCTCCCATTCCAATTGCTTCATTGCCGTTCAATAAAATCCTGTCATCTTTTTTGGCCTTGACGCTCATCATTGGCTTAAGAGCTTTTTTTGCTTCAGCATAGCCCAAATCAAAAGCTTTATAGTTTACTTGTGCTATTTTTTCGTTCTTAAACTCGTCTTTTAAAACGTCTTTACAAATCTGAGGCTCTAAGCCCAAGAGATAGGCTGAAACAGCAATTGAAACAGTATTGCCGGCTAGAGTAGTGCCCGTTGTTTCTTTGGCCCAGCTAGAAAGAGGCATGCGAGTGATTTGCTTGCCCCACTTTTTTTCAACTTCCTCTGGAATCTCTCCAAAGTCAGAGTTAAAAATAATGACCGTTTTTTCGGTCATTTCATCTTGGTGTATTTCAAAACTGTCTTGAGTGTAAATCACAATCAAGTCTAACTTCCGCTTTTGACAGGATGCGTTCTCGAAATCAGCATAAACCTGACCAGTTTGGTGACCACCTCTTATTAAAGAAGGGTATTCCAAGTAATTAAATGATTGCATGCCATGACGCTTAGCTATTCTGGCCATAGTTTTGGCCGCCAACATCACACCATGTCCTGCCTCACCTGCAATTTTCCAATTGAAGGAAGCCTTGATGTCTTTAGACATATGTTTGGGAGAGTAATTAATAAGTAAATTATTCGCGAAAGTACCCGTAGTTTATAAAGAAAAACTTGAATAGTCAACTCTGGAGAATATTCCAGTTTTATTATTTTTTTTGCTAATTATCAAGTAACAGTCACACTGATACTAAAATTTCAGCAAAATTTCAGCCAGGGTATTTACAATCCAAATTATATCTACATCTATTTTCTCATTAACATCATGACCTTACTCTCTCTCTTCTTTTTAACAATCATCTGTTTGCTTGATCCGATTGATGCATCAGCTAAAGTAATAATTAATGAGGTTTTACCAAATCCCGATGATGAAGTAGAGGCAGTGGAGTTAACATATGTTCCCCAAGAAGAAGACAGCCAAGAGATGAACCTCTTGGGCTGGACTATCTCAAATAACAGAGCTGTCATTCATACTTTCGAGGAAGAAACCTTGATTACCGAGAATGATTTCTTCGTGTTTACTTTTTATCGCAAATTACTAAATACGGGAGATAGTATCATCATCAAAGATGACAACCAGATTATTGTTGACGAGTTTCATTACACCGATACCCAAAAAGGTTTGAGCTATTCAAGGGTAAACTATGATCAAGCTGATTTTATAGAAACCACCCCATCATTGGGAAAAGCCAACAACGTTGTGATAACACCAACGCCTTCACCAACAGTCACTACACAAGAGGACGATCACAATTTAACAAAAACTGATAAGGAAATTTGTCCAGATAACGAAGAAGCTAGCAATTCTGACTCTTTGTCAGCCTCTTTAATTGACTCCAAATCATTAAACCAGAGCGAAGATCATCAAAGCGAGAATTCTGAATCTTTTTTTCTCGATGAAATGGGGCAAAAAGAACTTTTAGCGAACATAATGGCCCATAAAGAATATCTTGATTCACAGCTGTATAACAAGCCGATGGCGCTCCCCAGTCAGCAACCAGAAAACTTTCTGCCCATCTCAATTTTCGAAGCAAGTCATGCCTCTTCATCTAAAATTTTGAGTGTTATAATCGGAGGACTGCTTTTTTTTATTTCAAGCAGACTGATATATGAATAGTTCAAAAGTGATCACTTATCTAAATGCGTTCGCTCCAGTGATAATTTGGGCAGCAGTCATTTTTTTTCTTTCTGCTCAAGAAATGTTACCTGGATTTACTTTATCTATCCCAGACTTTTTGTTGAAAAAAACAGGGCACATCATAGTTTATGCTTTATTGTATTTTCTAACTCTTAGAGGATTTAAGAAAGTTGGTCGCTCAATCCATCATTCTTGGCATATATCAATAGTAATTTGCTTACTTTATGCGGTGTTAGATGAGTTTCATCAATCTACAGTTCCTGGGAGAACAGCAACTGTTCGAGACGTAGGTTTTGATTTACTTGGAGTTGGTTTGGCTTTTTTATACAAATTCAAGTATATTTAGACTTCTTTGTGATTGACTGCTTTGAAAAAAATAGACAGAATAACACTACTTGACTTGTTGTATCAAACTAATACACTAGAGATCACGCTTATAGTAAATAAAACAATTATTAATTACTAACAAGGAGTAAATATGACCAAATCTGACTTGGTAAATGTTGTCGCCAAAAAAGCTTACTTGACCAAAAAAGCCTCAAAACAAGCTGTTGAAGCACTCTTCGACGAGATTAGTCGAGCTTTAGAAAAGGGCGACAAAGTAGTTATTTCTGGCTTTGGCACCTTCTATGTCAACAAAGTTGAAGATAAAGAGGTCGTTCCATTTGGACAAGAAGAAAAAAGACAGGTGGTTAGTTCTCACAGAGTCGTGAATTTTCATGTTGGAAAGCCACTTAGAAATAAAGTCTGGTAATTCAAATATCTTTAAGTAACCAAAAACCCACCGTTTTTAACGGTGGGTTTGTTTTTTTATTTCAAGTGAAAATTATCTCTTTGGAGACTGTCTCTTTCTTCTTGCCTTACCACCTCGACCCGGCTTACGAGTTTCTTTCATACGATCATCTCTAGAAAGCAAACTCGATTCCTTTAAAAAAGGTCTTAATTCAGGATTATATTTTTCTAAAGCTCTTGATAGACCATGAACCAATGCTCCAAGTTGGCCAGATTTGCCTGATCCTGAAATCACAGCCGTTACTGAAAAATCACCTTCTGTCTTGGTTACAACAAATGGTTCTTGATAAATTTTGTCAGCCTGAGGAATATCTGCAAAATAATCTGAAACAAGAGTGTCGTTGACAATAAAATCTCCTGAAGATTTATAGATCCTCACCCTGGCAGTTGCCACCTTTCTTCTTCCAATTCCTTCAACATATTCACCCTCTGGATATTTTAGAGGTTTAACAGCCTTTGAAGATTCATTGCGATGATTATCTTTCTCAGATTTTTTAGCACGCTTAACAATGTTGGAGA
>CAYXBZ010000016.1:0-17351 GCA_964463605.1 uncultured Pseudomonadales bacterium | reverse complement strand
TTGATGCCCCAGGACATGAGGACTACATCAAGAACATGATTACCGGTGCTGCTCAAATGGATGGAGCTATCTTGGTTGTGGCTGCTACCGATGGTCCAATGCCTCAAACCAGAGAGCACATTCTGCTTGCTAAGCAGGTTAATGTACCTAAAATTATCGTTGCCCTTAACAAGGTTGATATGGTTGATGATGAAGAGCTTCTAGACTTGGTTGAAATGGAAGTTAGAGAACTCTTATCAAAGTATGGTTTTGATGGAGATGATGTACCTATCATCAGACTTTCAGCTTTGAAAGCTTTGGAGGGAGACGCCGCTCAACAAGATCAAGTAATGAAATTGATCGACACCATTGATGAGTATATTCCTGAGCCTGTTCGAGATTTAGACAAACCATTCTTAATGCCTGTTGAAGACGTTTTCTCAATCAAAGGTAGAGGAACAGTAGCCACCGGAAGAATTGAAAGTGGTGTGGTTAAGGTAGGTGAAACGGTCACTATTCTTGGAATGGGAGACACTTCTGAAACTACCATTACTGGTGTTGAAATGTTTAGGAAAATGCTTGATCAAGGACAAGCTGGAGATAATGTTGGTTTGCTTCTTCGAGGCACCAAGAAAGACGATATTCAAAGAGGACAAGTTATCTGTGCAAAAGGCAGCACTCAAGCTCACTCAAAATTTGAAGCAGAAGTTTATATTCTTAAAAAAGAAGAGGGTGGTCGTCACAAGCCATTCTTTACTGGCTACAAGCCTCAATTTTACATTAGAACAACTGATGTGACAGGTGAGATTAAACTTCCTGAAGGAGTTGAAATGGTTATGCCTGGAGACAATGCTCAAATGCAAGTTGAGCTAATTACTCCAGTTGCCTTGCATGAGGGACTTCGCTTTGCTATTAGAGAGGGAGGGATCACTGTTGGTGCTGGAGCTATTACTAAGATTATTGAGTAATTGCATTAAGATAATACATACAACCCCATCTGTAGTAGATGGGGTTGTTTTAACTTTACAGGGAAGTGATTATCTCTTGATGGTTTAGCCTGTACAAAAGGGAAAAAATTTATTATAATCACCACCTGTCATTAATAATCTACTAGATAAAAATTTGTACTTAACAATTTAGTTAACAAACAGCAACATGGCAAAGGATCAAACTCAAAAAGGAGAGTATCAAAGCAAGATAAGAGTGAGACTTAAGTCTTATGACCATCGCGTGATTGATGAGGCTGGCAGAAAGATTTTGCAAACAGCTTTATCAACTGGGGCGAAGGTGGTAGGTCCGGTTCCTCTTCCAACTCATAGAAAAGAGTTTACAGTTCTTATTTCTCCTAATGCTGACAAAGATGCTCAGGAGCATTATGAGATTAGAACTCATAAAAGACTGATTGACATAATTGAGCCAACCAACAAGACCATTGATTCATTAATGCATCTTGAGTTGCCTGCCGGAGTTGATATCCAAATTAAGATGTAATTTGAGGATCTCTTCTCAAGTTTAACAGTTTGATAACAAAAATTTGTAGATGAAACATTAAATTTTTGTTGAGTAATTATTGTTAGATATTAATACAAAAAAATAAATCAAGTTGAAAAGATATCTGTACCAGCATGTTAGACACGATTTTTGCTACCAAAGGAGAAATGACTCAAGTCTGGACAAAACAGGGCAAGAGAATTCCTGTAACCAGATGTATTGTAGATAACAATGTTATTTTAGGTCAGCAAAAATGTGTCATTACTGATCACGCTAACTCCAGTTTTACTCAAAAGCCAGCTCTAATTCTTGAAGTTGGCTATGGAAAAAAGAAACTTAAAAATACCTCAAAACCGCTCAGAACCATCATCGAAAAGAGCGGTTTTTCTTTTGGCGTGAGGCAGATTAGGGGAATTAGATTACCCATTGATGAAAATCAAGCAGAAGGAGATGAATCTTCAATATTCAAGATTGGTGAAATTATCGATGTAGATCAAGTGTTGAGTGTGGGTGATGTGGTTAAGGTACAGGGAACTTCAAAAGGTCATGGTTTTAGTGGAGTGGTTAAGCGATATGGCATGAAGGGTGGGCCAAAAACTAGAGGTCAATCTGACCGGCATCGAGCAGTTGGCTCAATTGGAAGTCAAACTCCAGGAAAAGTGTGGAAGGGTAAAAGAATGCCTGGACACTATGGGGTTGAAACAACCACAGTCTCGAATTTAGTGGTGGTTCATCTTGATTTGGAAAATAAAGAAGTGTGGTTGAGTGGCCCAATTCCAGGTCATTTGAACTCAACGGTGCAGATAACCAAGATGGGAACATCAAAAAAATTTGAATTAGATGAAGTAGCTTCTGGTATTGAACCACAAAAAGAAATTGTGACAGAATCATCGGAAAAATCCCAAAACATCGACTCTGCTCAAAAAGAAGAAGACAAGATAACAGAAAAAAAAGAGCAAAAGCTTCAAGAGGAACCTTCAGAGAAAAAAGAAGAAGAGGAAACAAAAACAGATAAATGAAACTAGATCAAATTAAAACTACCAGCACAACCAAAAACACTCAAGTCAAAGTGAGTGATGAGTTGTTTGATCAACCAAATCCTAAACTATTGGCTCAAGCAATTCGAGTTTATTTAAGCAACAAACGTCAAGGAACAAGTAAAACTAAAACAAGAAGCGAGGTTTCATTGACTACTCGCAAATGGTATCGACAGAAAGGAACTGGAGGGGCAAGACATGGAGCAAAAGATGCTGCTATTTTTGTAGGAGGAGGTATAGCTCATGGACCAACAGGTCAAGAAAATTGGACTAAATCTCTTACTAAACAGTTGAGAAAAAAAGCTTTAATAGCGGCCTTAACAGCTCAGTCAAGTAACATTTTTATAAACGACGAGATACAAGAATTATCTGGAAAAACAAAAGAGGCAGTTGAACTATTGAAAAAGATTTCTAAAAAGTTTTCAAGTGATAAGTTTAAACTAACAGAAAGTAAACTTTTAATTGTTGTTGACGAAGTTAAGGAAACAACCCTGAGATCGATAAGGAATATTCCTAATGTAACTTTGGTTTCAGCCAATTTACTTAACGCTCTAACTGTTGCACAAGCTCATAAAATATTGGTAACTACAAAAACACTCAAAGTTTTAGAAGAAAGATTAACCAAATAACTTGATCATGCAAATTGGAGTCATAAAAAAACCATTAATTACTGAAAAAACACTGGAGTTGGCTAATGAGCACAACACTTATACGTTTGAAGTAGATTATAAAGCTTCAAAATCTCAAATAGCGGCCACTATAGAAAAGCTGTTTGAAGTAGAGGTTGAAAGAGTCAATACTCAAGTTATGCCAAGTAAGAGAAAAAGAGTCGGTCCAAAGAGAACCGAGAAATTATCAACATCAAATAAGAAAGCATTAGTTAAACTGAAAAGCGGTCAAACGATTGAGCTATTTGATGTAACTCAAAGTTAAATATATTTATGTTAAAGAAACAGAATCCAACATCAGCCGGAACCAGACACCAAGTACGAGTTGATCGTAGTGTGCTTGATAGTGATGGACCAGAAAAATCACTGGTAAAAAAAGGATATAAAAAACGACAAGGTCGTGGCTTTAAAGGTCATATTACTGTTAGACATAGGGGTGGTGGGGTCAAAAAGAAACAAAGAGAGATTGATTTTCGTCGAAATAAATATGATATCGAGGGAGTAGTTCAGAAGATTGAGTACGATCCCATGAGAAGTGCAAATATTGCTTTGATTTTTTATGTAGATGGAGAAAAAAGATACATTCTTGCTCCAGATCAACTTAAAGTTGGCGATAAGATAATGGCTGGAGAATCAGCCGAGATAAAGCCAGGAAACGCACTTCCTTTATCGAAGATTCCGGTTGGAATGCCGATCCACAATCTAGAAATGAGACCTGGAAAGGGTGGGCAGATTGTGAGGGGTGCAGGAACTGCGGCGATGATTCAATCAAAAGAAGGTGATTATGCGGTTGTTGCACTGCCTTCAAAAGAGCATCGATTGATAAGACTTGATTGTTTCGCTACAATCGGTCAGATCGGGAATAAGGATTGGAAGAACAGAAAGATTGGTAAAGCAGGCAGAAAGAGATTGATGGGCATAAGACCAACGGTTAGAGGAACAGCTCAGCATCCTGGATCTCACCCCCATGGTGGCGGTGAAGGGCGAAGTGGCGTTGGACTCAAGTATGCCAAGACTCCTTGGGGAAAGATTGCCTCACCAGGCAAGAAGACCAGAAAAAATAAATTTTCTAATAAGTGGATTGTAAAAGATAGAAGAGTAAAAAGTAATTAATAAAAAACATGGCAAGAAGCAGCAAAAAAGGACCATATATTGATGAAGTGTTGCTGAACAAGGTACGTCAGCAAAAACAAACTGGCGATCGAACTCCAATTAAAACCTGGAGTAGAGCGTCAATGATCGCTCCCGATTTTGTAGGTCACTCATTTCTGGTTCATAACGGACGGAAATTTGATGAGATTTTTGTGGGAGAAAGTATGGTTGGACATCGTTTAGGTGAGTTTGCTCCTACAAGAACATTTAGGGGTCATGGTCGTATGGTTAAACGAATTATTGCCAAGACATAAACTATTTAGTTAGGTGAGAAACACAACGCATCATCACAATGAAAATTAAAGCAGAACAGAAAAACTCTAGACAGTCACCGCGAAAAGTACGGCTGCTTGCAAATCAAGTTAAGGATCTATCTTTGGAAGATGCTTTTACTCAATTGGCCATGATGGATCGCAAGGCGTCAATTGTCTTACTGAAAGTGATGAGGCAAGCAGTGGCAAATGCGATTCACAATCATCAATTAACAATTGATCAACTAGAGATAGATACTATTTTGGTAAAAACTGGACCAACATACAAACGATGGCAGCCTGTTTCCAGAGGTAGAGCTCACTCTATCATGAAGAGAACTTGTCATGTTGAGGTGATTCTTAAATCTAAAGATTCTGCTGATGAAAAAGAAGAAAAAGCTGATGAAAAGGTTAAAAATACGAACAAAAACGATAAAAAAGCTACTAAATCAACAAAAAAAGTCTCAACTGATTCTTTAAAGAAAAAAACTACAAAAAAGTCAGCCCAAGCTAAAGATCAATCAAAAACAACAAAAAAAATTGAAGAAAAAAAAGTTCAAGCAAAGCGAAACTCAGATTTAAAACAGACTCAAGTGAGAGCGGTTAAACCAAAAGTTAAAAAGAAGAAATAACTATTAATTACACACAAAATGGGACAAAAAGTTAATCCAATACTATACAGAATCGGCAATATTTACTCTTGGAAATCAAGATGGTTTGCCAATAAACACAACTATGCTGATAAGGTGCTAGAAGACCACAATCTTCGCAAGTATCTTCAAGAAAAGTTAGAAAGTGCAGGACTAGATGAAATTGTTATCGAAAGATCTTTGTCAACAATTAAGATCATTCTGAAAGTGAGTAGGCCTGGAGTTGTAATTGGACGTGGAGGAGCTAATCTTGAAGAAATTAAAAAAGGTGTTGAGAAGATATTGGGCGAAATTGATAAGGACGAATCTCGCAAAACTCGAGTTACCATTAAGGTTGAAGAGCTGCAGAATCCAGAGTTAAGCGCCAAATTAGTTGCTGAAAGATTGATTAATCAGTTGATTGGACGCTATCCTCATCGAAGAGCAGTTAATCAAGCTTTGGAAAAAGTAATGTCTGCTGGAGCAAAAGGTGTTAAAATACAGCTTTCCGGTAGAGTTGGTGGAGCAGAAATTGGAAGAACCGAGAAATACTTTAAGGGATCTGTGCCAACACAAACCTTGCGGGCAGTGGTTGATTATTATGAACAACCTGCAAAAACAAGAAGTGGTTATGTAGGAATAAAAGTATGGATTTATAAAGGTGAGCAAATTGAGGAATAATCTTGAAAGCTATTTGAGATAAATTTGGAATATCAAAAATGTTACAACCAAAACGCAGAAAATTTAGAAAAGATTTTAGAGGCAGAAATAAAGGAGTAGCGAAAAGTCGTACCTCTGTTGATTTTGGAGAGTTTGGTTTGAAAGCAGTTGAGCGAGGACGTATTCAAGCAAGAGCTCTTGAAGCTGCAAGAAAAAAAATTACATTTGCTACTAAAAGAACCGGAAAATATTGGCTAAGAGTTTTTCCTGATCACTCAGTTAGCAAAAAACCGGTTGGAGTTAAGATGGGTTCAGGAAAAGGAGCGGTTGATCATTATCAAGTTAAGATTAGACCAGGCACCATTTTGTTTGAGTTAGGTGGAGTTGAAGAATCAGTAGCTAGAGAGGCTTTTGAAAAGGCTGCTCACAAGTTACCGATTAAAACTAAGTTTGTAACAAAAGATAGATCATGAAAAGTAACGACAAAAAGGCTTTGCACACCAAATCAGTCAACCAACTGCAGCAACAACTTGATGAGTTGCAGGGAGAACTGGCAAAATCAAGGTTGGAACTACACGCCAACAAGCTTGAAGATGTGAGTAAAATCAATCGACTCAGAAAAGATATAGCTAAAGTAAAAACGGTGATTACTGCCAAGCAAAAAAAAGAAGCGAATCAGACACAAGTATCAGACGAACAAGAATAAATTAAACTCAGACGACAAAAAAATCAGTTGAAATAACACATATATGAAAACATTAACAGGAACAATTGTTGCTCTCGCCTCTCCCAAAACTGCTTCGGTTGAAGTGGATAGAAGTGCAATACATCCCTTATACAAAAAAATTATTAGACGAAGCAAAAAATATCAATGTCATCTAGAGGATGTTGAGGTTAGTCTGGGAGATGTGGTTATGATTCAAGAATGTAGACCAGTAAGTAAAACGAAACATTTTAAAGTAATTGAAGTAATTAAACAAAAAGAAGTCAAGAACTCATGATACAATTAAGATCTGTTCTTTCTATTGCCGACAACAGTGGCGCAAGAAAAATCCGCGTTATTCAGGTTTATGGAGGTTCGAGAAGAAAATTCGGCTATGTTGGTGATGTGGTCTCTGCTTCGGTGATTGATGCCGATCCTAACTCCAATCTTCCAAAGGGGTCAAAAGTGCAGGCGGTTATTGTAAGAACGAGAAAAGAGAAACGAAGACCAAATGGCGAGTATATTCGTTTTGACGATAATGCTGCCGTAATAATTGAATCTAGAGCTAGAGGTTTACCGATCGGTACTCGAATTTTTGGGCCGGTTGCAAGAGAAGTAAAGAACAGAGGGTTTAATAAAATTGCAAGTTTAGCTCCGGAGGTACTATGAAGTATAAAATAGGCGATAAAGTATTGGTAACCACTGGGAAAGACAAAGGATTAATAAGTGAAATTACCGCAGTTTTCCCAGAACAGGATCAAGTTTTGGTGAAGGGTGCAAATCATTATGTGAAACATGTTAAGCCCATGCCGATGATGAATCGTCCTGGCGAGAGGATTAGAAAAGAAAGACCGTTATCGGTGGCGAAAATTGCCATAATCAATGATCAAGGGAAACCAGACAGAATAGGTTTTAAAGTGAGCACTCAAGGAGAAAAAACTAGAGTATTTAAAAAAACTGGAAAGCAAATTCCTGATGTTAAAGAAACATCAAAAGAAACTAAAAAAACAGAAAAATCACAACCAAAAACTAAAAAAAGTTCTAAGAAAAGTAAAAAAATAAATGAACCGACTTAAAGAAAAATACCAGCAAGAAGTACTTGGTGCTTTAAAAAAAGAGCTAAAACTCTCAAGCAACTTGGCTGTCCCTAAGATTAAAAAAATCTCAATTAATGTGGGTGTAACGCAGCCAGCTGATCCAAGGGAAAGAAAAAAAACCTTAGAAAATGTAGCGGCTCAAATCGAGACTATTACCGGTCAAAAACCAGTGATAACTTATGCCAAAAAGGCTGTAGCAAATTTTTCTTTGAGACAAGGAGATCCTTTAGGAGTCAAGGTAACACTGCGTGGAGAGCGAATGTGGCAGTTTTTAGACAAACTAATATCTGTTGCTCTGCCTAGAGTTAAAGACTTCAGAGGTGTTTCTAGATCAGCTTTTGATGGTCAGGGGAATTATAGTTTGGGTTTAGAGGAGCAGATTGTTTTTGTAGAAATTGATTACGACAAGATAGATAGTATTAGAGGGCTGCAAATTAATATTATCACCGATACAGACAATGATCAGCATGCCTTCAGACTTCTTGAATTGTTAGGTATGCCTTTTGAAAAAGAAGAAACAAAGGAATAAATCATGGCAAAAACATCAAAAATTATCAAATCAAAGAGACTGCGTCAAAAACGCAAGGATCATTTTGATGAACATTTGAGCAAGGGTAAAAGGGTTGAAAATAGGGTATCGACTCGTGGGGTTAATCGATGTAGAATAACCGGTCGTGCTCGAGGGTTTATGAGATATTTTGGTCTAAGCAGACTTCAGTTTAGAGAAATGGCTTCAAAAGGAGAGTTGCCTGGAGTTACTAAATCAAGTAAATAATTCAGATAAAAAAATATTATTAAGTCAATTGAACATTTATGCTTATTACAGATCCAATTGGAGACATGCTGATCAGAATCAAGAATGCTCTCATGAGTGCCAAGAAAGAGGTGCGACTCCCCCATTCGAAAATCAAAGAGGCAGTTGCAAACAAGTTAAAGGAAAATCAGTATGTTGAAGAGGTTGCTGTTGAAGAAAAATCTCCTCAAAAAGAACTTATTATTAAGCTTAGATATGTAGATGGCCTGCCTGCTATTACTGGAATAGAAAGGGTATCTAAACCAGGAAGAAGACTTTACGCTGGCAAAGACACGATTCCTGCAAGTTTAAACGGATACGGAATTACAATTGTATCTACAAATAAGGGAATTTTAACTGATAAAGAGGCAAAAAAGCTAAATGTTGGCGGTGAGTTAATTTGTAAAATTTGGTAAATACAAGTATGTCAAAGATCGGAAAAAAACCAATAGTAGTACCCTCAGAGGTGAAGGTTGAGATTGACAAATCTCAGGTAAAGGTTTCAACCTCTAAAGGAAGTTTGTCTTCTCCAATCTTAAGGGGAATCAAGGTTGAGGAGGTTGATGGTGAGATTAGAGTTACTAGAACCAAGAATGATAGTAAAACTAGATCCTACCATGGTTTGGTGCGCAGTTTGATTGAAAATAATATTACCGGGATAACCCAGGGATATAAAAAAACCTTAAAATTAGTTGGGACTGGCTATAGAGCAAAAAAGAAGGGCCAGGGATTGGAGTTAGCTGTTGGTTACTCTCACCAGGTTGAGTTTATGCCTTTGCAAGGGGTTATGATCGACTTAGAAGGTGAAGATACTATACACGTAAGTGGAGTTGATAAGCAGGCAGTGGGGCAGGTTGCAGCTAACATCAGAGCAATTAAGCCTCCTGAACCATATCAAGGAAAAGGTATTCGTTATGAAGACGAGATAGTTAAGATTAAGCCTGGAAAGGCAGCCGTAGAGAAGTAATATGCATAAAATTAATCATCTACCAAAAGCACTGCGAAGAACTATGTCAGTTCGAAAGAAACTGCATGGAACTGCAGCTCGACCAAGATTAACGGTATATCGTTCAAATAGATACATCAATCTGCAGCTGATTGATGATGATAAAGGAGTGACGCTTTTGAGTGAAAGTGATCGAGATATTAAAAAAACTGCTAAAGTTACCAAAACACAAAGAGCTTCACAAATAGCTAAAAATCTTGCAGACAAGATGAAAAAATTAAAGCTTGAAAAGGTGGTGTTTGATCGAGGTGGATATCGATATCACGGAAGAGTTAAGGCCGTAGCACAAACACTTAGAGAAGAAGGAATTGAACTGTAACAATTTGATTATTGTAAAAAAGTATGGCAAGAAAAAACGATAATTCAGCTAACGAGTACGAGGAGAAGGTAATCTCTATCTCTCGAGTATCTAAGAAAACCAAGGGTGGAGATCAAATGGGTTTTACTGCCTTGATGGTTGTAGGTGATCGTAAGGGAAAAGTTGGAGTGGGTTTAGGCAAAGCTAAAGACGTAGTGTCAGCTATTCAAAAGGGTATTAGACAGGCAAAGAGAAAAATGGTAACAATTCCAATTGATGGAACCACTATTCCTTTCAGCATTACTGCTCAGCACGGAGCCGGAAAAGTATTGCTGAAACCAGCAACTCAGGGTTCTGGAGTTATTGCTGGAGGTCCAGTGAGAGCTGTGGTAGAAGCAGCAGGAATTAAAGATATCTCTGCCAAGATATTGGGTAGTGACAATCAAGCCTCAAGTGTTCACGCAACTTTCCAAGCACTAAAAGATATTAAGAGAATCATTAAGGTGAGAGGCATTAAGGTTGAGCAAGATTTGTCTGATCAACCGGAAGCTGTTTTAAATCAAGAAAAGCAGGTTAAAAAGAAAAAAAATAATGAGAAGAAAAAAGTAGTTCAAAAGAAAAAAAAGACAAGCTCATCTTCAACAAAACCTACAAAAACTGTAAAAAAAACGGAAGCGGTAAAGAAAGCAGTTAAATCTAAAAAAACTGAATCACAGAAAAAGAATGTAGAAGATAAGGATGAGAAAAGTAGTGCCAAATCCAAATAAGGATTAAACAAGGATAAAAGAATGAATATTCTCAAGACTTTAGAAAAAACTACCGATAAAAAAAGTAAACGATTGGGTCGTGGTTATGGCTCTGGTAAAGGAGGTCATACCACCAATCGAGGGCAAAAAGGCCAGAGATCAAGAGTGGGAGCCAAGATTCCTCTTTGGTTTGAAGGTGGTCAATTGCCATTGATTAAAAGAGTTCCAATGCTCAGAGGTAAAGGTCGTTTCAAACAAGTGAGGCCTGTTGCCGAAATTACCTTCAATCACATTAATAATTTTGATTTTGACGTTATTAGTTTAGAAACTCTTAAGGCTAATCGAATCATCGATCAGGCTTTCAAAAAGGCTAAAATAATTAAACGAGGAAAACTGAAGAAAAAGATTACAGTTAAAGATATTGGAGTGAGTAAGGGCGCGGCAGCCGAGATTGAACGCTTGGGAGGCAGTATCGAGCAAACTCCAGCTGCCTAGCGATTGTGTCTTGGTTAATTTAGCAAACTTTTTGATTATTTATACTTAGTAATAGCTTGTCCCATTCTGTGATTAGTAAAATCAAAGATACAACCCAAAAAATTTTTTCTAACACAGATCTTAGAAAAAAAATCATCTTCACCGCACTTATAGTATTGGTTTTTCGAGTGCTGGCAAGTATCCCCGTATCGGTAGCTGATGTTGGAAAAATCCAGTCGATCTTTGAAGGCAGCGATTTTCTTAGCTTGCTAAATATTTTTTCTGGTGGAACCTTAATCAGATTTTCAATCGCTGCGGTAGGAATTAATCCCTATATTACTTCTTCAATTATTATGCAACTGGCAGGAATGGTCATTCCTTCAATAAAAGAGTTGCAAAAGGAAGGAGAATCTGGACAGATGAAGGTCAATCAATACACCCGAATGATAGCTGTTCCTTTGGCTATCGTTCAAAGCGTGTCGGTTATTGCCTTATTGCGCTCACAAGAGTTGCTCTATGCAGCAGATGCTTTGTCGTTGGTAGCCGCAATCTCGAGTTTAGTAGCTGGAGCTATGGTAGCAATGTGGTTGGGAGAATTAATTAGTGAGTACGGACTGGGAAATGGCATCTCAATGATAATGTTTGCTGGAATCATCAGCCAGCTTCCTTCTGCTTTAGCTCAAACTACTTTCTTATTTAGAATAGGACAAGTAACAACATTGTTAGCATTTTTGATTGTTTTCTTGGCAGTAATTGGATTTGTTGTTTTCATGAACGAGGCTGTTCGCAAAGTCACGGTTGAATATGCAAAGAGAATTAGGGGCGGTAAAGTCTTGGGAGGTCAAAAAACTCATTTGCCTGTCAGAGTAAATGTGGCTGGAGTAATGCCAATAATTTTTGCTTTATCGCTGATGTTAGTTCCATCTTTTCTTGGAAGAATCTTGATCTCACTATCCAATGAATTTTGGGTTTCAATTGGAGAAAAGATGGTTATATGGTTTGATCAATCCTCAGTATTTTACATGGTTTCATATTTCTTCTTGGTGTTTATTTTTACTTATTTCTCAGCTTTGATTTTCTTTAATGCAGAAGATATTTCTGAAGAGCTAAAAAAATCAGGTGCTTTTATTCCAGGAATTAGGCCGGGCAAAGCCACGAAAGAATTTTTAGAATTTGTTGTTACAAGAATTACGTTTGCTGGAGCTTTATTTCTTGGATTTGTAGCTCTTTTACCGTCAGTTGCACAAGCAGTAACTCAGATTCAATCGTTAGCCATAGGAGGAACTAGTGTCTTGATTGTGGTGTCTGTTATTCTTGAAACAGCCAAACAAGCTGAGGGTCAATTGGTAGGACAAGATTACGAAAAATATTCCTGAGCTAGATGCTAGGAAAATAAATTGCAACAACGTCGTGATTTCAGTTGTTGATTGAGCACCTTACACAATCTGTTTTTCTCTTGAATAAAAGACCCAATTGGTATAGATTATATTTTTTGTTGTGTAATCGAAGATCTTAACTTAATTTATTGGCAAATAATAATTAACTTAAAATAATGAAAATAGTATTAATAGGTGTTCAGGGTGCTGGTAAGTCCACCCAAGGTAAAATGCTTTCTGCAAAGTTAGGAATTCCCTATCTTTCGTCAGGACATATCTTTCGTCAAATGGCAAAAAGCAAAAGTGCTTTAGGTAGATGGTTGAAGGAAACGCTTAATGCAGGAGTATTGGTGCCAGATGATAAAACAATTGAGATTGTGATGGAGTATTTAAATAAGCCTGAGTATAAAACAGGTTTTATTATCGATGGTTTCCCCAGAACTGTCGCGCAAGCTGAGGCTTTTACCGATGGAACAGAAAAGGTTATTTTAATCGATGTATCAGATAAAGAAGCTTTGTGGAGAATTTCCGGCAGAGTTGAAGATCGCCAAGATGAAACCTTACAAGCTATTAGAAAACGCATCCAGTTATTTCATGAAGTGACGGCTGAAGTTCTTGATTACTACGAGAAAAAGGGGCAGCTTATCAAGGTAAATGGAGAGCAGTCAGTTGAAGGAGTATTCCAAGAAGCACTCGAAAAATTAAATGTGGCTGATCAATACGTTAACAACAAGCATTAGTTAGGTTAACGATAGTACCCAATTTTGCATGAAGAAAATCTTTGCAAAACCCTGGTATTTTGGTATAATCAGTGATTCTGTTCGGGCTATATAGGCTGATCTTTAATAGTTCATTCTTAAACAAGCAATAAAAAGGACACTTATAATGGGTAAAGTACAACAGCATAAACGATCTGCTAAAGAAAAAAGGCAAGCAACAATTAAGCCGGATTCTGTAGTTGTACAACAAGATAGGTTCGATATATATGGAGAGGTGGAACAGTGTCTACCCAACACTATGTTTAAGATTAAGGTGACTGATAGCGAAGTTGAAGGCTTAGTGGGAAAAGAACTTCTTGGTACTTTATCAGGGAAGATGAGACTTTACAGAATTAGAGTTATGCCTGGAGATTTAGTAAAGGCATATGTCTCTAAGTATGATTTGGGGAAGTGTAAGATTACCTATAGATCAACAAAAAAAGAAATTAAAAAGGATTTGTAAAGTTCGAGGGTTCTCTGATGAGAATAACTTTAAGATAGTTCAGATCCCTTATCAAGGAGAAAGTATGAAAGTAAACACATCAGTGGGAAAAAGATGTCCCAAATGTAAAATTATTAAAAGAAAGGGTGTCATTAGAGTTATCTGTGACAATCCCAAACACAAACAAAGACAAGGTTAATCTATGCCAAGAGTAGCAGGAGTAGACATTCCAGGAGATAAGAAAGTGCCATATGCTTTAGCATACGTTTATGGCATTGGTTTATCGACTGCTAAGAAATTGGTAAAGCAAGCAAAAATCGATTCCAACAAAAGAGCAAGTGAGCTGGATGGACAAGAAATAAATTTATTGCAAAAGTCGCTTGATAAAACTTTGACTGAAGGTGATTTGCGTCAGCAAATAAATGACAACATCAATCGCTTAAAAAGAATAAAAGCATATCGAGGAATTAGACATATGATGGGATTGCCAGTGAGAGGCCAAAGAACTCGAGTAAATGCTAGAACTAGAAAAGGTAAGCGCAAAACTGTGGGAGCACTTTCAAAAGAAATGGCAACCAAGTTGGAAGCAGCAAAATCAGAAACCGCTAAATAACTAAAAATTATCAGTATTAAACTAAATAGAAACAACGATTCATGGCAAACTACAGTAAAAAAAAGAGATCATCTAAAGTAGTGACCAGCGTGAGAATTTATGTCACCGCTACATTCAATAACACCTTAATCAATGTGACTGATAGCAAAGGAGATGTGGTTGCTTGGTCTTCAACCGGTAGCTCAGGATTTAAAGGATCAAGAAAATCAACATCGTTTGCCGCCAATATAGCGGCAGAAAATGCAATTAACAAAGCCCTTGAGCTGGGAATGAAGCAGGCTGAAGTTTACATTAAGGGACCAGGACCGGGAAGGGAGGCTGCGCTAAGGATGCTCCGTTCTAAAGGAGTTGAGATAACGCTAATAGCAGACATGACTCCTGTTCCTCATAATGGAACAAGACCAAGAAAACAAAGAAATTAAGGAACATAACTATGGCTAGATACACTGGACCAAAACAAAGACTACAAAGGCGCATTGGCGAAGACCTTGGATTAAAAACTAATGCACTAAAGACAGCTAAAAGAATTAATGTTAAGCCTGGGCAACATGGACATAAGCGAACTAGACGTATGTCTGAATACGGGACTCAACTTCAAGCTAAACAGAGAGTTAAGTATATTTATGGAATTCTTGAAAAACAGCTTAAGAAACTTTATCTGTTGGCTGAGAAAAGTCCTCTTGGGTCTGGTCAGGCACTATTGATTAATTTAGAAAGAAGACTTGATAACGTGGTGTACAGATTAGGTTGGGCTCCAACAAGAGCTTTGGCTAGACAATTGGTGAGTCATAATCACGTGATGGTCAATAATAAAAAGATGAATATTCCCTCATATCTGGTTGAGAGGAATGATGTGATCAATCTTAAAAAGAAAGCAACCAATATTCCAGCTGTGTCTCAAATGATGGAAGAAGATGGTTATGATGTTCCTGATTGGTTGGAGAGAAAACATAACGTTGGAAAAGTATTGGCTATGCCTGAGAGAGATCAAATTTCAGAAAAGATTGATGAGCAGCTAATTGTAGAGTATTACAGTCGATAATAATAATTTATTAATTACTTATCCAGAACACGGATTCTTTATCATTTTAAACTTTAAATCTTTATTAAGTGATAAAGGAGGAGAAACAAGGAGAAAAAATTATGACTCAGGCATTTAAACATCCATATCTGAATCCTTCTTTTGTGGTTGAGGAAGAAAAAAAATCAGCCAATCATTCGTTATTAACTATTAAGCCTCTTGAGAATGGATACGGTCATACTCTCGGAAATGCAATGAGAAGAGTGCTACTAAGTTCATTGGTTGGATCGGCACTGACCTCAGTGCAAATTGAATCAGTAGATCATCAGTTTTCAACAATCGAGGGAGTTAAAGAGGATATAGTTGAGATTTTACTAAATCTCAAGCAGGTTAGAATTAGAGCTGATGGCAATCCAGCGGGAGTAGCTAGAATCGATGCTAAAGGTCCGGGTGAAGTGACAGCGGCTGACATAAAATGTGAAGCAGGATTTGAGGTTATTAATCCTAAGCAACATATTGCTTCAATCACAAAAAAAACTGAATTATCAATGGAACTTAAAATTGATTCAGGTATAGGATATCAAGTTGGTGACCAAATTGATGACAAAGAAATTGGTGAGTTGATGATTGATGCCACCTTCTCCCCAGTCTTAACTGTGTCATATAAGGTTGAGTCAACCAGAGTTGGAAGAAGAACTGATTACGACAAATTGTTGTTGGATGTTAAAACTGACGGTTCCCTAACTCCAATGGAAGCTGTTGAACAAGCCGCTAGAATTCTGGAGCGTCAATTTAAACAAGTGTTTGAACCAACAGTGATTCAAGAAGTCGAGGAACCAGAAGATATTTCGCCTGAAGAAGCAGAGGTTTTACGCTTAACTGTTGAAGAATTAGATTTACCCACTAGAATTGCTAACGCTCTGCGCAAAGGCGGTTATAAAACTGTAGCCGATCTATCTAAAGCGCAACGAGAAGAGGTGGAAAAAATTAAAAATATCGGTGCAAAAAGTGCCAGCATTGTTGAATCAGCCCTTGAAAAAAAAGGAGTAGTTCTCAAAGGATAAGAGATAGGAGTAATTATGAGACATAGAATCAAAACTCACAGCTTCAACCGTGACTCAAAAAATCGCAAAGCGTTGCTAAAAAGCTTGCTTTTGGGATTGTTTGAACATGGTGAAATTGAGGTAACCAAGGCGAGAGCAAAAGAGGCTAAGCGCTGGGCTGATAAATTGTTGCCTTTAGCACAAGAGAACACACTTGAATCAAAAAGAAAATTACATCAGTTTTTTGGAAGAAGAGATGTAGTCAACACTTTGTGCGAGGTTATTGCTCCTGCTTATGATGATAGAAAGTCTGGCTTTACTACACTGGAAATAGTGGGATCAAGAAAAGGTGATAATGCGCTTATGGCTCGATTGTCTTTGATTAAAAAACCAGCCAATTTAAACGGTTTTGCTAGAAAAGAAGTTGAAAGTAAGGAGAAGAAATCATGAAACAGCACAAAACATTTATGCAAAAACCTGCTGATGTGCTTAGAAATTGGCACCTGGTAGATGTTGAGGGAAAAGTTTTAGGAAGAGTTGCCACAGAGATAGCAGAGTTGCTTATCGGGAAGAATAAACCAACCTATACTCCGCATGTTGATGGTGGTGATTATGTTGTGGTGATTAATGCCTCAAAAGTGGCTGTGACAGGTAACAAAAAAGAAGATAAGATCTATCGCTGGCACACAGGATTTGCCGGCGGACTCAAGGAAATAGCTTTTGATCAAATGCTAGCTAAATCTCCTGAGAGAATCATTCAGAAAGCTGTACGAAATATGTTGCCCAAAAATAGGCAACAGAAGTTACGAATGAACAGACTGAAGGTTTTTGCTAATGATCAGCATCCATATCAAAATGAACTAAAAAGAGAAGCTAAGTAATTTAAGTATCTATGCAACACAAAACACAGATCTCCAATATTGTTAAACGTGCTAAAAAATCTGAGAAAGATAATCATCGCAATGAATCTTCAAAGCCCGCTAAAACTCTAAAGTATCCAAATGGTGAGTATGTTGAGGGAATTGGAAGAAGAAAAGTGGCAACTGCCAGAGTGAGGATTTATAAATCTTCAGGAGATTTTATTGTCAACGACACTCTTGTTTCAGATTATTTT
>CAYXBZ010000015.1:14740-19230 GCA_964463605.1 uncultured Pseudomonadales bacterium | reverse complement strand
TAAACTGTGCAAAAAGAATCACATACAGAGCATTTGACAGCATAATAAACGGAACTACAGGAGCAAGAGCCAGCGGAAGCAAACCTCGACTTAACGCGACCACGCTGGGGATTAAGCCGATGGTAATTGCGCTAGAGAGTCCAAGCTGAACCGCTGCAATCAGCAATATAGCATTAATCAACGGTCCGGTAATAGCTTGTTGATTAATTAGTGAAGGCAAAAAAATTGAAAGAAAGAGCAAAGAAAGATACGAGAGTGATTGACTCCAACTTGAGCTTAATACTTGAGATTGAGAAGAATCAGTTATTTTTTGCATAATTTTAAGATAGAAGATAATTATTAAAATTGAAGTTTAAAAATTTATCCCGCTTAGTATACACCATAGAATAAAGCTTAATATGAAAACCAAAAAACTCTCCAAGGATCTTCATTTAAAAGATATTCTCCTCTTAACTCTTGATCTTTAAAGTATGACATTGCAACATTTTTATCTTTGCGCACAGATATCTCATCCAAATCGCTCACCACAAATAAGTGTTCTGTGGCATCGTACTCGCTGGCTGCTCTAAAAGTTATTCCTCTAATTGACAGAAGATCTCGATACTTCAATCCCAAAGAGTCTAGATCTCTAGCTGTTAAAGCAGCGATATTGCAGTTCATTATTTCTGGATTATCGTTAAGTAGATCAATAATTACATGTTGAGCTTGAGTTGTGACTCTCATTGGAGGCGATAAGATTGGCTGAGAGAGAATTCTTGGCAACTGAACAAGTGATGAAATTATCATCAATATTAATAAATAATTTGCTGTTTTTGAAGCGAAATTCTTCCTAGACTGAATCAACCAGGCTAATAAAAACACTGCTGCCGGCAAAAAATATCTCTGGGGGAAATCATCGATCACAATACAACCCACTATCTGAACAAAAACTGGCACTAAATATAGCAAGTGTTGTTTATCTTTCTTTAAATCAAGCCAAATTAACTCAACAAATCCAATTACAAATAACAGTTGCAACCACCACAAGTGAACTACTTGGGTAAGTCCAGCTAAAAAATTTCTTACTAAATTATCTAATAAATTTAATGATTGAGAATCGGCTAAGTGAGGAGTATCTGATTGCAAATATCTGGTAAAAAACAGTCCTGGAGGATGTCTCAAGTCAAAAATTACGAATGGAAAAACAGCCGAAATTAAACCAACTGTCAACAAGATTGCAGAAGAATAACTCTTTTGTTTCAACAACTTCACAAAATCACAAATAGCAAATGCTCCGATAGCAAAAACAGATAAATAGTGATGATGAATAGTTAGTCCCAAAAATAAACCAATAAAGAAATATTTACTTTTAAACTTAAGTTGCCTGAGAACAAGTGCCAGCGAAATCCAGAATGGAATTAAATGAGGATTCCAAGCCCATCTGCTTGTTAAGAGAAGTGGAGGCCAAATCAGAATCAAGATCCAAAATAGTATTAACCAAGAATCGGTCGTTGTAATCTGTTGAATTTTTTGAAGAGTATTTTTTATCTGTAGAAGAAAACTATCTTTATTATTTTTTCGCTGTTTTTTTAATTTATTTTGCTCATTTTTTTCAATATTCATCTGCTGCAAGCTTAAAAACATCAGCAGTATCACAGTAATCACTCCCCAGAAGGCCGTGCCAATAGCAGGTCCAACCGGCTCAAAGTTATATAAAACTGCAAATGGCATCTGCATATAATAGGTGAGAGAACCAAATATCTTAGAGTTATCAACGGCAATTGGACCAACCAAAGTTAATTTTTTCTCTCCCCAATAAGCATGCATCCGAGCTAGATCACTTGATTCATCTTGAGTAAAACGAGCAGTGTAATCAAGGTTATAAAATCTTGAGAAAATTAAAATTAGAAAGAAAAGAGTTAAAAAAAGAGAATGCTTTTTTATTCCAGCCATATTTTTCCTATTATACTCAAAGATTCACAACACTTAAGTTGAAGATTGTTGATGGTCAATCTGCGTCCAGCAAAGTTAATTCATCAGCAGCACAGGCGCTTGGATCCCAAAGACCTCGCTCAAACTTTATTGCCTCCTGTTGAGCCAACTCATATTCTTGCAAGTATTTGTGTGGAGAACCGCCATAGGGAGTAGAGTAGGCGTAACCTTGTTTAATCATTTGCAGTCCAACATCAGTACCATCTTCTAGAAAAACAAATCTTAGCAGCCTTTGATAACGATCCTCGCTAGATTGAGTTAAGTCAAGCTCCAAACTTACGGTTGCATCTTCCACTAATTGAGCCATAACCTGAGCTGCTTCTTTTCCTAGACACTCCACATGTTTTCTTGGATCTACCGACTCTGGAGCGTTGATATTTACCAAACGAACTACTTTTTCTTGATCTTCGATGATTACTCTGATTGTGTCGCCGTCAACTACTCGTGAGACTAAATATGAACTTTGAGTCACTCTGCCATCTCGCACATTCGCCTTATCTTTCAGATAATCAGGATTCAAGATTAATAACATAATAAAAGCCATAATGGGAAAGATAATGTTCCAAAAAGTAGTTGCTGAAAACTTTGGCATGGTAATAACTACTATAGCAATAGTTTATGTATAGGTTGAGTTTATGGATTTAAAAAATTGCTAGTTAGTCACAATGAATAGCTGATGTAAACAATCAATTATCAAGTAATATACAATTTAAAAATATTTGATATAATTTGATATATATAACAATATTTATAAGAATGAGTCACTTAAAAACTAGCAAGAGGTGACTCGACTAATCCAAAAATGAAAAAAGTAATACTTGGTCTTTTATTAGTAGTTTCATCTGTTATATTTTATTCTTCTAAAGATTTTTCTATTAAAGCCGAATCCACAAACAACACAACCAAAGAAATTTTTGCAAAAGCTTTAGATGACCACGAATGCAACACTAATGAGTGGCATTTTGTGATAACCAATATCGAAAATAGAGATTGGGCTCCTGGCTTTATTACTGTTTATTGGGATAATGCATTGTCAGAAATAGTGACACTTGAAAAATACACTGGGAAAACTGGACACTACACCACCTATATCTATCTAGGCAATAATGTAACTCAAGCAAAAGCAACTATTTATGATAACTGGGATGGTCAATTTAATTTATCTCACGGACCATGCTTTGGAACTACACCCACCCCCACTCCAACCTGCACCCCATCCCCAACAGCAACACCCACGCCATCTCCATCGCCAACACCAACAGTAACAACTATCCCAAGCCCAACTACTACTCTTACACCAACACCTACGGAAGAAGAGCCAACTCCAACACCAGAGACAACCAGCACACCAACACCTACGCCTACTGAAAAAGAACCAACTCCAACACCAGAGGCAACTAGTACGCCAACACCAACTACTACACCAGCCCCAACCAGCACTCCAAAACCAACCGCTACATCAACACCAGGACCAACATCCACTCCAACCCCAAAACCAACCTCCACCCCAGCTCCTGAAGTTGCTGGCGTCACAGATGAAGAGGTAACCTCAGATGGAGAGGTTCTTGGAGCAGCTATAGGTTATGCTGACACTGGCAATACTATTGAAAATTTTATGGCAATCTCAACTGTTCTAAGTTTCACCGCCACCGGTTTCTCCTGGAAAAAGTGGAGGCGCCAATAACTGTAGCCCAACCTTCAGAAACATCAGAAAATCGCTGAAGAAACTCCAATTGCCAACACTGCCATGAAAAAACCTCAAAACAAATCATGGGCATTGATAGCCATCATTTCAACAACAATTTCAATCTTATCTCTTGGGTACTGGTCTCATAAGTTATTTAGCAGAAATCCTCAAAATCTTAGTACTCCATCAGCTGTAGAGATTCCTCAAAAAAAACTAGCTTTGCCGGTGCATATCTCCGTTGGCAATTTGGTTGACATCCCCATTGAGTCATTTCTTGTTGAGGATGACAGTCTGCCAGTCTCTGACATCAAAGCTACCTTCACTCTCAACTCTTCCAAACCTGGAGAAGCAGGTAACACAATTATTTATGGACATAATAGCAATCAAATCTTTGGCAGAATGAGACTCTTAAAGGGAGGAGAGAGAGTAGTGATCACAACCGATGACGATCAACAACATGAATATTATGTTGTTGATGTTCAAGAATATAGCCTTGATCAAATTGATCCTCTTCATCCAACTAACGAGGAAATTCTAACTCTTTACACTTGCGCCGGGTTTTTTGACAGCAAGAGATTGGTGGTTCAAGCAGTTCCCAGAGCTCCCTCAACCAAAAAACTTGAAGATTTCCAACCTCTCGTAACATCCCTCTTCATCAACACCTCAAACCATCCCGCTCCAAGCCTTCATCAATTTACTCTTAACTAGCCTCAGGTTTGATATATAATTCTTTCCTTATGCAACTGCGCAACATCGCTATCATCGCTCACGTTGACCACGGCAAGACCACCTTGATCGACGGTATGCTGAAGCAAACCAAGCTGTTTCGTGA
>CAYXBZ010000015.1:0-14640 GCA_964463605.1 uncultured Pseudomonadales bacterium | reverse complement strand
GATGCCACCAGAGTGTTGGCAGAAACGGAGGACTTATTCCTGCAGTTAGCTGCCTCTGATGATCAACTAGATTTTCCGGTTCTTTACGGCACCGGTTTAAGCGGAGCTGTCTGGAGTTCTTTTCCTGATGAATTTCAGCAACCCCTTAATCAAGATTTAGTTGACAAAGCGCTTAACCAAGCCAACTTAACACCCCTTTTTGAACAGATTATCAATACCATTCCAGCTCCCAGCGCACCTGCTGACAAGCCGTTCAAGATGTTGGTCTCACACCTGGAGTTTGACTCATATAAAGGCGCCTACGCCATCGGCAAGGTAGCTCAGGGGAGCGTTAAGCAAGGTCAAACTCTAGCTATCCTTAACCATCATGATAAAGTTGGCTCGATGCAAGTGGCGCACTTATTCGGGAGCAAAGGCTTAGATAGAGAAGAGATCACCCAATCTCAACCCGGAGATATTATTGCCATCACCGGCAATAATGACATCAAGATCAGTCAAACTTTAGCCGATCCATCTGACTTATCTGGCTTCCCTTTAATCGAGGTGACGCCTCCGTCACTCAAAGTGGAGATATCTGCTAACACTTCACCTTTAGCTGGAAGAGAAGGGGAGTTTTCAACTCCTCGGCAACTGGAAGAACGACTACATCTGGAACAACGCACCAACATTGGCTTAGAGATTGAAAAAAGAACTGGCAGCAGTTTTATCGTTTCAGGCAGAGGCGAGTTACATCTGGCAATCTTAATCGAGACAATGCGCCGTGAAGGTTATGAGTTGCAGGTCGGTAAGCCAGAGGTAATTTTTAGAGAGATTGACGGTCAGCAGTGTGAACCAATCGAGGCCCTCACCATCGAGATCGGCCAAGAGCATGTGGGCGTGATCGCTGAGGAACTCGGCAAAAGGCAAGCCATACTACATGAAAGTGTTACCTCAGCGCGCGGTACATCCAAGATGATTTATCACATTTCCAGCAGAAACTTACTAGGATTTCGCTCTACTATCCTTTCTAAAACTAGAGGTGAGGGGCTATTTTCACAGCAGTATTTGTCTCATGAACCACTCGGACCGGTGGCAAAGCAGTCTCGTCTTGGGGCACTAATTGCTTCAGAAGCTGGAGAAGTAACCGCCTATGCACTGGACTCAGTTCAGCAAAGAGGGATAACTTTTGTGGGTCCTGGTGAAACCGTTTACGAAGGCATGGTGATTGGTTTAGCCAAATTTCAGCAAGAGATTGAGATGAATGTTTGCAAACAAAAAAAACAAACTAACTTTAGATCAAACGCAGAGGTAAGTGAAGTGCTGGCACCGCCCAAGAAGATGTCTTTAGAAGAAAGTTTAAGTTTTATTGCAGCCGATGAACTACTTGAAGTTACTCCGTTAAATTTACGGATTAGAAAAAAGATTTTGGACAGCAAAATGAGAGGTAGGGCTAGTTTGAAAAATACAGCTATTTAGTTGAGATAGCCCTTTTCTCTTAAGACTTCGTCAACTAATTTCTCGAATCCTGAAAAAGCATTTTTTAAAGTTATTCTATGAGCAGAATTCCAACCAGAACTTCCAGCTAATAGCTTATCAAGATCGATGCGGATTTGTGCTTTGATTTCCTCTGAAGATTTTTCTGCTTCAACCATAGAAAAAATATTAAATTAATAAATTGCTCCCCTATTTCCCAAAGAAGAGGAAATATAGCGACCTCTAGGTTAATTTTTAGTTGCAGCTGTCAACTCTTCGAACGATCTACCATGAACAGAAAATGCATTGCTGTAAGCAGTGACCGCCTCTTCTCCAAACGCCTCGCGAAGTGCTGGATAATTATAGCCTTTTTTAACAACTTGACGATAGATAGATAGGATTGGTTGTATCAAATATGGATAATCTTTTGCCAACCACATTATTTTTTTTCTAACATCTTCAGGTGGTTTAACAGATAATATTTCAGTCATACGATAATATTAGTTTATATTGTTGTACGCCGGGCGGCCTGCCTACCGGCAGGCAGGGATTCCACTGCTCACAAAGCTTTCAGCTTTGTTCCCAGTATTACTCAGGCTCGCTCAGGCTTTCTGCCTCGCTCGCTTGACGGCTCGCTGCTCGCCAATTGTATTCTTGGCTGGCTCCCAGCACTAGGCAGGAGCTTCGCTCTTGCCGGCGGAACCTTAGCTAATTACCAACACCCAGATACATTTTTTCGATATGCTAGCGCATATCTAAAAAATGTACGCCGGGCGGGATTCGAACCCACGACCTACTGCTTAGAAGGCAGTTGCTCTATCCAGCTGAGCTACCGGCGCTTGCACAAGAACAATCAACACTTAGTTGTTCTTGAGTATCAGATTATAATATACATCTCATGAAATTTCAGCTTAAATCAGACTATCAGCCCACAGGAGATCAACCCCAAGCCATCCAAAAACTGGTTAGCGGTCTTGATCAAGATTTAGTTCACCAAACTTTGCTTGGCGTGACTGGATCAGGAAAAACCTTTACTGTGGCTAATGTGATTCAAGAAACTCAACTGCCCACCTTGGTCATCGCCCACAACAAAACACTGGCGGCCCAATTGTATCAAGAGTTGCGCGACTTTTTTCCCAACAATGCTGTCACCTACTTTGTTTCCTACTACGACTATTATCAACCGGAAGCCTACATCCCCAGCACCGACACTTACATCGAGAAAGAGGCGCAGATCAACGACGAGATTGATAAACTGCGCTTAGCTGCCACCACCAACTTACTGACTCGTAATGATGTGATTGTGGTTGCTTCCGTTTCCTGTATCTATAACCTAGGCAACCCTGTTGACTACGGTCAACACATCTTTGAGATGATTGAAGGCGAGATCATCGCCCAGAAAACACTACTACTGCAACTGACCAATTTACAGTATCAGCGCAGTGAAACAGATTTTCGCCGCGGCACATTCAGGGTGAGGGGCGACACAATTCAAGTTTGGCCAGCTTACACCGACACCGCCCTCAAGATCGACACTTTAGAGAACAAGATCGTTGAGATTCAGGAAATTGACCCCATCAGCGGAGCCGCCATCACCAACCCCAAAGAGCAGCAAGCGCAAACCGACCATAAAGGGCGCTATCTGCTTTATCCGGCAAAGCACTATTTAATTGATCCACAAACTCAACAAACAGCTCTTGATCAAATTGAGCAGGATTTACAGCAACAGTTAGAAGTGCTTAAGAAACAAAAAAAACAACTAGAAGCATATCGCCTTAATAAAAAGGTTCGCTACGACCTGGAAATGATCAAAGAGTTTGGTTTTGTAAATGGCATCGAGAACTACTCGCGCTACTTTGACGGCCGCTCAGTAGGAGAACCTCCCTTCACCTTGATCGACTACTTCCAAGAAAATGCTCGCAAGTTTAACAACGGCACCTTTTTAACTGTGATTGATGAAAGCCACATGACACTTCCCCAAATCGGCGGCATGTATCATGGTGACCGCTCACGCAAAGAAACGTTGATTGATTATGGTTTTAGACTACCTTCAGCTTTAGACAACAGACCGCTTAATTTTGATGAATTCTTACAGAAGTCACGCCACAAGTTGTATGTCTCGGCCACTCCCAAAGACTGGGAGATTAAGCGCAGTCAAGAAAGGGTGGTAGAACAGTTGATTCGCCCCACCGGTTTGCTTGATCCTCAGATAGAACTAAGACCAACCACTAATCAAATTCAAGATCTAATCGTTGAGATAGTCAATCGAACTGCGAGAGGCGAGAGAGTTTTAGTAACCACTCTCACCAAGCGCATGTCAGAAGATCTAACCGATTATCTAAACGATGAAAAAAAGATTTTCAAGTTACTCAAGCAGCAACTAAAATCACCATCGCCGAATTCAGCCACCCAGAACCAAGATTACATCCCCACCGAAAAAATCAAGCCAGGAAAAATTGAGCCCAATCTGCTAACTAAAGCAACAGTCGATAAATCACTTAATCTAGGGCAGAAAATAAAAGCTAATGATGTACCGTTACCAAAAGTGGCCTATCTCCACAGCGAGATAGAAACCCTAGACCGCTCCGATATTTTAGACGATTTAAGAGAGGGGAAGTTTGATGTTTTGGTAGGAATTAACTTGCTTCGAGAAGGGCTTGATTTACCAGAGGTTAGTTTGGTTGCTATCCTGGACGCTGACAAAACTGGCTTTCTTCGCTCTGACACCGCCTTGATTCAAACCATGGGCCGCGCCGCCAGACATCAAGAGGGGAGAGTAATTCTTTACGCCGACAATTTCTCACAAGCTATGCTAACTGCCGTCAGCGAAACTCAAAGAAGAAGACAAACCCAAGAAGAGTATAACCAGCAACACGACATCACGCCTGCTACCATTCAAAAGCCTGTCAGAGAAAAACTGCTTAAAAGAGAGAAGGAAGAAAAAGACAGTATAAAGAAGAGTCCAGGCTCGTTTATCGTTCAACTTTCTGCTAAACAACAAATTGATCTGAGTGAGATCGATGCTAACGCCTTGACCCCACAAGACAAAAAAACCCTAATAGCCAAACTCACCAAAAGAATGCGCCAAGCTGCTAGAGAGTTGGACTACGAACTGGCCGCAATCTTAAGAGATAAGATTGAGGAAATAGCAAACAACTAACAAATAATCGTTTGTTGTTTCGCACGATTCATCCCCACCCTACAAAAACCCGACAATTTAGTCTATAATTGTTTCTTCGCTTTAGCTGCCCAAGGCCAGCTCATCCAAGGAATATATGTCAAAAAATAACCTTTCTACCAGTAAAATCTCTCCTTTAACCCATGTCATTATCAAGGGAGCCAAACAACACAATCTAAAGAATATTGATCTGGCTATTCCTAAAAATAAACTGGTCGTTTTTTCTGGACTCTCTGGCAGTGGCAAGTCAACACTGGCCTTTGATACTCTTTATGCAGAAGGTCAACGCCGCTACGTGGAGTCACTTAGCTCTTATGCCAGGCAGTTTCTGGGTTTGATGGACAAACCCGCGGTTGATCAAATCGAGGGCTTATCGCCAGCCATCTCCATCGACCAAAAGACAACTTCTCATAATCCTCGCTCTACCGTTGGCACCATTACCGAGATTTACGATTACTTTAGACTACTTTTTGCTCGAGTAGGACATCCCCATTGCCCAGAGTGTGGCCAAGAGATCTCGACTCAAAGCATCGATCAGATCCTAGATCAAACTATTGAACACATAAAACAACGAGCTCAGCAAAATACAGCTAGATTGATGATCTTAGCTCCAGTTGTTCGTCATCGAAAAGGTCAATTCACCGAACTATTAGATTCACTTCAGCAAAAAGGTTACAGCCGAGCTCGCATTGATGGCACAATTTATGATCTAGATGTGGATTTAACCTTGATCAAAACAAATAAACATAACATTGAAGCAGTGGTTGATCGAGTTGGTGTCACTCATCAGCAGTTAAAAAATGAGCAAGAACTAATAACTTTGCGCAGTAGACTTAGTCAATCAATCGAGCAGTCTCTGAAATTGGCAGATGGTCTAGTAATCATTGGTTTTATTCAAGATCAATCACTTGACTTTCCCCAACACCCCAAGGAATTTCAAGATATTCTATTTAGTGAAAAACTTGCTTGTAGTGATTGCGGCATCTCTTTAAGTGAGCTGGAACCAAGCTTATTTTCGTTTAATTCACCTCTAGGAGCTTGTCCAAGTTGTAATGGCTTAGGCTCAATTCTGGAAATTGATCCAAAAAAAATTATCGCGCCAGAACTAACTCTCAGCGAAGGAGCTATTATTCCATTTGCAAGAATGCTTAGTCATGATAGTTGGTTTGCTCGTACAGTAGCCAGCGTCCTTGAAACTGAAATGAGCGACTTAGAAAAAAACAACTATCGCCAAACACCCTTTGGTGAGTTACCTCCTCAGGTTCAAGATGTTCTATTAAACGGAACTTCCAAAGTTTATCAGGTAACAGGAGAAAATCGTTTCGGAAGAATTACCACCATTCACAAGGAGTGGGAAGGTTTTATTACTAATCTAGAGCGCCGCTACGAAGAAACCAATAGTGAGTACATTCGCAACGAAATCGATAAATATCAAAAAAAGATCGTTTGTCCTGACTGTAAGGGTGGCAGACTTAAACCAAAGTCATTATCTGTCACCATCGACCATCTCAATATTGCTGAGGTAACCTCGCTCACCATAGGTGACTGCTTAAACTGGATTAATCATCTTGATAAAGATAGTATCTTCAATCAAAAAGAGGCTCAAATAGCTCGCTCAATAATTAAGGAAATTGTGAATCGACTTCAATTTCTGATCTCAGTTGGACTTAATTACCTCACTCTGTCCCGTGAAGCAGGATCACTGGCTGGCGGTGAAGCCCAACGAATTCGTCTTGCTTCTCAAATAGGAACAGGTTTAACCGGAGTACTTTATATTCTTGATGAACCAACCATTGGCCTTCATCAACGTGACAATCAACGTTTGATTAAGACGCTCAACAATCTCAGAGACAAAGGCAATAGCGTTTTAGTAGTTGAACATGACCAAGATGTTATCTTGGCTGCCGATGAAATCGTAGAGTTTGGACCCACAGCTGGAAAAGGCGGCGGAGAAATTGTTGCTCAAGGCAATCCTAAACAGATTATTGATCAAAAAACACTAACTGGCGATTACTTATCTGGAAGAAAGCAAGTGTGGCGCCAACAGCAACTGTCAATAAATTCAAACCAAGAAAAGGAAGCCATTGTTGTTAAAGGAGCCAAACATCACAACTTGAAGTCTATTGATGTGAAATTCCCATTAAATAATTTAAGCTGCATTACCGGAGTGTCTGGGTCTGGGAAATCCACTCTTATGCATGACACTTTATATCAACATCTATTAAATTATTTGGGAAGATTAACTCAAGATGAACCAGGAGAGGTCACTTCTGTTGATGTTCCCCCCACAGTGAAAGCAGTCAAGTTAATTGATCAGTCACCAATTGGAAAAACACCTCGATCCAATCCAGCTACTTACACCAAAGTTTTTGACTACATTCGTCAGTTGTTTGCCAACACCAAAGAAGCCCATATTCGAGGTTATAAGCCTGGCAGATTTAGCTTCAATACTAAGGGAGGACGTTGCGAAGCTTGTCAAGGAGATGGCCAAATAAAAATAGAGATGCAGTTTTTGGCCGATGTTTATGTCACTTGCGATGTGTGCAATGGCAAGCGTTACAACCAAGAAACTCTTCAAGTTAAATATCAAGATAAAGACATCTCTCAGGTCCTTGAGATGACTATTGAGGATGCTTATGATTTTTTCAAAAATCACAGTACCATTCGCAAAAAATTAAAAACCATGCTCGATGTCGGTTTAGGATACTTAAAACTTGGTCAGCCCGCCCCAACATTAAGTGGAGGAGAAGCACAGAGAGTTAAGATTTCTAGAGAACTTGCCACAAACAGGATGGGACATATTGTTTATCTTTTGGATGAACCCACTACTGGCCTTCATTTTGCCGATGTTCAAAAGTTGCTAACTGTGCTTCATAAATTAGTTGAGCAACAAAACAGTGTCATAGTCATTGAACATAATCTCGATATAATAAAAAATAGCGATTGGATTATTGACCTTGGTCCAGAGGGGGGAGATGCTGGAGGAAAAGTGATAGCTGTTGGAACTCCAACTCAAGTTGCAGCTAACAAAAACTCTCATACTGGAGTATACTTGAAGAAACTAGTTGATACAAAATAATAAGTAGATAATAAAAAAATCATGATAGTTAAACATAAAAGTCAAAGAGTGGCTGTATTGGTAGATATTCAAAATCTTTACTATAGCGCCCGACACTTATACAAAGCTAAGGTAAATTTCGGAGAAGTTTTAAGACACGCGGTTGGCGATAGAACATTGGTTAGAGCTATCGCTTATGTAATTAAAACTGATTTAGTAGAAAAAGAACGTGACTTTTTTGAAGCCATTAATAAAATGGGTTTCGAGGTCAAGGAAAAAGATCTGCAAATTTTTGCCGATGGTTCAAAGAAAGGTGATTGGGATGTCGGCATCACCATGGACGCCATCCGTTTGGGTAAAAAAGTCGATTCAATAGTCTTAGTCAGTGGCGATGGCGATTACATACCTGTAGTCAAATACCTTCAGTTGTCTGAAGGTTGCCAAGTTGAAGCTTACGCCTTTGGCAAAACTTGCTCAAGCGCTCTAATCGAGGAGGTTGACGATTTTGTTGATATGGATGATCATAAGAAATTTTTGATTAAGAGATAAAATTCAACAACTACTCAATAATGATGCGAACCAAATTTATCTCAAGCTTAAAGAGATTGCTGGTGATTTGGACTGTACTTAGTTTACAACTTTTCGGCTATCTTTTTTCGGCAATCCAAGAAGTTAGTGCTAACAGTACTTCTGAGCACTTTCATACCTCACTTACCAGCACCTACACCGTTGATACTGAAGGAGATACCAGGGTTGAACACGCTTTTCGCATTCGTAATCTTACCCCAGAGTACTACATCAATCGCTATAGCATGAGCCTCGGAACTGAAGCAATACGCGACATTAATGTGACTTCAGGGCAACAACCAATTGAAGCTAACATCCAACGAGGAAACAACGGAACCTCAATCGAGATTGAGTTTGCCGACCAGGTTTTGGGAAAAGATAAAGTCAGGGAGTTTCGTGTTAGTTATCTGAATCCAGTTATGTCAGAGATTAATGGACAAATACTGGAAACGTTCATCCCCGCCATGAGCGGTGAGCAAATGTACGATGAACATCAGGTAATATTAATTACTCCTCTTCAGTTTGGGCATCCTTCGCGTATCAAGCCTGAAGGATATAGCATCAGGCAAGATGGCCAAACATTCGTGCTGAGTTATAACAATCTAGGCAACGAAGGAGTATCAGCCATTTTTGGATCACAGCAAATTTTTAATCTTAGTATTCGCTATCACCTTCAAAACCCCAATAATCAACCAGCAATTACTCAGGTAAGCTTACCTCCAGACACACCATATCAGAACGTAGCCTACACCTTACTCGATCCAAAACCTCGGCAAATTGAATCTGATGCTGATGGTAACTGGATAGCCACCTACTACTTACCAGCAAATGAAACTGTTGAGGTTCAGATTGAAGCCTCCGCCCAAATTAGTCTTGAAGAAGTTAATCCTCACCTAAACATCAGTCCTCTTAACGACCACCTATCTAGTCAGCCCTATTGGGAGATTGGTAACCAAGAAATTATTCAGACAGCATCACAAAATCAAGATAGTTACTCAATCTACAAATTCGTTGTAGATACCCTAAACTACACCCAAGAAGATTTAACTCAAAAATTAGAAAGACTGGGTGCAGTTGAAGCATTAAGAAATCCCGACTTGGCAACTTGTCAGGAGTTTACCGATCTTTTTATCGCCCTGGCGAGAGTAAATAATATTCCAGCCCGCCGAGCGACTGGATACGCACATAGCAATGATCCAATTTTACAACCATTGAGTTTGGTTACTGACGTTCTTCACGCCTGGCCAGAATATTACAATCAAGAGAATAACTCATGGACTCCCATCGATCCAACTTGGGGAAGCACAATGAAAGGAGTTGATTACTTTCATCAATTTGACTTAAAACATATTGTTTTTGCATACAATGGTCGCTCCAGTCGCCTTCCCTTAGCTGCAGGTAACTACAAACTGCCCAATCAAGAATCAAAGGATCTTGCCATCGAATTTGGAGAAAAGTTTCCTAATACAGAAGCAAGTTTTGAGATAGTTCTTGAGCCAAAAAAAATATTGGGGTTTATTAAGATGCCAAGTTGGTATGAATTGGTGCTAATAAACACAACTGGATCTGCCTGGTACAATAATCAACTAAGAATCCACTCTAAGAATAACCAAGTAGAAAGTTATCCAAGCGAGCAGACATTAACTTTATTGCCATGGGAAACAAAGAACGTATCGTTGCAAGTATTTAATGGCAATAATCTACTTCCTCAAGAAGATGAGATTGTAGTTGAACTAACCAATAAAGATAGTGTTGCCCAAAAAAAATTTTCAATTAAAACAATTAAGCCAGTTACTAACAATATCTCAGAATTTATTACTCAGCTAACAAGAGATGACCATCAACAACAATCACTCTTCCCAATCAACCTTTCCCAAGAACAAGCATATCTTCTCTTGGGAATCTTCGCTTTTGTCTTTACCGTCACAACCGGGGGTATACTGGTTTTTGGACGAAGAAGACAAAGTCTTGTACGTCGGGAAAGCGAAGAATCTCAAGAAGAGAGTCACTAGCTATACTCAAATTGAACAACTAAGTCAGCAAAAACAAACTCTCGTTCAGACAGCATCTCAACTTAAACACAGAGTTTTAAACAGTGAGTTAGAAGCTCTACTCATTGAGGCAGAGTTAATCCGCCTTCATCAGCCAGAATTTAACATTCAACTCAAAGATGATAAAAGCCCTATTTACCTGGCAATAAACAACAATGCTTTTCCTTCTTTAAGACTCGTTCGAAAAAATGATCTGATAGAGTCCGAGAAAAAGACCGCTCTTGGTCCATTTAGCAGTGCTTATAAACTTAAGCAGGTGTTAAAGATTGCTAGAAAAATTTTCCCTTGGTGTGATTTGGCTGAACAAAGAGCCAGTAGCCAAACTTCCAATCCTCAACAAGAGCTGAAGCGCTATCATCGTTCATGTTTTTATTATCATCTTGATCTGTGCCCTGGAGCTTGTATTGGTCAAATCTCACAAGAAGAATATGCCCAAAATCTCGAACAACTCGTTCTTTTTCTCAAAGGTGAGAAGAAGGAAGTAATTAAACACATGCAACAACAGATGAAACAGTTGGCTGATGAACTTCATTTTGAACAAGCCAACAAAATTAAACAAAAGATAAACCTTATTGAAGATGTCACAAGCCGACAATTTAAGCTTAAACCCGATCTAATTTTACCAGCTTTGCATGATAGCGTTTCTCAAGATGCCCTGGATCATCTACGCCGGATTTTAATTGAAACAGGAGTTATTTCTCGACTACAAAAACTCAATAGAATTGAAGGTTATGACGTGAGTAACCTAATGGGAGAAAACGCTGCAGTCTCAATGGTAGTTTTCTCTCAAGGAAAACCAGATAAAAGTGAGTATAGACTGTTTAATATTCGTAGCTTAAATACCCCAAATGATTACCAAATGATGAAACAAGCGATCAGTCGACGCAGCAAACATTCGGAGTGGTTGACTCCAAATTTGATCGTTGTTGACGGAGGAAAAGGCCAAGTTAGAGCTGCTCTTCTTGCTTGGGAAGATGCTATTCCAGTCATCGGAATTGAAAAGAATCCCGATAGATTAGTAATACCTGTTGAAAAATTCAGAGTCAAGAATCGTCAAAAAATTAATTACCAAATTATCACCCTTCCTCCAGATCACCCCACCTTACACCTTGTTCAGAATATTCGTGATGAATCACATCGATTTGCAAAAAAACAACACGTAAGATTACGAAGAAAAGCTTCGCTTATTTAGAATCTAGTTGAACAGAAGTCAGATGTAAATTAGACTATTGTTAATAGCATCAATAAATTCGCAAATTAGTAATGGTATTAGATTTGTTCCCCGTCCCGCTTAGCGGGACTACGGGGTATAATCAGAATTAAAACAAGTATTTTTTACCAATCAATTTTTATTACACATCTATGATCCGCTCACTACTCATAACCGCCATCACCATCGCCATACTAGCTTGGGCAATACCAACAATCAGCTACATGAATATTGTCACTCTATTGTTGGCTAGTTTAGTATTAACTCTTTTGCAGAAGATCGCAAAACCTGTCCTAAAACTACTTTTCTTACCAATCAACATTGTCACTCTGGGACTTTTCTCATTAGTGATCAATGTATTTTTGTTATGGTTGGCAACATTCTTGGTACCAGGATTTCAAATTCAACCCATGGTTTTATCTGGCATTGCCCTTGGTGAGTTTGGGTCACTACTACTGGTCTCAGTAATTATTAGCGTCACCCAAAATATTCTCAGCAAGATTCTCTAGAAAATACGCGAATATTAACTCTGGAGAGCAACAATTAATAATTATTTCTCCACATAAATACCCTGGAGTTTTAAAATTGATATAATAAGGTTTATGCGAAAAATTAAAACTTTCATTCAAGTGTGTTTATTGACTTCAATTACCAGTCTGTTGATAGGGCACTCGGTTCAAGTTATTTCAGCCCAAGAAGTTGCCCCTCAAGCGTTAGCTCAAGAAAACCAAGAAGAGATTGTCGATTTAGAATTAATTGCCACCGACTCAGCCGAAGCAACCGATTCAGCCGATGCCTCTCCAGCAGCCCAAGTAGAGCAGAGGATTATTGAGCGCAGAGCAGAAGACATTACAGATACCACCGGCGAGTCTCGAGGTAGATTATCATCTTTTTTACTGGAAAATCCCGTTGGTCCTCTATCTTGGCACAATTTTTTACAACACATGATTCGAGACTCGGTTGAGATGGGTCTCTCGGCTAATATCATCGTATTACTGTTGCTGTTTCCTCTAGTAGCTTCGATCATTGCCGCATCGCGTCATATTGTTGGTTTAAGAGGTTTTGGCATCTATATTCCAGCAGTTTTGTCGGTAGCATTTGTATCCACCGAGATTGTTACTGGTATTATCATATTTGTTGCGGTGCTATTTGGAGCCACTATCACTCGAGCCATCGTAAAGAAATTTAATCTTCCCTATCTTCCAAGAACTGCAACCATACTCTGGGGAGTGTCAATCTTTATTTTGCTTTTGCTGATATTGTCGTCTAAGCTGGCAATTTTCCAACTGTTAACAATCAGCATCTTTCCCATCTTGATTATCATCATCTTAACTGAAAACTTCATGAACTCTCAGTTATTCAATAGTCAAAAAGAAGCTCTAAAAATTGCCCTAGAAACTTTGTTAATTGCCATTGTCTGTTCGCTAATTATTAGCCAAGAACAGATTCAGCGGTTTGTGTTACTTCGACCCGAGCTCACGCTACTTGGAACTGCATTCATAAACTACGTTATAGGTAAATACACCGGCTTAAGATTACTGGAGTTTTTGCGCTTCAGCTCAATTTTGGGCCAGGATATTTTCCAAGAATCCAGCCACGATGATCAATCCGAGTGATGTTTTGGGCATGAACGCCCGTAACCGGCTTTATGTTCCTTTGAACCCCAAGTTTTCAAAGAGTATCTGTCACTCTAAGTATGCCACCAAAGTATTACTTCTAAATGAGGGTATTCCCACTCCAAATGTTTACGGTATTCTTACCTCAATCGAAGACGTAAATCAATTTAACTGGGATCATCTCACTAAAGATTTTGTGATTAAACCAACTAACGGACATGCTGGAAAAGGAGTTGTTGCCTATGAGAAAAAAAGAGGCAATAACTGGATTGATGTTGTTGGTAAAAGATGGTCTCAAGAAGAGTTAAAAATCCATTGTTTCGATATCTTAGAAGGTCAATACAGTTCTCACGGAGCTACTCCCAAAGTGATTATTGAAGAAAGAATCATTCCCCACTCAACCTTGATGAAGTATTCATATAAAGGAACTCCTGATTTAAGAGTGGTAGTTTTTAACAGTGTTCCAGTGATGGCATACTTGCGGCTACCTACAAAAGAATCAGAGGGAAGAGCCAATCAAAGTCAGGGTGCTCTGGGTGTCGGTATTGATATTGGCACCGGACTCACTACTTATGCTGCTGCCAATAAAACTCAATTGATTAAATATTTGCCCGACACAAAAATTGAGTTAAAGAATATTCAAATACCGTTTTGGAAAAAAACACTTTTAACAGCGGTTCGAGCAGCTCAAGCTGCAAAACTAGTTTATGGAGGAGTTGATCTCTTTCTTCACCAGGAAAAAGGACCTATGGTAGTAGAATTAAACTATCGACCTGGTTTGTCGATTCAAATTGCCAATCAAGCAGGATTGAGAAAACGCATCGAAAAAGTTGCTGACATTAACGTCTTAAATCCTGAACACGGAGTCAGAATTGCTCAAGCATTATTTGCTGAAAACTATTTCGAAACAGATGATGAAAAAAGACCCATTGTTAATCATCAAGAAGAAGTAATTGTTTTTGGAGACAACAACTCCCAAAGAGAGGTGGAGGCTTTCATTAAAACTGGTAGATACCGCAGCGCTATCGCCAGCGAACTAGCCAGGGACCTAGGACTGATCGACATTGAGGATTTACTTTGGTATCAACAAGAAGCAGGTGAAGGAAAAGTGCCAGTGGTTGAAGTAGACTTTGAATTAAAAGAACAGCTGGTTGACACCGAGATGATTGTTTCCAAAAGATTGGATCGCAGCAAGCATAAAATTGAAATTGGACGAAGGGATCTGTCCAACTTTTTGGTAAGAATCGATAATTAAACTTTTTTAACTCCAATTTATACTCATCAACCTTTACTGTTTTTTCCAACATTCATCATCCACAAATAAACAATTTACTGAAAGATATCTATGAGCTTAGTCCAAGACTTAACTCCCATCAACCTTGAAGAAGAAAAGAGAAAGTTTTTTGATAAAGACGGCAATTATAACCCTCAATTTAAATATAAAAAATTGATTACTATCAACATGCTTTACCGGTATGGAAAACCTAAGCCAAAATTTTTAGAACTAG
>CAYXBZ010000014.1:0-20235 GCA_964463605.1 uncultured Pseudomonadales bacterium | reverse complement strand
AAAAATTCAAGGCTTATTTTACAAACTCTTCAATACTTCCATAAAGATCTGGATCACTCCCTAGTTCTTTAGCAGCTTCTCCCGCCGCATGAAGTTTGGCCTCTCCATCCTCAAAAATATACTCAATGTTTTTGTAGGGCCGCATCGCCTCAAGCCATGCTTCCTTTGTGTGCTTGCTGCCAAAAAACTGCATTGATAAAATATCAATGTTTTTTAGTAATTCTTTAACTTCATCTTCAGTTAAACCATAAGTTGACAACAAATAACTGAGTCTCTCTCTTGAGCTTTGAGTATCGGAGGTTGAAATAATCACAACTTTATATCCCTGTTTATAAAAAGAGACGAAGGTTTCAATGGCATAAGGCATTGACTCAATACCCTGAACCGAATGATTAGTTGAATTAGAAAGCGCGCTTATTGCCGTGCGATAAATGGTGTGATGCATGTCAAAAATTACCGTTGATTGCATAGATAAAAGTCTAAGTTTCTTCTTTTTTATTAATCAAATCTCGAATCGCTACCAAAAATAACATTGATAAAAGAGTTGCTAGCAACGAAAAACCAAACATAACCTGAGAAAAGTTTGCCGAGAATCTATCGCCTAAGTATCTACTATTTGCCAATGATATCAACAATGTTGCCGACAAAAGCAATAAAGCGCCAGATCGTCGTAAAATATTGTTTTTTAACGAGAGCGACTTCAACAACGACTCTTTTCTTGAGATTTTCAATCTTGCTTTAATTTTTCTAGCATAAAGCAACACTCCAGAAGCACTCAACCACCAATAAACGATTACTACTTTCAGAGCTATAAAAAATGAGCCATCTACAACCATTCTCATTGATCTTGAAAAAGCTGCAGAAGCAATTACTAATAACCACAGCAGCGAACTTAAAATAAATCCTCCTTCGTGAGAAAAGGAAAATATACTCAGCAAAGACAAAATTATTAATAACAACCCAATTATCATCATCTGTGAGTGGAGAACCGACATCTCAAATAGACCTAAAAATTGAGTGGTTTCTTGATTTGATAATTGTGACAGATCAAGCTCAACAACATCTTCAGGAACCTCAACTCTCATTGAGAGTGGATTTAAAATTGATGAGGAGATAACCTTGGCTTGCTCCAATGATCTGCCGCCAGAAATTGAAATTCTGCCAGTATGAATCGGTTCCCTTATCGGTGAGAGCAATGCTATTGATCCATCAATAGATGCCATTAATAGATTCTCAGTGTTTTCCCTCGTAACTCTAAACAAAATACTTTTTCCTTGATCATCGAAAGTGAGGACAACCATAGGTTGATTGCTCTGAAAATCAATTTGAGCAGATGCATTTAGCACATTTTGATTATCAATATCAATTAATTCAAAGCCCTCGTCCCAACTGTCTGAAAATATTAACTCTTCTTGATCTATCTCTTGATCTTGAATATGAAAATTCAATTTACCTGGCAAAGTAGCTAGGGTAGAAATCACCTCCTGATCCACCTGATTCATTGTCTCCACAATTAAATATTGTTTCTCTTCTTGAAGCAAATGAGTTTTGGCAGGCCATGAGTAAAAGTTGTTAATTCGATTCGAAATTGCTAAAGAAGTACTCTTCACATTTTCTTGAAAGTTTGCCTCAATATCTGGGTCTTGATCAGGCGCCAACTCAAAAACGAAAAAAGTTCCTGGTTGATACTCAAGATCGATTAGATGATCAGGTCGAATAGTCAAAGGTCTTCCCCAAAAATATATTGTTTTTGGAAATTGAGGTATGGATATGCGAATATTACGATCTGCTAAAGAAAATTGAAGTGGTGAAATTTCAGGGACAAGTAAACCAATGCTAATTAATAGTAAAATTATTATGGTCCACAAAAAAGGTGATTTAAGTCTTGAACTCAACATAGATTGAAAAGAGTCAAAAAGGATATCAACTTATACCCCCGGGATCTGCCTTTCTGAGAACTCCACATCGCTTCCAATTACCATCACTCGTGATCCATACAAGATATCTAATATAAATGGGTCTCTTCGTGTTTTTCGAAAATCAAACTCTTCAGAAGAAAATACAGCATAGTTAATTTCTCTTCCAAGTCTTTCTTCCTCATTTTTAATTAACTCCTTTAATTCAGACAAAACTACTTCTCCAATAAAAAGCATATCTACCTCATCTTTACCTGGGGTCATTCCCGAGACGTACTTCCCCGAAAACATGACAAATTCTAAAGTACCCAATTTTCTGCGTCGTTGTCTTATTTTCTTACCCAACCCAGTGGATTTCACAATCATCTGCAAAAATTCTTGATAGTATGGATATCTTTTATTGAGATAGTAATAAAGTCTATTGCCCCTTTCCTCACTCTTTAGCAGCCCTGCTCCCAGCAGCCTAGCCAACTCTCTCCTTACGGCATTTACTTGTTCGTGAATTTCTCTTGATATTTCCCTAACATAGTACATCTCCTCTGGATTGAGAAAAAATAGCTCTAGCATCTTCAATCTAGTTTTTGAAATGATTATCTCTTGTAAATCTTTCATACCAAAGACTGTAGCGAGTAATATGCGCTAGCCAAATACAAACTATTGGCATCGCTCTGTACTCAAATTTTACTCAGAAAACTAACAAACTACAAGAACAAATACCAAAAATGAATCAATTTTGAATCAGGCTTAAGATGAGTTCTACAGTAGATTAGTAAACAACTTCATTGCCTAAACCAATAACGCTAATCCAAGTTAGGCCTCTTGCCAATGGCACCGGATTTCCTCGGTTGTCAGTAAAGAGAATCTGACTGGTTCTGGTTTGCTTACTCCAGTTAACTTCCTCTACACCTGCATGTTTGAAAAGAAGAGCTTTACCAGTTCCAGTAGTAGTGTACATCATATGTTTCAGCTCATTAACCGGCCCTTTTTCAGCCGTTTTTAATACAACCACATTGGCTGCTGCTATTGGATTGTTAGTATTATGATCCAAATGAAGTTCTCCTCCCATTGTTCGAACAAAGGCATCTTGTTGCTCATCATACTCCCAACTAACTGCGTATTGGTTATAGCCACTCCAAAAGTTATAAGATATATCTGTTACAGTTCCTTTGGATGCTGGAGCATCTTCGAATGTCCATTGAGTATAACCATCAGCCCACTCATTTCCCTCAGGATCGGTATTTGTCCAACTTCTTTTTTGAGCGACTTCCCACAAACGTTCGGTGCTACTTTCAACCGTATGTTCGGTAGCAACTTTCTTTCCTGGGATTCGATTGTTGTTTCTCACAAAAGTAGGATAGCCAACCGAAAACTGATCGATGTCATTTTGAAGGCTCCAACCGTATTGTCTGATCTGACCCAGTGCGTCGGTTGGTCCTGGCAAATTAGCTCCACCCACATGAACATACATGGGGAAATTAAAGCCTGAAGCCCAATCAACAAAATAGGTTCTAGCACTTCGAACTGGTGCAATCACCACATCTTGACGCTGAGCATCGCAGTAGTAAACCGCACCAAAACGAGTCACTCCCCCTTCAGCAATAGCTTCAAAGACAACATCGGCATTACTTAAACCTGATTGGGGACGAGCATCAGGAGAGTTCTCAATCATCACAAACAAAGGACGACGCTTTTCCCAAGCCTCTCTTTCAACAAAAGTATACATTTTCCCAGAAATCGGGCATTCTTGATCACGCGGAGCATTGGGATCGATGTTTAACAGTAATCCCAAAGCAGTTTCTCTTTCAAGATCAAGCTGATTATCGGTATTATCGCTTGCTGACGATCTTCCCAAAAACCTTGAGGAGGCAGCATACGATATTCCTGTTGAAAATAAATAAAGAGCTAAAACTATAATTAAATGCTTCTTTTTCATAAAAACTTACTATTTAATAATCTAGACCTCTATTGAATTAGTCGAAAATACTATTTAATCAAAAAAACGATAACTTGCAAAGTATATCAAAAACTTTGTTTCACTGTCATTGATGAATTCGAGACCTTATCTACAAACCATTTACTATTCTTCCAATATCTTTGATTGTAATCGCAATAATCAAAATAACAATGAGTGCAAACCCTCCATAATTTGCATAGCCTTCAATTTTTTCAATAGTTTTGTGACCAAAAATCTTCTCTAAAAAGAGAAACAAAATTTTGCCACCATCTAAAGCTGGAATAGGCAATAAGTTCATTATCGCTAAATTTAAAGACAACATACCCGCAAAGCCCAAGTTGGACCAAAAGTCGGAGCTAATGATATTTCCCTTTCCAGCTTCATGAACTATTCCTACCGGTCCAGCAACATCTTGAGGGACAGTCCCCTTACTAAATAATTGCACAAACATATCTCCTAAAGCTTGTAAAATTATCCAACCCAAACCAATAGCCTGTCTAACTCCATACCAGGTACCTCTGAATGGCATTTCATACCAAGGATAAAATTGAAAAATCATTTCTTCAAAACCCACTCCTATCGACCCCTGTCCAAGCGGAGTTTCAGCCTCAGTTCGAGCATAAACTTGATATGTTTCAAGTTCCAAAGAACACTCGATTCCTTCACAAGGTCCAGACACCACAATTTCAAGAAACTCTCCACGATTATCGCTTACTGCTTGCTGGACATCATAAAAATCATTGACTACATAAACTCTTGAATCAGACCTAATTTCAACAATATTAACGTTAATAGGCAAGTTCGCTTCTTGTGCTGGCGAATCAGGGGAAATAGAGCCTACACGAGCTTGATCGCTAATAACTGTGGGAATCCCAATAAATGAAAAAACTACTGAAAATGCTACCAAAGCAAATAAAACATTCATGATGACTCCCGCTGACACAATCAAAACTCGTTGCAAAATAGATTTCTGATAATATGGTTCTTTGTGAGAACCTTGTTGAGAAGTAATAGTAGATGATTGAGTTGACTTTTTTACTTTTTTTACCTCGTCGGGATTAGCTTCTGCCTCAGGACCCATCTCTCCCTCTAAACGAACAAAGCCTCCAAAAGGAATGAAGTTGAGAGAAAAATCGGCCCCTTTATATGAAAAAAATTTAACCAATCTAGGGGGATAACCGATACCAAACTCCTCAACGTTCGTTTTGGTTTTCACAGCTGCCAGATAATGACCCAATTCATGAATTAAAATCAAAAAAGAAATGATCAGAATAACGATGATTACATGCATATGTGAGAAATCATTATACGACTAACTATGGCTTATATACAATCGATCTAAAAAATAACACCAAGTCAAACAAATATTGTGAAAAAATTTATGAGACTTCTTTAAACTCCAACCTATTCTGTAACGCTAATAAGGAAAAACTTCCATCTCTGAGAAATTTGTGTTTCCCCACAACCGCTCAAGAGCTTCTGAAATGGTTTCTGCCGACTGAGGTTTGTTTTGGTTTGCGACAAGTATTCTGGTTGGTATGGCAAAAACTTCATAGGTAGTAGATGCAGGTAAATAATCAGTTCTTGGCTGTTGCTTGGTCACCTCAACAGAAAGCACCAACCATTCAATGCCCTGATGAACAAAATATTGAAGATTATGTTTTTGAGCACTTTTTCCAACCGGGATCACTTCTTGATGCCCAACCGAGATGGATGTATCATTTTCTTGCTCAAGTACAGTTAAGTTTTTTGGGTTATTTACTCTTGATGAAGACGAGACTAACACAAATCTAGTTATAGGAGTGAGTTCTTCTTGTGTTGGTGATAAAACCTCTCTGTAATCAATCGGCTCATCGCCTAGTTGTGAAAACCATAAAAGCAGTTCTCGATTATGTCCTGGAGCTGTATTTCTTGTTGTCTCAGGCTGATACTCAACTGGACCCAACAAAGACCAGGTGGTAATTCCCCCAAACTTTCTTAAATCATCGGATAGTTGTGTAATAGATACTAAACTTGATTCTGGATACTCTCCAGAACGATTTACCACCACTTCCTTTGGCATTGAAGAAAATACATCATGTAGAAATTCAGTGACTGTTATACCCGCTTTTTGCAAAGCGTTGAGTGAAGGCACCTCTATCCATTCATGATTAGAGCGAAGAATATTTAATTCATTAAGTTCTAAAACTAAAAACCCTGATGCTTGAACCTGATCCTGATCATCAAGAAATCCATAGGGGATTATGAGCGTGTAGTACATTCTGCCCTCTTCATCTCTAACTAAAGAAATTAATGATCTATCTTCAAAAAAAGTAGATGACAACACATCTTGAGTAATTTTTGGAGGAATGGGTATAAATCGAGGTTCCAGATCACCCCCAACACTTGATTGTCTCATCTGCAGATAATGAGAATAAATAGGATCCGGCTCACCAATGATTCGATTGGGATCGGTGTCGGTAATGCCTTCAATTCGGGGAATAGCTGGAAAGAACTGGATTCGATCTGCCTCGTAAGATGCAGCATCTTGAATTACTTTCAGCTTTTGAAGCATTCTTATCATTGTTTGATTGTCAAACACTTTTTGCAATGCTAAATATGACTGAGTAGTATCTTCAGTTATCACTCGATTAATTAACGCGTTAACTTGATTTTCATCTAATCCCTCTGATTGAGAAAAAACCTCAATCATTGAAACAACCATTCTCAGCTTGTACTCTTCACGATAAGATTGCAACTCTTCATAAGAAGGATTCGAGGGAGGTGATTGAAACTCGTTAAAATTAATCTCAATGCGGGTGCGAATCGCCTCTACCTGCGCATCAGAAAGTCGTGTGGAACAACCAGCTGTTGCCAATGCGATTAACACAGCAGAAAGAAACCAAGCGCTGATTTTTGTTTCTTTAACGCTTAAATTTTCATTTTTTCTAAAAGTGCCTGGCATAACGTGGAGCTATTATCCACTTTTATATTTTTTGATATATTCATTATATATCAAAATAGCTTGATATACACTATCAATCTGAATACTTTTCACTATAAAACAAGATTATTTTTTGAAGATTAACGCTTGAATAAGAAAGATTCTTGCTTAAATTGACATTAGCTCTTTTTCTTTATTGTCGGAGAGTTCTTGAATTTGAGCCTCATATTGATCCATAATTTTTTCCATTTCTTCTAGATCTCGATGTATGTCGTCTTCACTTACACCTGATTGTCCCTCTTGGTCTTCAATCTCATTTTTTGTATCTGCTCTTGTTGTGCGCATCATCACTTTCGACGATTCAAGTTTTTGATGAAGTTGCTTGACCATTTCTTTGCGTCTTTCTTCTGTAAGAGGGGGAATTATTATTCGAATGATTTGCTTATCAACAATCGGATTTAGATTTAGACCAGCCTTATTAATTGCTTTTTCAATATCCTCTAGAATATTCTTGTCCCAAGGGTCAATAATAATCATATTGGTATCTGGTGTAGAAATATTAGCCAACTCTCCCACTGCCATACTGGTGCCATACACCTGAACCCGAACTGGATCGAGAATTGTAACCGAGGCTTTTCCAGTTCTAAGTGTGGACAACTCGTTTATGGTGTGATCAATAATTTTTTGAAGAGTATTCTTAAATTCTTGAAAATTGTACATAGTGGTTTGATTATTGATTTTTATAGTTTTTATTATTTTCTATCACAACTAATCTTATTCATCTTCAATAACGATATTCATTTCAACCTGAGGTAAAGGAGTATCTCGAATTGCTGGATCCGCAATCTCTAGCTGTCTTCTAAGTTGCCTTATCTGCAGTTGCAGAGGTGTTAAGCCCTGATCATAAATTGTCTCTTGATCTACATCTTGATCAAACTCGACTACTTGTGGCTGATTTAATAAAATTAACAACATCACCCCAACAATAAGAAAAATTATTCCAAAAATAATTATTAACTTCCCGCGCTTCGATGATATAAACGAAGAATCTTTTACAACTCTACTCTTGCCCTCACGCCACCACTGATCTTGCTCCCATTCTAAAATTGGACCATCAGTGTGAAAGTCGTCACTATAATTTTCTGCTGGTTGACTCATATAGATAATTATAAACTTTTCAAATTCATTTATGGCAATTATTTAACATTTTCCAACTCTTCAAAATATGACACTAATCTTGATAGTTTTGAGTAGATTGAGTTTAAATCCCGAGATAGATTTCGATACAATCCCTCATAACTTTGATACGAAGACTCTGCCTCATCAACTCTAGTCCAAACAGTTCTATTCAGTGATGGAAGTTCATTAATTAACTTTTCAACTTCTGCCAACGATCTCATTCTAGCTGAACTCTCAATTTGAGACTGCTCATCCTTTTCTCGAATTCTTTGATTGATCACAACCGCTTGATCATATACAGACTGAAGTCTTCCAATAGCCAAGATGCTGAGCGCATAATAACTAGTGGTGCTTACCGATTCTGCTAGAGGCTCAAATTCTTCTGCCAACTGATTAACTCTTTCTCGATCACTAATTTCCTGAGCAAGATTAGAGTGTTCAGTTAACTGAATCTGAAGTGCCTCGACCTGTTCTATTATCCGAGTTTTATGTTTCTGTTCAATTCCCTCTGATTCAATTATTTGGAGGCGCAATAGGTTTAAGTAGCTGTGAAGAGCCTTGTTTCTTGAAAGAATTAATTTTCTTGAAATCTCGACAATTTCTTCGATAGATTTAAGAGTTTGTAACCTTTGATATTGATCAAGAGCAATTCTATATTGACGCTCATCTTGTTGGTAAGCGGTTAATTGACCAAGTAATTGCTTGTGTTGATCTGAAATCTCCTCTGTGAGTCGCTCTCTTCTCAATATTAACTGTGTGTTAGAAAGAGATTGATCATCGTCTTCTACCGGTTGAGAGTCAGGTTCTTGTTCTGACATCTCCTCAATTGCTGGATCAGCCGTTAGCTCTTGCCCCACAACTGTTTCTATTCGAAAAGAGACAGCTACAATAAATAACGGAATGATGATCCAAACTTTTTTTAAGTTATGCAGTCTTTTTTTCATAAAGTCTTAATTATCCACCCAACTTTTTATCACGAGCAAAAGTTGTTGCTTCATACATTGATTCAAAAGTACCAGTGTCAAACCATTTGCCTTCAACAAATGCCACGTCTAAAGTTTTTTCAGCTAAGTACAAATTGTTTAAGTCAGTAATCTCCAACTCTCCTCTTGACGAAGGAGTTAAACTTTTTGCTTTTTGAACTACCGTAGAATCATAGATATACAAGCCAGTAACAGCATACTCTGATTTAGGATTGGCGGGCTTTTCTTCGATTGATATTGCCTTGTTGTTCTCATCAAACTCCACCACTCCAAACCTTTCTGGATCTGAGACTTTTTTGGCAAACACTCTTCCCCCTGAATCAAATGATTGAATTGCTTGAGTAAAATCATCTTCAAAAAGATTGTCACCTAAAACCAAAGTGACGCTGTCGTTACCGATGAACGACTCTCCAATCAAAAACGCTTGAGCCAATCCTTCAGCTTTCTCCTGAATTTCGTAAGTAAAATCACAACCAAACTCTTTACCACTCCCAAGAAGTTTTAGAAAATCACCGGCATGATCAGGGGCGATGATAATCATGATTTCAGTTATTCCAGCTTGCAGTAGTGTTTGAAGGGGATAAAAAATCATAGGCTGATCATAAACAGGCAAGAGCTGTTTGCTTGTTACTCTAGTAAGTGGTCGAAGTCTTGTTCCTTTACCTCCTGCTAAAATTATGCCCTTCATAGATAATGTAAGTAGTTGATACTATTGTGATAGTTTATCATAAACAGGCCGCTGCCAAGACGCCAGAATAGTTATAAAGTTACAAGAAAAAGCAGTGATCCTGCTAAAAGGGAGACTCCAAGATATTCCAAAACAATTTTTGAGTTTAATTCTTTTCTTTTTAAATGAACCAATATACCCCAAAAGAAATAAAAAGTTGACAGTAGCAACACTAAATATCGCTGATAATGAATATCTGGCCAGGCAGCAAGAAACAAAAAAGATATTATTGCCAAAAATATTATCAAGGCGGAGTATGAGAGTTTGTGGCTTAATAACTCTTGTCTCATCATTTAATCATTCCTCCCTTAAATAAAATCAACAGAAAAGCAATACAAGACAATAAAATTATATGAGCTAAGTTCTCTCCTACGATTCTCATTGTTTTTCGGTTACCAATTACTGCCGAATCATAAACTAAAGTTAAAATCACCAAGAATGTGACCGCCAGAAAAATCATCTTTGTTAATTGAAGTGGTGAAAAGAGTGGTGATCGACCAATCTGAGTAAGTGGTTCAACAAAAGATGACAGCACACCACCGTTTATCTGAGATTGGGTTGATGAGTTAATTGAGTCAGAGTGAAGCCAACCATTGTACTCGGTCTGGTCTTCATAATCCACAAAATCTTCAGCCACGGCTATAACTGGATTGTGAATCTCTGTTTGCTGAAGATTGTTACTTTGCTGAGCTAAAGGAGTCTCTGCAGAAGCTGTGTCGCGAGTTTCAGTCACGCTTGTATCTGAGGCTAAAAAAGAAGATTGATCAGAAGCAGCCTTATCTCCAATCTCAGAATGAGAAGAAGCTGGAGTTCCAAACATCTGGACTACTAGAGTAGTATCGAAGCCCTCAAGATTTCCATTGACAACCGCGATGCCAATCTGTTGATACTGACTGTTTAAAATATTATCTCGATGAGTTGGAGAAGCCATCCAAGCTTGAACCATATCACTAGTGTGTGAAAAATCCCTTGCCAAATTTTCACCAGCTACTCGATATCTGTAATTGGCTGCTTTCATAAAATCCCATGGCTGTCGACCATCTGGAGACGAATGAGCCCAATATTGTTTATCCAACATGTCTTGTGCTTTCGCCAAAGCTGCAGCAGAAAGTTGAGCGTTTAATGTTAGTGGTTGCAAACCACTCTCAACTCTTTTGTCATTTGTTTGAGTCACTACGTCTTCAACAGTGATATTGCTAGAAAATCCGAGAATTGAGTGCTGCAAAGAAGGAAAAAATCTTGCTGTCTGAACTAATGAAAAAAAGCCTGTGGCAATGAGCGTCAATATTACTAAAGACTCCGGATGAAGAATCTTTGGTCGATGATTATTAGATCTACAAGGGATAAATAAATGAGATAATTTAGTCCAAATGTTTGTAGTGTTATTCATGGACAGCGTAAATTAGCAAGTTGGTACTCACAAAAATTAAATTCGCAAATTAGTAATATATTTGCGCTTATTCTTTGGGGGTTTCCCTCTGGAACCCTCCCATTCCGATTTGTTCCCCGCAATCCCGCTAAGCGGGATAGGGAATAATCAGAATTAATATATCAAATTTGTTATTCAATTTTTAAGACTCATTGTACAAATACATTATGCAGAATTCATTAAAATTTGTCTAGAGAGGATAATAACCATTTCAGCAGCTTGAGTATTTCAAGCTGCTGAAAACAGGCAAACAAATGAAGAAGCTCTTAATTTCTTACCTAAACTTGAGTTAAATGAAAAAGTAAATCAAGATTTAGAATATCTCCCATAGTCTCTGATCCACAACCATAGGCACTGATAGTCAATCTTGCTTCAGTGGGACCATTGTTGACAGCCTCATCAATTAAAGTACCATAGTCTGTTTCATACGTTTGCTGATGGACATTCTCGATTAACTCGTCATTGATAAGCAACACCTCATTATCTTCGCTGTCAATCATTGAGAGCGTAAGTCTTGCACACTGCGCAATATCCCCGTCAAACACAGTTAAAGGTTCGGATTCTGGATTGTCTCCTTCACTAGATTGAGTAATAACTCCCTGTATCCACAGATTACCTTCAACCTGACCTGTGTTATTTACATCAAAGGTATAACTTCTAACTTCTTCTGGAACCATGCCCGCAAAATCGAGAGGGACATTTGCTGGATCTTCGTCGCCAACCTGCAGATTTAAAACTCCCATCGTAATTTCAGGATCAACTGTTTCTTGATCTTGAAAGACAGCCCTACTTAAGCCCAAAGCAGCTCCACCTGAAGCAATAATAATTAGTAACGAGAGGGTGATGTGTTTAATTGTTGTTTTGTTCATGTTCACCTCCTTTCATACTTAATGCTAGTCGTGACAACTGACATTAAGCTGAAAAAAACGAAATTGCTCAATCTTTTTGATTGGTTGCCAAAGGCGTGCTAGGCATACGAGGAAACCACTGATCTGAGCCGTCAGGAAAACGGCCATAAGTTTTATTCTCAACAGAAGAACCGGGATAGGAAATTTCATCAATCAATTGATTATTGGAGTCTAGCAAATAAACTGTATCTCCAGTGTTATTGAGTATAGCCCTGCCCCTGGTAAAGACCACTAAATAGCCACCTGCAGGAATCACGGTTTCCCCAAAATCAGTTGTGTCGTGATTGTTGTCACAACTATGCTGAGTGAGGGGTATCTCCCAACCAGCCTCGTCTTCAATTTTCCAATTAATCAGATCTATATCGTATTCATTGGGATTAAACAGCTCAATCCATTCACCATCGTACCAATCTCCTGTATCAGGACCAAGAGGATTGAACATGATCTCATTTACCATAATTGATGTTTGAGATGGCTGAGCTTGATCAAAAAAATCTTGGCAACTATTTAATAAAGTAGCTTCAACAAAATCAGAGCATAAACCGGTTAGATCGCAACTTCTGAAATGAAAACTTAAGGATTCAAGGTCAGTATCAATTAACTCATCCATATTAAAATATAGGATGCAACTTTCACGCAAACAAATGGGGGGGATAAGTGATAGAGGCCAGTTTGGGAAATATCTATTTGCCAAGTTTGTTTCTTCAACAAGAAATTCATTGAATTTATCTACAAAGTAGACTAATTGCCAATTTAAATTCAACTTTGACTCAAGGAAATCTGTGCTTACAGCATAATGAGTGGCATCAATCTTACACACTTTTGTTTCTGACATACTGGGGGGAGTCGTGCTGACATAAGTGGGCAACTGAACCTTAACAAGATGCTGTTGTTCTTGTTGTTCAATTTCAATCAGAAGCAAATCGTCATCTACATTATTATCAAACGAGAGCAACAACTCATCCAGAGAAGAATGATCTTTTGTTATGCCATTTTCTTTGTAGTGTATATGAATAAACGCATTCTCTGCCTTAATCTCTAACTCTTGACTGGTGTTTATTGCCACAACATAAGTACTGACTTGATATAACTTTAACCAACTAGAGATAGATCTATCTCCAGTATTTCCAGCACAAATTTTTAACTCTGAAAGTTGTGAGTTGCTCACCGGTAGTTTTAGAATAAATTCTTGCCTTTGCTCGTTTGCGAAACTAGGTGCTGATTCTAAATGTAATAGCTCATCATTTATCAACACAGCCAAAGACAATTGATCAAAACCTGCCAAATCTTCAAGAGTATGCCATTGATAATCAATTCTCAATTGTTTGGAAGTCAGAAGTTCAATATTTTGAGTTATGCAGTTTTCATGAATTAGATTACTACTACCCTCAAATCCAAATTGAACATACGACTCATAGCCACCAAAGGAATCAACATGACCTATAACACCCCATCCCTCTAACCCCTGCGAAAAAGTTGGGTTTTGCACTACTTCTTCTATTTCTACAATATTCTCATCGTCAATCATTTTTATTGAGTACCAATCTTGAGAAACATCGTTACTAAAAGAGATGGTTAAGATAATTGTTTCAAGATCTTCCCAATTAGCTATTGAAACTATTATCAAGAAACCCAGAAGTATCAACGAAATTATTGATAACAACAAATACCTATGAATTTTTTTTAACACATAAAGCAACGATAAATTTGTAGCTGTTTTCATGAAATCTTATTTTTTTAACGATATTAAAAGCTGCACAATTTTGAATAGATGCGAAACAATTAACAACAGCGCAGGGAGAAGAACAATAAAATAAAAACCCATCTTGTAATGGGGAAGTAAAAACAAAAATCCCAGTAGTGGTATTGCCAGCCAGACCTTACCTACAACAGTGTTATGCGGCACAAGTTCTAAATCAGGATGAGGATTGGCATCACCTTGTGTCCTATATAAAATTTCACCGTTGTCAACCAAACTAGAAATGATTCTGTGGGTTACTGCATAGCGCTGTTCAGTCGTAACTTCTGGTTTTTTTAGAATATCTTTCGCATTATAGGCTTTTGTGAATGTAACTGACTTACTATAGGTTTTGGATACTAAGTTGTGAAATTTGGCTACGAAGTTATAGGATGTTTTTGATCTATCATAATTTGCTAACTCTGGCATAGTCTTATAATATGTAATCACCTGACGAGAATGATATCTTGACAAGGGTGTGGTTACAATTAACGTGCCAATAGATAAACTTGGCTCCATAGATCCCGAGGCTATTACAAACAATCTATATCCACTTAAATATCCATATCCTATAAGTGTTGAGATTATAGTGATTAAAGTTAATATTGGCATAAATTGAGTTGGGTAGTTATTTTTTTTCATTTTTTTACTGTAAATAATGAAACTGAGAGGAACTGTATAAAAACCTAAATTGGCTCAATGCTTTTATGTTTTAGGTGCTTGAGTATAAAGATGTAGTAAATATTGTGAGGTCGTAAAGAAGAAGTTATAATGTCGGAACGGAAAATATAATTGCCCTGGCCCCATAGTCTAGCGGTTTAGGACATCACCCTCTCACGGTGAAGACCGGGGTTCGATTCCCCGTGGGGTCACGATATAAAAAAAGCAGGCTATAGCCTGCTTTTTTTATATCTCGTCCTCATAAGTAATGCGAGCAATGAGTTTCCTGTTTGCTGTTGAGCAATTCTATTTCTCCCATTGCAATCATCATCAAATATCGTCATGATGAGCTATCGCTTTTTTTACTCTAAATAAAAGCGATTTAGCACAATAACTTCAATGCTTCCAAATCATTCAGATCATCAATCAACCGCATCATTTTTTCAGTTTAGGCGAAACTCTTATCTTTTTTCTTTGCTATTAATTTTTTCTATAGGGATATCGTTGGGGATCGCCAGCACATTGTTTATTAAAACAGTTACTGATTCTTCTTTGACTAGAGTCAGTTTTGTTGAAAAACGACAAAGTGGCTATACATTCATCAATCCTTTACTGGAGTGTGAATACTTCAACGACAAAGACATCGTTCTTACCGAAAACATCTCAAAAGAAGTAAAAAAGAGTGTTGAACTATTCACTTCTCAGCCAGAATTATTAAACATTTCCGTTTACTATAAGAATCTCAATAGCGGTTACTCATTCGAGATCAACTCGGATGAGATTTATTCTCCAGCTAGTTTGTTCAAAGTTCCTCTGATGATTGCTATCTTAAAAGAGGCTCAAACCAATCCTTTACTTATGCAAACATCAATTTACTATGACCCCAACATGTCTTCAGAAGATCAGTCGATTCAGTACTTTAAACCAGACCACCTAATGGAGCCAAATCAAGAATACACCGTTGAAGAACTATTAAATAACATGATAATTTATTCAGACAACACCGCTTCAAACTTACTTTCCCAAGTAGTTAGCGAAGAAAAAATCATTGCTGTAGAAGATGATTTAGGTCTAATCTTAATCCCTGATGAAGAAGGCATGCTTTCAGTTTCTGTAAAAAATTATGCTGGCCTATTCAGAATTTTGTATAACTCCTCTTACCTTGAGCCCAGTCTATCCGAAAAAGCATTGAACATATTAAGTCAATCAAGTTTTGTTCAAGGTCTTCCAGCAAAATTACCAGATAATATTCTTGTGGCTCATAAGTTTGGGGAAAGAAAATTTGGTGACAGCTTTTCAAATGCTATGAATGATTATAGCGAGCGACAGCTGCATGACTGCGGTATTGTTTATTATTCCCGTGCTCCATACCTTCTTTGCATCATGACTAGAGGTAGAGATTATGAGCGGATGCTCGACTCAATTCAGAAACTTTCTCTACTGACCTTCCAGCATCATCAAAAACTCGTTGATCAAACGAACTGACTTGAGTTGATCTTTTCTAGGAGAAAAATGCCCACCTCTTTTAACTAAAATTTTTGTTTGTTTCGAACCGTTGGGCTGAATATTGGAGTAGCATTTATCTGACAGAAGCGGGTCTTGAGTTCCATAAATGTATAAAGTGGGAATTTCTTCATTAATTATTATTGGCCCTAACATCTTCAAAATAATGGTGGTTGAGGTATAGCTAAAGTTTTTGAGAGACTCAATATCTGGAGTGGTGAGATCGAGGGTAGGCTTCAGTATTTAAAGATGTAAATTTAGCCAGTTAATTAGCGATTGCGAAGCATTAGACGCTTAGTCTTGAGCATTAGCAATTCAGCAAGATTATAATTTGGAGGCCATTCACTAAACGTTGTAGTATCAGCTTTCGAGATGAGGGTGCCAAAGTTGGGAACCGGCATTATCATAAAATCCGACGATGGCTGAAAATCTGGACATGTTTCCTTAATTTTTAAGATTAGAGAATTAAACAATCCAGAAAACTTATCCTGTTCGGTGAAGTCGTTACTAATAAAAACAACAAATGGCTTTTCTTGCTCAAGACCACTAATCAATAGGTTCTTTTGTTTTATGCCCATCATCACTTGACTATTATTAAATCTGCGATGGTATCTATTCCACCATTCATGAAGATATACTTCACAAGTCTCAGAACTAGAGAAAAGCCAATCGGTGCGGCTACCAGGACATACTTGAATTCCCGCCTGATCGCATTCTTCTAAAAATAAAGTTAGTGGTAAATTGGGTCGGACTCTTCTAATTGCAGCTTTCAGATAATAATCAGCCTTTAATTCGAATGAGGCTCTTTGTGTAACTGCTTTTACGAGATCATCAGGAAGAACCACTCCATCTCTGTCAACCATCATCACAAATTGTGTGTAACCACAAGCTCTAACTACTTCATACAGATTCTTTGCAAGTGAGTCTTTCCCTTGAGCTTCTGATTGAGCCACGATTTGTCTTTCCATAAGCAAGTCATTTTCTTTTTGATTAACTTCAATAAATTTGCAAGTTATTAATATTGCTAATTATAAACTAATATAGTAAAAGATATTAGTTGAGACTTTTTTATGATTAGGTTATAATACTCAACTGATACATATTATTTTGATTTATCAAAATATGGTGAGTCCTGATCGTTTAAGACATCCAACATTAATTCAAAAGCTTTCCTGTCGTGAATTAATTCAACTTTTTTTTAATAGTAAATTTGATCAAATAACTTATTTTTGTCGAGAAGGTCTAACCCGAAGTCCTCAATTTGCTCAAGCTCACAACAAATGTTTTAAAAACAATTCACGAGTTCCTGAATCAAATTTTTTACCAGGGGGACTTGGAACACTGATTAATGGTTATTGCTGTAATCATTTTGGAGAAAGTAAGGATGCACATCAAGAGGCGTTAAGAATAATGATGGATTTCCAAACCTCCTCGAGCATTCTATTCGTGTCAGTTGTTGAAGAAAGTGAATTAACAGCATCTGCAAGAGGTGCAATAGCAGAATTAAGGGATAAATGGAATAATATCTCAGTTGTTCATTGCCCTGCTTCAGAGCTTAGTTCATATTTTGGTGTCAATGGTGGGTTTACTGAAGGATCTTGGTGTGGCAGAAAAGGAAGGGATTAAGACACACAGAGACTTACCTAATCATCTTCTCAAATTATTTTCTTAGTAAAATAATTCTATCTAAAGTGATTGTTTTGGTTGTATGTTGTTTGCCAGCGACGCCTTTATTTTCCACAGAATATTTTTTTATACCTTTTCAAAAATTGCTGCTAGCAAAATAAAATAATTTGCTGCAAAATGTGATAAATACCGATAAATCAAATTCTGTAGCCTATCTTACAAAAAACTGTACACAAATTAATTATCATTTATCCTAAATAACCTTTAACATTTTGTCTTAATCTATCTGATAGAATGCACACCACTCTTAAGGTAACAGGGCTCCTATTTTTAGCTCTCTTTTATTTGGGTATAGTCCTATTTAAAGTAAACAACTTACACTACAATTCCCCCTTTAATGATGAGGCAGTTTATGTGATAGTTGGTCAACTTGGACTTTTTTATAAAGACTGGGAGAGCCTGTCTCCATTTAACTGGGTAGGTGGCATACCCTACCTATATCCTGTTTTAACTGCTCTTTTTTATTCAATTGGCGGGATTGAGTTAACAAGATTAGTAAATGTTTTATTTTTTTTATTCAGTCTATACTTTATCTACCGCATTACATTCAGCTTAAGAATAGGCGACAAAAACAAAAAAAGGACAGCTGCACTTATTGCTTGCCTAGTCCTCGGTTACTCACAAACTAGCCACTATGTTTCAAGATTAGCCACCTATGATGCTCCAGGTTTTTTTTTGATGATTGTTGCTGTTTTCTTCATGATTGCAGCTAGCAAACCTTTTCAATATCCAGGAAAATACTATTTCCTTTCTGCCCTATTTCTTTTATTAAGTTTTTTTGTAAAGTACAGTTCAGGAGTTTTTATTCCTCTCTTAGTTTCAACTTCGTTTCTGTTAATTAATAGGCTTGATAAAACTAAAAGAAAAATATGGCTGATCTATCAAATTACACCTATAGCTTTAGCCTTAAGTTTTTTTATTCTTCAGCGGCATCAAAGTCTTTTGATTTTTTATCACGACCAAATGAGAGCAGGAACAGCAAGTTTGATGGAGATACTTAACATTTGGTGGCTAGAGACACGATATAGTTTGTTAATTTTTGTACCTGGTTCAATTGGACTATTCATCAAAAAAAGATATAGGCTCTGGCTAGGCATTCTGCTTTTTTCCACAGCCTTGCTCATTGTTCATTTTCAGTCGATGAGATCTGCTACCCTTGATAAGCACCTGATCTATTATGCGGCAGGTATTAGCATAATCGGAGGATTGGGAATGAGTGAGCTTTATGAATTTGGCCAGAAAAAAACTACTCGCGCTTTTTCAAAAATTTCAATTATTTTGATTTTGTTTCTTTTTGTGCATCTTTCCGCTCGTGAGTATTTTAAGTACGATCTTCTCTGGACCAACACAGAATCGGTTCATAATTACATAGTAGATTCGGTTGATGCTAACACGATTGTCGTGTCGCAATTGGGAGCCTCCACGCAGCTAGCACTTCTCAACAAAACACCTATCTCTAATATATTCACTTTCGATTGGATTGCTTACGGCGACTTGATTCAAGAGAAAGCTCTCGTTAAGGGCATCGATGATGGGTATTTTGATCTGATTATTTTAGAACCAAACAATCCCTTTTATTCTTCTGATCATCAGCAGATGTTGCAATTAACTGAAGAATCGGTTGATGAATCCTACTCAATAAATTACCAAAGTGATAATTTTCTTGTTTATCAAAGAAGCTACTAAACTATGAGCAATAACTACAAGGTAAAAAAAACAATTATTTTTTGGTTAACCATTCCCCTTGCAATATTCATTGCTCATCTTTCAATATATTATCCAGTACTCTCCTCTCGTGAATACGAACAGCCTGAATTGCAAAGTGAGCCAGAAAGAGTTGATGTTTCTGATTTTTCTTGGAATGGGGAAGGATTAATCACTTTCTGGTTTGATGATGCTTGGTTCAGTCAATATCAAGAAGGGTACTCGAAGATGAAAGAAAATGATTGGAGAGCCGCTTTGGCGGTTCCAACACATCACGTTGAGTGGGATGCCTACATGAACTGGAATCAAGTTGTAAAGCTTTTCCATACGGGATGGGAGATTACTGCTCACAGTCGAAACCATCGTTGCGACTTGGTTAACTATCCTTCAAAATATGCATTTTCTGAAATTGTGGGCAGCCAATACGATTTAGCTCAAAGAGGAATCTTGGCTGACATATATGTTCCTCCCTGTGGGGTTGTATCGGATGAGTTCACCCTGCTCGTAAAAAATCATTTTAAGGCTCAGAGAGTTGTTGAAACTGGCATAAATTCTCTTCCAGTTCCTCCAGAAAATCGCTATCAGCTAGTAATTAAGACTATTGAATCTTCAACAAATATTGAGGAAGTACAAGCTCTTATTGCCCAAACTAAACGAGACAAAGGTTGGCTAATTTTGATGTTTCACGAAATAAATGAAAATAACTCAATTTTTAGCACTACTAGTGATTTTTTTGAACAGATCATTCAAGAAGTAAAACAGTCTGAGTTAGAAGTAGTTATTCCGTCGGAAGCACTAAGCATCAAATGAAAAATGTAGCAATTATCATACCAGCATTTAATGAAGAAGCAGTGATTAAGGTCACTCTTGAGTCTTGCATCGAGTTAGTTGGTAAAGAGAATGTGTACGTAGTAATTGATAAATC
>CAYXBZ010000013.1:0-20451 GCA_964463605.1 uncultured Pseudomonadales bacterium | reverse complement strand
GTTCCGTTTATTATGCTGTCAAATGCTCTGTATGTGATTCTTTTTGCACAGTTTAAAAATACTAGTTTCTCTTTAGCAGTGCTCTTGGCGGCGGTCAGTAAGTTTGCTTTACTTCATGCTGTGAGTCAGGGGTTATTGGCTTCTTTATTACCTCAGCAGTTTTTATCCTCTGCTTCTCAAATGATGAGCTGGCCACAGCTGATTACGGCCTTGGTTGGCGGCTTGATTGCCTATCTTTTTCTCAAAGGGATAGGTTCTAAATCGTTATCAAAATAATAGTTATTAAATATTAAATTATGCCAATTCAAATTAGAGTTGATCGTCAGAAAATCGAAGCTCAAGAAGGCCAAAAACTTGATCAAGTATTAGCTCAGAATAAAATTGATCTGCCCGATTTAGCATATAAGCTGAAATCAGGCAAGATTGTTCATACCGATTTAATTGAGGAAACTAAATCGAAGCAAGTTTTTTCGGCTCAAGAGCTGACGGTGACTGGTAAAATGCGAGTGGGTTTACACTCTGGCTTGGCTCGTCAACATCGTCGAGAAGCATTTCAGATGATTAAAAAAGATTGTTGTACTGCTCATCAAGCCGCAACTCCAGAAAAATGCAAACTGTGTGAAAAGATCGATCAATATCTAGAGTATGACTTGAGCAATCCAAAGGAAAAAGGAGTTTATCCAGTTTATCAAATGGCGGGGGCAGCTGAAATAGATGCTACTGTCTGTATTGGTTGTAATAAATGTGTTGAAGCTTGTGCTCGAATTGGGATCAATCATCTCAGTTTGACAGGAGATGGCAAATCTCAGCATGTAGTATCAAATGACGATCCTAAAAACGATTGCATTTACTGTGGACAATGTACGGTGAGCTGTCCAGTAAAATCTGCTCGAGAACAGTCACACATTCAGCAAGTTGAGGCTGCTTTGACCGATCCTGATTTAGTCACTGTAGTGCAGATGGCACCCTCAGTTCGAGCTAGTATTGGGGAAGAGTTTGGTGCAGAAGTCGGTTTAAATTTGGAAAAGAAGATGTTTACTGCTTTTCGCAAACTGGGTTTTAATCATGTTTTTGACGTCAACATGGGGGCTGATATCACCACGATTGTTGAGGCTGAGGAATTGGTGGAGCGCATTCAACATGGTGGAGTAATGCCTATGTTCACTTCGTGTTGTCCGGCTTGGGTAAAGTTTGTTGAGTTTTATTATCCGGAAATGATCCCTCATCTAACTGATGCTCGATCTCCACAGATACATTCTGGAGGAGCTTATAAAACATGGTGGGCAGAAAAAGAAGGCATTGATCCAAAAAAAATTAGAGTGATCTCGATTATGCCTTGTACTTCTAAAAAATATGAAGCAAGACACGAAAAGTTAAAAATTGATGGTATGTGGCCAGTAGATTATGTGCTGACTACCAGAGAGATAGCCTATTTGCTTAAGAAGCATGAAATCGATCTTCTTGAATTAGAGGATGGTGAACTAGATAGTTACGGGGAGTACAGCGGGGCTGCTGCCATTTATGGAGCTTCTGGGGGAGTAATGGAGTCAGCGCTGAGAACAGCTGCTAATTTATTGGAGGGAAAAGACCTCGAAAAACTGGAGTTTGAACAAGTCCGAGGAATGGAGGGAATAAAAAAAGCTGAAGTTGCTTTGTCGGGAAAAACTTACAAGGTGGCGGTGGCAACGATGGCAGTTAATATGCATCAATTGATCAAGGAAGTAAAAGCCAATCCAAAGGCATATGATTACATCGAGTTTATGGCTTGTCCTGGGGGTTGTATCGGTGGTGGTGGTCAGCCAATTCCAGCTAGTGATGAGAAAACGGCTAAAAGAATTGAGGGTTTGTACAGCATTGATGGCACAATGAGTTTACGCCAGGCCCATAGAAACAAAATTGCGGTTGAGTTTATGGAGTATGCCAATCAGCAAAGCGACGAAAGGAAGCGACAACTTTTGTTTACTTCTTATGAGAAACGACAAAAGGGCGAGTAGATTTCTTAAACATTTTGTTAATGAATAAATATTAATACCGGCCGCGATTAGCGGCCGGTAAAATTTTAATCAATTTTGCGAATTTATTCCATATCTCCATATTTTTCTTGCATTTCTTGTGCCCACTGCTCTAGTCTGGCCATCTCTTCTTCATCAAACATGGGGGCTTCTTCATCGGTATAATCGTAGGCATCGAAGCTGGGGATATCGTCCATCATTTCTGAAAAATCGGTAAAGTTAACGTTCGATGGTACGATGAACTCAGTGTCAGATACGCTTCTGAATTGGCAGTCAATAACATAATTATCGTTTTCATCATCAGGTAATGATTCCTCAAGATCATAGTTGCTAGTGTCAAATTGGGAGATCATGTAGTCTAACTCATCCTGTTCTTCTTGAGTTGGCATCTTAGACTTGGTTCCTTCCATGCTGGTAGTATCCCAGGTGTAAGTGTACTCTCCATCAACCAAAATGAAATGAGTTGTAGATTCTCCGTCGTAGACATCAGTTGACTCAATCTTCATTTTTTCATTACTGATGTAATAAACAATCTTTGCTTCGGGATTATTGGCATCAACGATGGTGCATACTCCTGGTCTGCCAGATTCCATCATCATGCTGAGCTTTGTTGCTTCAGAGTCAACTCCTGAAAATTGACTTACAATCGGGGCCACCTCTGGTGGCAATTGATTCATTATCCAGTTCATTGGAGAAATTAAACCGAATCTAATCGCCAAAACTAATCCAACGACAATCGTGAAGAAGCCTCCAACTAGAACTAGAAGAATAATTAATAGGCTACTTAAACCTTTCTTCTTTTTTAATGCTTGGGAATTATTGTTACTTGCTGGATTCTGTGAAGAAGTTTGTGTGGTGTTTTCAGGCATATTGTTTCTAAATGATTAATAATATTATCCTAATAGTAACCTATAATCTCTTAAATTTGCAAGAATGGAATAAACAAGAGTTAATCAATAATTTATCGTTGTCTATTATTTATTCAACCTCTTTGTTGACATCTTCTAATTTTGCTCTTTTTTCATCCCAAAAGCGACCTCTTCTACAAAGTATTTTAGAGGCTAGAGCGGGTTCGGCCATCAGTTGCTCAATGGCAGATTCTAAAAAAATTTCATTCTGTGAACCTTTAACTAATAGCACATCTTTAGACTTAAGCTCATTTTTTATTAAGTTGGCTGCTTGCAAAGAGGTCGAGCTCCAATAACATCTGACCCTTTTGTCCTTCAAATAAGGCAGAACATACTTTTTCATGTTTGGACCAACTAAAAAAACAGCGTCACAACACTGGGCAATCTTTTCAGCTGCAAGAAGATGGTCGGTTTCAGTTTGCTTGCCCAGTTCTCTCATGTCTCCAAGCAAAGCTAACTTTCTTGTTTTGGTCAAATTATGAAGCAAATCAAGAAAATCTAGCAAAGGAGACAGAGAAGAATTATATGAACTATCAATTATGATTGAGTTATTAATGCCGTTGATTAAAGAGGATCTGCCTGGCGGAAGAGTAAAGTTTTCTTCAAGCAATTTTATAGCTTCTTGAGTTGTAATTTTGAAGTAGTCGGCAACTGTAAGGGTTGCTCCAAAAGTATAGCCGTAATGATCTGGTAATAAATAGCCCTTCATAGTTAATTCAAACTCGCTCCCCTGTTTTTGAAAGATGAAACTAGTTCCGCGCAGAGACTGCTTTGCGTCAATGAACCTAATATCAGAATTACGGTTGGTGCCAAAGGTGATAACTGAAGCAGCGGTCAGATTGCTGAATTGAACAACATTTAAGTCATCTTTATTAAGAACAGCTAAGCCTTGGCTAGGAAGTGATTGAATTAACTTTCCTTTTTCGGTAGCGATGAGTTTAATAATCTCCTCTTTTCTTTTTTTTGGATCTTGGTTTTGAGCAAGATTATCAAAATTTTCTGCGTGTACGGTTGAAGCATTCAAGAAAATTCCGATGTCTGGATTAATAATTGTTAATAAATATGCCATATTTTTGGGAGAATGAGGTGAATCAATGGCCATTTCTGCAATATAAATTTGATACTTTGGCCAATGGGTTAAAAATTGAAATGGAGCCAAGATAATTACTCTCAACCAATCAACGAGGCTGTAGTCATTCATTGACAAATCAAGAATGTTTAGGGGAAGACCGCTTTCGCTATTAGCTTTACGAGTTGCCTTAACCAAAAATTTTTGGCTAAGAAGTGCTTCAAGACTTCTGCAAGTACTTGTTTTTCCTGAAGTTCCAGTAATTCCGATGATGGTTGGGTGATTTTTTTTAAGCTGAAGCCGAGCCCAAAACCGCAAATAGAACAAAACTGATAGAGAAAGTTGGCGTTTGATTGATATGAGTAGATTCATCTCTTGAAAAAGTCCGGTTGTCCTGTTTATTATACTAGTAGGTTGACTACTAATGGTCTACCACTAAGACTATGCCTGCTCTCAAAAATTTTTTTTCAAATCTAAAATTGGTTAATGGTTTTTCAAAAAGATTGGCTGTAAAAAAAGTCATTGAAGATGAACTAAATTTTGGATCCTCATATCTTATCTTGCTCATAGGCTCAAGTATAGTGGCTACTTTGGGATTGTTAATTGATAGTTCGGTGGTTGTGATGGGAGCAATGCTTATGGCTCCACTTTATTGGCCGATTATTGGAGTGGCTTTAGGAGTAGTTTCTGGCAGCAAAGACATTTTACTTAAATCTCTTAAGATGACTTTGGCCAGTAGTTTCTTGGTTCTTTTGTTTAGTCTGTTGGCAGCTTATTTCTCACCTCTGTCGGAAATAACTCATGAAATTCAGGTCAGAGCTAGTCCTACTCTTCTTGATCTTTTGATTGCTCTGGCGACTAGTATTATTGGTGTTTTGGCAATTTATGATCCCCAAGTTTCTTCATCAGTTGTGGGAGTCGCTCTTTCACTATCTCTTCTCCCGCCCTTGAGTGCAGCTGGAGTTGGTTTATCGCTTGGTAATAAGCAGATATTTTGGGGTTCCTTCCAGTTATTTTTAGCTAACGTCATCACAATAATTTTTATTGGAACAATCACTTTTTATGCTTTGAAGTTTAGACCGCACAGCGGTAAAGAAAAGAAAAGATTTGGGATTGGTTTAAGTGGATCATTGCTGTTGTTTGTTGGACTTGCTTCTCTTTTCACTTTTTACTTACATCAGAGCATTTATACTCTCAGGCTAACTAATCAAGTTGATGCAGCCTTAAGACAGGAACTTAGTCAAATTAATCAGGAAATAAAAATAGATAATCTTAATGTGCAGTTTGTGAGCGAGGGTTCTCTTTGGCATGTGGATATTGAGGCAATGGTCTATTTGCCAGAGGATCAGCTGTTGTCTCATATACAGCAGGAACAGATAGCGGCAAGATTAGGAAAAATGGTAAGTGGCAATGTCACACTCCAACTAAATTTGGTTAATACGCTTATTGCTGAACGCAGAGAAGTGCAGGAACAATATAAGCTGCTTAATAATGAGATAGTTCAAATAGTCAATCAAGTTATTAGTGATCTAGACCTGGACTCTCAAATAGTGAGTTTGCAAGTTAATGAAGAAAAAAATGAAATATTAATTGATTTATTATTAACTACTTCAGAAACGGGGGAAAATCAACTGTTATTAAATGAGGAGATAACGACAACGCTTAAAAACTCAATCAACAAAGAAGACAAAGAAATTGAGTTAAAAATTAAAATGATACCGGTTATTTCAACCAATATCCCTAGCTATTAATTCTTGAGTAAGATATAATACACTTTGTTGCAATGAGAACATAAGTAAAAGATGTGTTTTTTTTGAGTTGGTAATTTTAGTTATTTTAGTTAATAAAACGAGAGCCAATTACCGATCATCTTAAGTTGAGAAAAAGAAAACTGGACCAATTTAGTAAAAAAATAATAATTATTAATTTTTCATGCCGAAAATCCTTTCTAAACAACCAGCTGACAAGCTGACAAAAATTGTTGCTACTATCGGGCCAGCAACAGAAACAGAAGAAATCCTCAAGAAATTAATTCTTGCGGGAATGAACGTTGCTCGATTTAATACTAAGCACGGCACTCCAGAATGGCATCATGAGCGAATCTTAAGAGTGAAGAAAGTTGCCAAAGAGTTGGGTAGACCTGTTGGTGTCTTGTTAGATTTGCAAGGTCCTGAAATAAGAATTAACCTTCCTGAAGAATATCAAGAAAGTGGCTACTCGGTTAATGAGGGTGATAAAGTCTATTTTTCTTCTGACTCAAGTGTTGATAAGCCAAATTTAGTACTGGTTCCTCAGGCTGTAATCGATGTGATTAAGCCAGGACAATTAATTTTAACAGATGACGGTTTATGCCAATACGAAGCAATTAAGAAAGATGAATCCTTAGTTGAGGCTGAAGCGTTGGATGATTTTGAAATCAAGCAACGCAAAACATTGAGTATGCCAGGGGTGGTAACCGACATGCCAGCCTTAATCGACAACGATTTAGCTCAGCTTGATGGTGCGAGAGACGAAGAGATCGATTTTGTTGGATTGTCTTTTGTGAGAAATAAAGAAGACATTCAAATCCTGAGAAAAGAACTAGAAAAAAGAAACTTACACGCCGATATAATTGCCAAGGTTGAGAATCAAGCAGCTCTTGATAATCTTGATGAGATCATTGAAGTATCAGATGGCATCATGATTGCTCGAGGTGATTTGGGCGTAGAAGTGCCATACGAGCAATTAACCTATTGGCAAAGAACTATGATTGATCGCTGCCGCCAGTACTCCAAGCCAGTGATTACCGCTACACATATGTTGGAAACGATGATTGAGCATCCAATGCCCACTAGAGCAGAAATCAGCGATGTAGCTCATGCTATTTATGATTTAACCGATGCAGTAATGCTTTCTGGAGAAACAACTTTAGGAAAATATCCAGTTAAAGCCGTTGAAGTTCAAGCCAGAATCGCTGAATTTAACGAAAAGCACGCTGAAGTCAAACTTAGTGAGTGTTTGAGCTGTGAATATGCTCCAAATGTGGCTTATGCCGCAGCCAGCTTATTGCACAGTCAGCCAGTTAACATTGATCAAGTAATTTGTGTGTCGGCATCAGGATTAACCGCCTCATTCATTTCACGCAATAGACCTAAAGTACCAGTTCATGTGCTTACAAGTGATCCTAGAGTCTTCCAGAAAATGACCGTACATTTTGGAGTTATCCCCCATATGGTGAGTTGGAATGGAGAAGAAATTCCTAACGCTCATGCTCTTATTGAGATGATAGGTGACGTAGACTGGTTGAAAAAAGGACAAAACGTACTGATAATTTACGGTTCAAAGCTTGAGCATGGTAAGACGGACACATTGTCAATTGTGACGGTCTAACTGTTTTTAGCGAACATTTCAATCTTGTATTTATACAAATTTTCCTCCCACCCTTGAACAAAGGGTGGGAGATGCTGTAGCATAGGCATAATCTATGTTAATAATTATTTAGAAGGTTGATTATGTCCAAACAAAACAAAGGCTTATTTGCCTTTCTTGCTGGAGTTACTGCTGGAGCTGCTGCTGTCTTTCTTTCAAAGAAAGAAAATAGAGACAAGGCAAAAGAAGTTGTTGATCAAACGGTTGAAAAAGCTAAAAAAATTAAAGAAGAAGTAGAAGAACATCCTGAAGAAATTGGCAAAACAGTTAAAGACGAAGCTAAAAAGATAGTCAATAAAGTAAAAAAAGAGATGTCAAAGTCAGAAAAGAAAGAAAAGGAAGTCGAGTCAAAAGCAAAGTGAAAACTGAGAGTGCTGAGTTAACATTGAATTAATATTGTATTGAAGATTTTTACTATTTTATGCAGTTTATGCTGTATGCTGCTTATGCTGCGCCCCTTTTAGGGGCGCAGCATAATTAAAATACCTATACCTATACTTACAATTTATATCCGCATCTCTTAATTTTTTCATTCCCTCTCCCAAATCAGCATCTCAATTAGTGACTTAACTTGTGAATTGATCTAGTTTTTTCTAGATCTTTTTTCTGATGTTTGAGCACCATATCTTAACTTTTTCTTCATTCTCTTCTTCATCTGGAAAACCATCTAGCTTCAGGCTTTCAAGTAGTAGTTCTCCACCTGATTTGCTAACTACTTCTTCTAAAAGAGCGGCAGCCTCACAAAAATCTGGATAACTGCTGTCCCCTAATCCAAATACAGCAATCTTTTTTCCAGAGAGATCCAATTCATTATCTTCAACAAACTCTCTGAAGTCTGCTTGTAGGAGACCGTCGTCCCACGTTGAAGAGCCCCAGATCATTAGGTCATATTGCTCGAAGTCGTTGGGGCTGACATCTGCTACATCTTTCATTTCTGGATTGCTATCTTCCAATAGATCCATGATTTGTTCTGCAACCATTTCTGTGTTGCCAGTGGTTGAGCCATATACAATTAGTACTTTGGCCATATTTGCCTCCTCTATTTATTAATTTATATATCTTTCTTTTTATCTTTATACAAATTTATTAAGCAGCTTGTCAAATTGATATTATTTGATATTAATTGCGTGGTTGTATTTTTGGGTATTTTTCGTTTTACTGTTACTATGTACCAAACAATACACGAACCGATTAAGGTTGCTGGTGTTTTTAATCGCTCTGTTTTTAAGCCTACTTGGTTTGAATGGCGTCGTCAATTGTTTAAAGTTGAACAGATTACTCTAATTTCGGATTATAAGCAGGGGCTGGTAAAAATCAAGATTTATTCGGTGATTGCCAAGGGAAATCTTTACAGACTTCAATTTAGTCTTAATTCTGGAGATTGGATTCTTGAAAATGTTTGGATTGATGGTTGATTGAGGCTTTAGTCTATTCATGGTTTTTATTTATCAAATAAATTTAGCAACACATAGAAATTGAAGTTTATCAATTTATCCAATGTACTTTATTTAGAAAATTTAGAAAATGAATCGTTAATTTCTCTTGGTTGATATTAATTCTTATTTTGCCACGCTGGCTCAGCAGGAAAATCCATATTTGCGAGGTAAGCCGGTAGCGATAGTTAAAAACCTAGGTAGAACTTGTGTTATTGCGGCTTCAAAAGAAGCTAAAAAGCTAGGCATAAAAACGGGCACTAATGTGGCTACAGCAAAAAGGTTAGCCCCAGACTTAATTGAAGTAGAGACTAATTTTGAGATGTATTTTAGCGCCACCAAAAAACTAAAAAATCTTTTTTACAACCTCTCTCCTAGAGTTTATGTTTATTCATTGGATGAGGCTTTTATTGATGTTTCTCAATGTACTAAGCATCTTTATTCTGATTTACATCAATTGGGCTGTGAGATTCAGCTTCAAATTAAAAAACAACTAGGTGAATGGGTGACCGCTAATGTTGGGATTGGTGAAAACAGACTGTTGGCCAAAATGGCAGCGGAGATAAGTGAAAAAGGATCTGTGTTTGAGATTGATTCACAAAATAAAGATGGGGTATTGGCTAGTGTTTCATTTGAAGATGTGTGTGGTATAGGAATAAGACTGGCAAAAAAACTTAAAAAAATGGGAGTTTATTGTCCTTATCAAATTCGCTTTTATTCTTTTGATGATCTTGAACTGTTTTTTGGTCCGTTTTGGGCAAAGGAGTTGCAAAAGATTGCTTATGGTGAAGAACCTCATCACTTTCAGTTATTAGATAATGATGAGTTTGTGTCTACTAGAACAAAGTCTGTTAGTCGGTCAATTACTGCTTGGGATTTAATTAAATCTCTGCTCGAGATCAAGCGTATAGTACTAAATTTAACGAGAGAAGTTGTTTATAAGTCTAGAAGAATGGGATTATCTGGAAGAAGAATCAGTTTATTCTTAATAGGATCTAATGGTCTAAATTGGGGTTATGGGCAAACCTTTAAAGATCATCTCAACCATACTTATGAAATTTTTTCTATCTTTGACGATTGGTTAAGTAAAAAGTGGCAGCAACAGTTTAGTCCTATTAAGCTTGGTGTAGTTTTAAGCATGTTGCAAGCCAGTGATTCTTTAACAAAACCTTTTCTTCCTAGTTGGCAAAAATTTGAAAAGATAGAAGCTGCTCTGGATGAAATTGATAATAAATATGGTCTCTATTCAGTTAGACCAGCCTCTCTTTACAAAAAGTGCAAATTAATTAATCCTGAAGTTACAGGATTTTTAGGAGATAAAGAATATCAATTTGACTTTAGGTAATTAATCAACGCTAGTGAGAGGGCAGTTGTTTAAAAACCTTGTCGGTAGATTTTGAAACAGATCTACATTGTTTCTATTGAAACAGCATTAATAATCACTGGTTGAGATGGTTTGTCATTGGCTCCAGTTTGAACACTTTCGATTTGTTCAACAACTTCCATCCCCTCAATAACCTTGCCAAAGTGAGTGTGAAGTCCATCTAACCAGGGGGTTGAGTCGGCTGTTACGATAAAAAACTGACTACCGTTGGTGTTGGGCCCAGAGTTAGCCATGGCTAGAGAACCTTTAACTAGGGGTTGGGGGTTGTCTTCATCCTGAAATTGATATCCAGGATTGCCTGTTCCGTTACCCAAAGGACAACCGCCTTGGATCATAAAGTCATTAATCACTCGGTGAAAGGTTAGATCGTTATAAAAGCCTGCTTCGGCTAGGTACACAAAATTATTAACTGTTATCGGGGTTTCTTGAGCAAAAAGTTCTGCTGTAATTAAGCCAAAATTAGTATCAATTTTAGCAATATATTGCTGTGATTGATTGATGGTTATTTGGGGTTGGGGCATTTGTGTTTTGTTGAGCATAGGCGACTGTTCTGATTGATTTGTATTTATTTCTGGGGGTGATTGTGAAGCTGTCTCCTCTTCTTGATAATTGGGTGAATTGGAGGTTGAGTCAGGCATTAACTCGATATTATTTTCAAGCGATGCATCATCTATCGTAGATATTTCACCTCTTAAATCAATATCTTGAGTATCTTCAGTGCCTCTATTATAAAAAAGAAAGATGAGTCCAAGAATGGTGATTGCAAGAATAATAATGGGGGTAATGTTTTGAGTTTGGTGGGTAGTGTTTTGTTTATCAGTCATAGGGATACATCTTAATCAAAGTGGCTGTAGTATTTCAAGCGCAATAGTATTGTTTTGTTTAAGAATCTTTGAGTGCAAGGCAGTGTTCAAACTCCTAATTAATCTAGTTGCGGTTGCTCTCGTAGTTTGTTTATAGATATAATGACTTTTTTGTGGCAATCATTATTAATTTAACTAAGTAATTATGGAAGCGACAGCCCAACAAGTAATAGAATATCTAGAATATCTAGCTCAGAGTATTCCTCTCCCAATTTTTACATTTATAGGATCAATTATTGATGAGATTTTTGCACCTCTCCCCTCTCCTTTTGTGCCGATAACGGCTGGGAGCTTAACTTATGAGCAAGGACTGGGGTTTATGTTTTTGTTTGTGATAGCTTTTACTGGAACATTAGGAAAAACTATAGCAACTCTTTTAACTTATTGGATAGCTGATAAATTTGAAGATTACCTAACTCACAGCAAATTGGGGAAAATTTTAGGAGTTGATGAAGCTGAAATTGAGAAATATGGAAAATTTCTTGATGGAACAAGAAAAGATGATGTAATCATGATCTTTTTGAGAGCTTTGCCGTTTATTCCAACATTACCAGTATCTGTAATTGCGGGGTTGATCAAGCTAAATCTCTGGACTTATGTGTGGACTACATTCGTTGGTACTTACATTAGATTCATGTTCTTTTTGATATTGGCTTACGAAGGAGTAAGAAAATACAGTGGTTTGTTAGCGATGATTGATACTACCGGATCAATTGTTAAAGTTACAATTATCTTGGCGGGGTTCGCTTTTCTCTATTTCTTTTTAAGAGGAAGATGGGATAAAATTGTTGGCTTTTTCTTTAAAAAGAAGAGTGTTCCTGAAGAATTAGCTGACGCTGACAAAAAATCTCAAGAAGATTAAGAGCTGAAATTCTTTTATTATCTCGCTTTGAACTAAACCATCTTTTCTAGAAGATCTAGATCGCTTGAGATTGTCTTTATTCCCTGATCAAAAAAATCTTTTTGAGTAATATCAATGCCAACTTTGAATAAAATATCTTTTGGTTTGGCATTTCCTCCAGCAGATAAAAACTCAATTACTTTTTCAATGGTGTGAGGATTTTGTTTTACTTGAGATGCCATGGCTTTACTCGCCAAATGACCATAGGCATAAGTATAGGTGTAAAAGAAACTTCTAATGTGAGACCATAAGATGAAGAAATTTCCATCTAAATCATTTAATTCAACAGCTGGTCCAAGATATGATTGCATATGATGATTAAGCAATTTTCCAATTTCTTGAGAGTCTAAAAATCCCCTATCTGTAATTTTTTGATGAAGTTCAATTTCAAAATTAAACAATGCTATCTGCCGGAAAATAGTATTAATGTCATCTTGAATTTTGTTATGCAAAGCGATCACTTTGTCTTTTTTTGAAAATTGACTGACCATTTTTTCGAAAACGAACTGCTCAAAAAAAGTGCTGGCTGTTTCGGCAATGCTGGTTGAGTAGGATTGATAGAAAACTGGTTGCCTCTTGCTTAGTTCTGAATGAATAGCATGACCCATTTCGTGAGACAAGGTACTAACTGAGTTAAAATCATCAACATGATTTAGCAGAACATAAGTTGGATTATTAATTGAACTTGAGCAAAATGCTCCTCCAACCTTGTTTTTCCTTGGGTAGATATCGATCTGACCGCTAGTCATCATTTTCTGGAAAATTTGAGAAAATTCTGGAGAAAGTTCTTGTAATGTTTCATTGACAATCTTTTTTGCTTGAGTGAAAGAGTATTTCTTTTTAATTTCTTGAATTTGAGCGTTTCGATCGGCATATTCCAGAGAAGGAAGTTTTAGCAATTTTGCTTTGAGTTGATAAAACTTGTGAGCCAAATCAAAGTTTTTGCTAACTGTGTCAACAAGCAGCTCGATAATTTCTGGATCATTTTCCGAGCTTAATATTCGTGAGTGATAGGGTTTGCTAAAACCTCGAAGTTCATCCTCAATGGTTTTGTGGGTAATGATTGCATTTATTTCATTCTCAGCAAAGTCGCTAATAGATGAAATTTTCTGAAGTATTTTTTTGTGCAACAATCGTCTCTCTTTGGTAGGAAGCTCAGAAATTTTCTGAACTGCCTCTGATATTGGAAGGTGTTGATTTTGCCACTTAACAGTAAGTTTATTTAAGGCTTTAGTTACACCTTCCACCCACATTTGATAACTTGTTTGATCGGTTAAATTAAGTATTTTTTCTTCTGCCTCGGTTAAGTCATATTTTGCCAACTCAAATCTTTTTGATAAAAAGTAGTGATATTTTGTGAGTGACTTTGAACTGAGAAATTTGGTTTGTAATGCAGGATCAATTTTACCTAGTTTGATAGGAAAAAAAGTTAGTTGATTGTAAGCTTTGGTAAGCTGAGTTGTGATTCGATTCAGATGAGCCTGAGCCTTGGTGTTTGCCGAATCAATTGCGGTTAGATAGTGAAAATACATGAGTGGCTTGGCTCCACCAAGGTCATTAAGAAGTTGTTCGTATTCGGTTAAGGCTTCAAGTAGTTGTTTCTCATTGATTAGATAAGCAGTTTGCTTTTCATACTTTTTAGCGAAACTTTTTCTTCTTTCTTTGTATGTATTGAGATCAGTTTCTATTTGAGGATCACTTGGAGAAGAATATAGTAATTGTAGATTCCACTGATCTGGATTTTTAGATTTAACACTTTTTTTCTTAGTAGGCATAGCAATCTCGTTTGATATTATTACTGATTATACCTTGTGGTTTGATAGAGGTATAATCGAAAATGAAAAATATAATTAATCACAATTATGATCAAGCAGTATCTTCTTTCAAAGAGAGAAATTATATTAGAAAACCTACTTTCATTTATTTGTAGTCAAAAGCAAGAGGCCGAAGCATTAGAATGTAACGCGATTGATTTTTTGAAGAAGTTTGTTATTGATGGCAAGTTATACAGAGGAAGCCTTGTTTTTTTGGGTTATGATTTATTCTCACAAAAAGAGTCGACACTACTTTCACAAACTGATGAACAGCACTTGTTAATGGTAAATTTAGCTCAGGTGCTTGAATTAACTCATTCAGCGCTGCTACTTCATGACGATGTAATGGATAGAGATGATTATCGCAGAGGTAATAAAACCTTTAATTGTTTGATGAGTGAGACTGGCAGAAATAAAGGTGTTAAAAATTCTCAACATTTTGGAAATTCATTAGCTACCTGCTTGGGTGATTTGCTCTTATTCTGGTCGGGAAAATTGTTGACTAGTAGTTTACTTAACTACTCTGATAAAAGTGTGGTTAACCAGATTAATGATATATATCATCATAAAATGGAGTTGACAGTTTGGGGTCAAATGGATGATGTCTGTTTGGCAGCAGTCGAAGGGCAAGTTAATAAAGATCTAATTTATCACCTTTATTCACAAAAATCAGGCCACTACTCAATTGTTAATCCTTTGATTATCGGAGCAATAATTGCTGGAGCTGATGATAATAGTCTGAATTTGCTGACAAAACTTGCACTAGACTTAGGTATTATTTTCCAAATAAAAGATGATTATATAAACTTATTTGGAGATTTAATCGAGACGGGTAAGTCTATTGGTTCTGATATAAAAGAAAACAAAAAAACTCTTTTTAGGAGTTTGCTTTTGGAAAAGGCAAACGATCAGGATCGAGAAAAACTATCTCACCTATTTGGTAATCAACAACTTACAAAGTTACAGTTTCAAGAAGTGAAGCGGATGATGAATGAATACGGAGTGGTTCAAGAAGTTCAGCAAAGCATGAGCGACTTAGAAGAAAAGGTTATGCAATCTTTAGCAAAGCTAAATTTATCTGCCAAGCAGAATCAGCTGCTGGATGAATTTATCCAATTGATTGTTGCCAGAAACAGCTAGTTATCAGGAGCAAACACATGAAAAAATTGCCGAAAATATTATTGATCATAATCTTGGCTCTGCTCTATTTATTTTTTAACAAAGAGCTTATTTTAAGCAAAGCCTTAGCACAATTTTCCGAGGTTTCATCAGATAACTCCGATTTTCAGGTATCAGAGAATGTAAGCGCGATTAACAGTAATGAAATTATTCGAGCACAAGTTCTAGAGTTGGTCGATGAGGGAGAGCGAGATGTGGCAAATGTTAGTGCGCCCTATCAGTTGCTGAAAATGAGACTAATAGGTAATAACTTTGATAACTCAGAAATATTACTTGAACATGGAGGCTTGCCCGTGGCTCAGCTGGAAGAGTACAAACCAGGCGATCAAGTTTATATCAACTTTTATCAGCCCATCTCATCTTATGATCTGGAGGAAGTAGTAACTAATCGTCAAGCAAGCATCTCAACTCGAGCTCGAGATCAGCAGTTATTTTTTTTGTTTATTCTTTTTATGACGTTGGTGATAGTAGTTAATCGCTTTAAAGGCATTCGCTCTCTGTTATCTTTATTTTTCAGTTTTATAGTAATTTTTTTTGTTGCTCTGCCAATTTTACTCCAAGGTTATGATCCAAGCTTGGTGATCATGTTGCTGGCATTATTTATTATCCCTCCCACATTTTATTTAACACATGGAATCAAGCAAAAAACTCACGTGGCAGTGGCCGCAACGGTTGTTTCTCTAATTATTTCAAGTCTGTTGGCTATTACCTTGATCAATACTATGAATTTATCTGGCTTGGCTACCGAAGAAGCTTCCTTTTTAAGTTTTGAAAGACAAGATGTTATTAACATTAGGGGGCTGTTGTTGGCGGGAATAATTTTAGGTTTATTGGGTACTTTGGATGATATCACCGTTACTCAAGCAGGAATGACTTTTACTCTTAAGCGAAATAAGCCAAGCTTAAAGTTTGGCAAGCTTTTTTCAGAGGCAATGGAGATTGGTCAAGACCACATTAACTCGATGGTTAACACATTAGTTTTGGTATATACCGGAGCTTCTTTGCCACTCTTGCTTTTGTTTATTAATAATCCTCATCCTCTAAGCTATGTTCTGTCGCAGGAGGTGGTGGTTGAAGAAGTGGTTAGAATTTTAGTGTCTTCGGTGGGATTGATTATTGCAGCTCCGCTCACTACTTTTTTAGCCTCAGCTGTAGCTAATTGGGATCAGATTAAATCAAAGGTGGAAATAAAGTAGATCAATCTAATGTAATTCTATCCGTTGCTGAAAAAAAAGATTACTTTTGATAAAATCAGGTATTCAGGTTAATAATTGTCTGTAAATTGCCCGGTCGTCTAATGGCAGGACAACAGCCTTTGAAGCTGTTTATCTTGGTTCGAATCCAAGCCGGGCATCAATATAAGAGACCACCGAACGGTGGTCTCTTATATTGATGTTCATGGTTGATGAGAAGATATCGCGCCGTCGAGTTAACTCGGCTAGCAGCCGAGTTAAACCCGAGTAGTGCATGCGAGCCATCATTAATAATTAATATCAGTGGCGAGTCGTAAATCCAAGCCGGGCATCAAAATAAAAACCAGCGAAAAGCTGGTTTTTTATTTTGAAGTTTGGCTAGTTGATAAGAGCCACGTTCGCGCTCAAGTTAGCTCTGCTTCAGCAGAGATAACCTGAAAGTCCAGCGAGCCTCCATAATTAACTATCAATAGCGAGTCGGGCATCCCTGCCTGCCGGTAGGCAGGCAAGCCGGGCGCCCAAGCAGCGAATGCTAGTTGATGATGGACAGGTAAGCTGGATGCCTGGAAAGAGATATGGGTATTTTGCAATCTCTTCACTATGTTAAAATTTTTATATGACAAAAAATGCATCTCTAAACATTCAACAAATAATAAACTATCAAGAAGATTCCATTGTTAGCAAAGAAATTGTGAAAAGTGATGGGGGCTCAATCACTCTTTTTGCTTTTGACCAGGGTCAAGAATTAACTGAACACACTGCCCCCTATGAAGCTTTGGTGATGATTGCAGAGGGAGAAGCAGAAATTTCTGTTTCAGGTGTTTGGCATAAAGTTACTCAAGGTGAAGTGTTGAAAATTCCCAGCAATGCTTCTCATGCGGTCAATGCTTCAAAACCATTTAAAATGATGTTGGTGATGATCAAGTAGAAGTTCCTAAATTGAGATTGTTTTTTTTGTAGTGAAAAATCGAAAACAACAACTTTTTCCTTTATTGATTGTGTTAAGTAATATAGGTTAAACTTAACGATGAATGCATAAAATTGTAAACATAGGTCTCCTACTCTTGCTTGCATTCATTTTCTTCTTCAGAATCGACTACACTGCTCTCGAAAGTTACGATGAAGCTTGGTATGCTGCGATTGCTCGAAATATTGTGAGTAATAGAAATCCTTTTATCCTAGAATTTAACGATACTCATTTTCAAGATCATCCACCTTTGGGCTATATTTTTATGGCAATTCCCACGGCGATTGGTGGTAGTAATGAGTTTACGGCTCGTTTCGCATCGGCCTTTTTTGGGATTGGTTCAATTGTATTAATTTATTTGATTGGTAAAAAAATTAAAAACAGTTTTGTTGGAATTAGTTCAGGGGCAATATTGCTGTCAAGTTTGTGGTTTATGTATCGTGCCAGATCGGGAAATTTAGATACGCAATTCTTTTTTTGGACAGTTTTTATATTTTTTTGTTTGATTAATCTTCATAACTCAAAGAAATATTTTTATTTATTGGTGGCTGGATTTTCAGCTGCATTGTTAACCAAGACATTAATTGGATTGGGCATGTTGCCTGTTATAGCTTATTATTTTTGGCATGAAAGAGAGAAAATTAATTTTAAGAGTATTTTTTGCCTTTTGGCGATGTTCATCTTGCTGATTTCACCGTGGTACATATATCACCAAGTAATCGACCCCTCATTTTTACAACATCATTTTATAGAGATTGGCACGAGAGGCACGAACACCATTTATAGTTTAACCAATTTGTTAAGGTCAAGTTATTATTTACAAGTGGGGTTGGGAAGATGGTGGAAAGTGTTTCTTTTTTCTATTCCTTTGAATTTGATTTTATGGACTAGGCTAAAAACAATAATAAAACATTGGCTTGCTCTCTGGATATGGTTAATCAGCTTTGCCTTGCCGTTGATGACTGCCTCTACGGTTGAAGTCTGGCATTTATTACCTCTCTATGCTCCTTTGTCATTGCTAATCTCAGTTGTATTTTTTGAGTGGGTAGAGATTATCAAAGGTCGCTATTTTTCATTATCTTTGTTAATTGGCATATTAGTTTTAGCTTTTGTGCAGTTTTATCAATCTGCTAATCTGCTTTATTTGTCACAACCAAGATATAGTGCAGAAAAACAGATTTCTCTTAATGCAAGAAATTATTCTCCGATTTTTACCATGACGCATTTCTATCCAGCCGCGGTTTATTACTCTCAAGAAAAGGTAATCCCTTTAATGCACAAACCCAACTCATATCAATCAATGCTAGATTTACTTGAAAAGAATAAGGGTGTATTCATAGCGGATCAAAAGATAATTAACGATTTACAGCGAGATAGCGTTGACGTATTCATTCTTTCACAGGAGGGAGATTATTATTTGATCAAACATGATAGCCCTCAAACTCAATAAATTGGTAATATTGAGTAAAAATGCATTTTTCTTCTGACAATACTTATTTTCAGTTATAATTGAGGACCAATGTCAAACAATCAGATATATCTAGATTACGCTGCCACTACTCCCCTTGATCCTGAGGTTTTTGAGGCTATGAAGCCTTACTATTTGCAGCAGTACGCTAATCCGGCTTCGCTGCATTGGATGGGGCAGAAGGCAGCCCAAGCAGTTAAACAGGCTCGGCAATTGTTAGCTGATGCTATTGGCGCTGACTCTAAAGAGTTAATTTTTACCAGCTCAGCAACCGAAAGCAATAACTTGGCTCTAAAAGGGTTAGCTTGGGCCAATAAAAGTAAACGCAACAAGATTTTAGTGTCGGCAGTTGAGCATGACTGTGTTTTAAATACAGCTAAGTGGTTATCTAAACAAGGTTATGAGGTCGGCTATCTTCAAGTTGATGAACATGGCATGATCGACCTTGATCATCTCAAGAAATCTTTATCTGACGATGTTTTATTAGTATCAGTGATTCATGCTAACAACGAAATTGGCACCATTCAGCCAATAAAAGAGATTGGAGAGATGTGTCACTCTGTTGGCGCCTTGCTTCATATTGATGCTTCACAAACCTTTGGTAAAATACCAGTAAATGTTGAAAAGCTTAAGGTTGATTTGCTAACTAGTTCTGCTCATAAAATTTATGGGCCGAAGGGTGTATCTTTTTTGTATTGCAGGAAGGGCATTAAGCTCTCTCCTCTGTTGCATGGCGGTGGTCAAGAACTAAACTTACGCTCTTCTACCTCGAACGTGCCAGGCATTGTGGGTTTTGCTAAGGCGATTGAGATTGCTCTCGCAAAGCAAACAACAGAGTCAAAGCGCATTGCCAAGCTAAGAAATCAGCTTCAGCAGAAAATTTTAGAAAATATTCCCAATAGCTACCTGAATGGTCATCCGGATCACAGACTCTACAATATTCTAAATGTAAGATTTGATTACATTGAGGGAGAGTCGCTGGTGATGAATTTGAGCCAAAAAGGCGTGGCGGCCTCAACAGGCTCTGCCTGCTCCTCACCCAAATTGGAGCCTAGTCACGTATTATTGGCGATGGGGCTAAAGCCGGCGCAGGCTCATGGATCGCTGCGGTTGTCTCTGGGACGTTGGACCACTCAAGAAGAGGTCGAGTATGCTGCTCAAGCAGTTGAAGAAGTGGTGGGAAGATTAAGAGAGATTTCGCCGTTCAAGGTGAAGAAAGACTAGAAATGAATTATTCGGAAAATGTAATTGATCATTTTTATCAACCTCGCAATCAAGGACAGATTGAGAATCCTGATGGTGTGGGTGAGGTGGGCAACTTGTCTTGCGGTGATGTGATGAAAATTTACATTAAAGTGGAGGCCGATGATCAAAACGAGGATATTATCTCTGATGTCAAGTTTGAAACATTTGGTTGTGTGGCAGCGATTGCCACTAGTAGCATGATTACCGAGCTGGCTATGGGTAAAAAAGTGGAAGAAGCAATGAAGATAGAAAACGATGATGTGATGGATGAGCTGGGTGATTTACCTCATCAAAAAATTCACTGTTCTGTATTGGCTGCCGATGCTCTTGCCGAGGCCATTTACGATTATTTGTCTAAGAACAATAGGAATATTCCAGCTAGTCTGGAAAAACGTCATCAACACATCCTAAAGGCTCAGGAAGCATTCGAGGAAATTTAGATTTAATCTATGCAGATTCAAACTTTAGTTTTAGGTTCACTTAACACCAATACTTATTTGATTTCTGATGAGTTTACCCAGGAATGTATTGTGATTGATGCGGCTGACGACGCTCAATTGATTGGTGATGAGATTCTTAGACAGAATCTAAAACTTACTCAAATTCT
>CAYXBZ010000012.1:0-20551 GCA_964463605.1 uncultured Pseudomonadales bacterium | reverse complement strand
TGTGCTTTTTCACATATTCCAGCTGCTCATCGCGGCCCATACTCCACTCACGCACGGGAGCGATGATCTTCATCTCTGGAGCCAAGGTTAGAACCGTACCTTCAATACGCACTTGGTCGTTGCCCTTGCCGGTACAGCCATGAGCAATGGTATCGGCTTTCTCCTGGCGGGCGATCTCCACCGCAATTTTCGCCAAAAGCGGCCTGCCTAGGGGCGTGCTTAAGTGATACTCGCCCTGATAACTGGAATTTGCCTTAATTCCCCAAGACAAGTAGTGATAGGCAAACTCATTTTTAGCATCGACCACAAAAGCTTTATGCGCCCCAAGGTTAAGAGCCTTTTGCTTGATTTTTTCTAGATCATCAGCCTGCTGGCCGATGTCGATCGTTAGCGCAATCACCTGCGCTTGGTACTGGTCCTGAATCCACTTGAGCATCATCGAGGTGTCCAGACCTCCCGAGTAAAGCAAAACCACTTTTTTCACTTCTCCTTTGCGACCTTCGTATGAGGAAACCTTGATGTATGAATCAGTTGGCATATTATCCTTGCAGATAGCTTATATAGTCAAAAAAACCTACATCAACTAAAAAAAATCTCGCTTGCGCGAGATGTGAAAAAGAACAAAAACAGTTTTGAACCGGTTGCTTAAGGCCTAAAATATGAAAAGTTGGCAAAAAAAAATCTAGTGTTGGCACTAGAAAAAACATTAAAACAAAATTGCCCTTTTTATGCAAGAGCAATTTTGTTACCACTTCACTTTTCATCATAAAAAACCACAGTTCATCTCTAACTAAATGCCTGCTACTTCAGATAAATGATCAATAATTGGAGTTGAGCCAACAATACATTCCTTATCGTTGGTATACATCATTGGCACACCTGATTGAGTCATGCCGCAACTTCTAACAGCCAAGTTCATCTGCTCACTATTTTTGGCATCGTTGTACACCTCTTTGCGAGTGATGTCCAGCATCGACTCTACTCCCGCTTCATCCATCCAATCAATTACATCATGACAATAAGGACAGGTGTCGCCGTAAAAGAACACAAACTTTGGCTCTTGAGACTGACTCGAGTCAGTTTCAGACGAAGGCTGACTGTCTTCAAGTGAAACTCCCTCAACTTCTCCACCAATCTCTTTCTCATTATCTTCATCTAGCTGTTCAGCTGGATCAAGAACCGTCTCACCTTCTAAATAAAAATTTGGCTGCTCCTCTGACTCAACAGAGTCAATCATTACGTCAGCAGTTTCATTATCTAAAATCAAATTATTATCATTAGTTTGATTTCTCATTGCTAAAAATAGTAAACCTCCAAGAAGAACAATAGCTAGAAGAATTATTAGTTTTTTCTCTTTCATAATCTATAAAACATAAATAATTAGTAATCTTGAAAAATGGCTAGCCATAAAACATCAATCATAAAGTATCAACAAATTAACTCCATTCTTGAATCTATACAAATTCAACCCAACTCCAACAACAGAGTTAATAGCTTATACCACTCTTTGCAAATAATAAAGTGTATAATTACAACCAATTGATAATCACTTACTATGCTTGAAAAACCAATCATCAACTCAAGTTCCAAATTTCAAAGTTGGGACATTACCAGCTTTTTTAAACATTCAGTCGGCCTAGCCAGGAGAAATCCCAAATTATTGCTGCTGGCAATAGCATTCTTAGTCCTTTCAGCTGGATCGATGGGCAGTTATAACACCAACTTTCCCAATTTAAATCAAGATCAAAAAAGTAGTAATCAAGAAATAGAGGTAAATCAAAATGTATCGATACCGTTTAACGTTCTTTTTAACGAAGAAGATCTTAAAGAAAACGATAGCGATAAACTGACCTCGATCAATAATCTTCCCGATAATCTTACCGAAAAAAATATTTTATTTGCTGAAAATCTTGAAGATATTATTGAAACTGCAAGCAAAAAAATTCCTACTTGGGTATATATTTTTTTTGGAGTTCAAATCTTAATTCTTAGTCTATTTGTCATTGGACTTTCTCTAGCTACCACCGCTTGGGCCCAAGCAGCCATGATTCAAGGAGTGCGTCAAGCAGAAGAAGTGGACAACAATCAATGGAGTTTATCTCAAGTTTCTAAGTTTGCAATCTCTAAAATCAAGCCTATGATCTGGATGAACATCGTCCCCATGATAAAAATTTTTTTGCTAACGGTTGGTATAACAATCATCTTTCCCGTCAGCGTTGGACTAGCAGCCTTGCTATTTAACACCAATACTCAACTCATTAGTATTTTCATCATCATAATTGCTTTTATTTTTGCCCTGACCTTTGCCATCATCATGATATCCAAGATAATAAAGATTATTTTTGTCAGAACTGTTGGCCAAAGATTAGTTGTGTTCAAAACAATCAAAGCCAATGAGGCCTATCAAGAAAGCAAAAAAATTGTCCAAAATAAATACGGCAAAATGATCTTGCTCAGTTTATCTCACTTTATTATCTTAGACATAATACTTACCTCCCTCTCTGCAATCCCAATAATTGCAGTACTTGGAACCTTTATTTCAAGCAATTTCCAAACATATTTAAACTCAACAAAAGATCAACTCTTTTCAACAGTCTTGAATAGTTTTTCGGTTGGATGGGTTTCAGCTATTCTCTTAGCTTCGCTAATAACCATTATCGCATCTAGTTGTGTCAAAGTAATTGCCGTTGTTGTCAAAAACGCCAATTGGCATTGGGCAACACTTACCCTGCTCTCAAAAGTTGATAACTTCGCATCAAAAGTTAACAACCAAACACAGATTCAATGAAAAACTCTACCAACCCCCATTCACACGATCAGATAATTTCCAACAGTTTACCCAAACAAAACTACGCATCTTTTGTTCAAAGAATGATGGCCTATATCACCGATTCCTTAATATTAGGACTCCTTACAACAGGCAGTTTGGCATATCTACTCTCGATCAACAATCAAGTTGATTTAATTTATCGATCAATAATACTCATTACGCTTGTATTTATTCCCGCGGTGGTGTTTGGCATAATTTATCATGCTTGGTTTCTCTCTCAATCTGGAGCTACCTTAGGGAAACAAATTTGGGGAGTTGAAATTGTAGATAGCAACCATCAGCATCTTTCATTTGGCATGGCCTTTTTTAGAGAGGTCATACTCAAGCAAGTTAGCTACTTAAGTTTGGGACTAGGCTTTTTGTGGATGATCAAGCAATCAGATAAACAAACTTGGCATGATATGTTAATAGGCACTTATGCAAAATCTACGAACAAACCACTATTAATCAGCATACTCTGGTTTCTCTCAGTCTTAGTTGTCCAAGTAGGGCTTTTCTATTACTCGATCTCTCAACTTCCTGTCTTCATACAACTTCTTTCAAGCTTCATTAAGCTTTAACAAATCAAATTCGTAAATTAGTAACGTGCTTGCATGACTCTGAATTCAAACCTAAATCAACTTCTCCCTATGTATTTTCCTGATGCTACTCGAGGCGTAGTTCGCAGTTTAAGCAGCAGCGACATTAAACAAGTCGGCATCAATGGTTTAGTAGTAAATACTTATCATTTACGAAAACAGCCAGGCAGTGAGTTACTCTCAAAAATAAACGGCATCAAAAAGTTGATGAATTGGCAAGGAATCATTGCTTCTGATTCTGGAGGTTTTCAGTTATTTTCACTGATTAATAAAAATTCCAAATTAGGAAAGATCACCGATGAAGGGGTCGTTCTCTACTCTGGAAAAAATCAACAAAAAAAACATGTATTTACTCCCGAGGAATCAATTCAAGTGCAGTTTGCCATCGGCAGTGATATTATGGTTTGTTTAGACGACTTCACTCCCCCACAAGCTGATCAAAAGAGAGCTGCTAACAGCATCAGCAGAACAATAAATTGGGCAGAGCGAAGCAAAATTGAGTTCGAGCGATTAGTTAAAAAAAATGACTACACTGAAGAAAATAGACCATTGCTTATTGCACCAATACAAGGACATAATAATTATGATCTGAGGAAAAAATGTGCTCAAGAATTAGTTCAGATAAAGTTTGATATATACGGGCTTGGAGGTTGGCCTTTTACTGCTGACGGCAAGTTTGATTATGAAATGTGCAAAATCAACAGCTCGTTAACACCAAACGAAAATCTACGATTTGCACTCGGCATCGGCTCGCCGGAGAATATTGTGAGGCTACACCAAATGGGCTATGACATGTTTGACTGTGTCCTACCAACTAGAGATGCTCGACACAAAAGACTTTACCTTTTTTCAGACGATCCTAATAATATCGATCCCCACTCAACTCACAAGTGGTATCACTATCTTTATATAGATCGAGGCTCCCATCAAGAGAATCTAAGCCCCATTAGCCCCCATTGTGATTGTTACACTTGTCAAAACTACTCACGCGCTTATCTTCATCATCTGTTTAAAATCAAGGATAGCAATGCCTTTCGCTTAGCCACAATTCATAACTTGAGATTTTATTCAAGATTGATGGAGATTTTACAAAGAGGAGTTAAAAGCCATTCAACAACAAAGAAGAATATTTTTCAGAAAAATAATTAACGAAACCTATTATTTTTTAATAGCTCGCTTAACCTCAAGTAATTCTTGCTCAATTTTCTTCATCTTTAATCTTAAATCAATTTGGGCGTGCTCTGTTTCATCCAAAAAATAACCAATGGGTCGCCTGGTAACTCTGCTCAAAGACCTCAGCATGCTCAAACTTGGCTGAGCACGCCCCACTTCATAGGCACTTACAGTCTTGTCAGAAAGTTCAAGCGCATCCGCTAACTCTTTTTGAGAGTAACCGATTTCTTGACGTGCTTGCTTGATTCGCTCGCCTACTTTTTTGATATACAAGTTATGTTGTTGATTACTCATTGTCTGATTTGACATTGTATCTCTAATTTAAGTAGAATAACTCTAATCTAAGTAGAGTAATCCATGCCCACATCCGCCCCAACTATCAATGTTCTTATCGTTGAACCTAATGTTAATCTCAAACATCCTTATCAATTTTTATCAAAAAAATATCATCTAACAAGAGTGAAAACCATCAAAGAAGCAGTCAAAACACTCGCTTCAAATAGTTTTCAACTCTTCATTATGAGTGCCACTTTTTCCCCTGAAAAACAGGTTCTGTTACTTGATGCTTTTAAACACAGCTTCAGCAACCAAGTGACTCCTCTTTTGATAACTGTTGATCCCTCTGTACCAGTGTCAGTTATTGTTGGCACCAAATGGTCAGACAAAATTGCAATTTTATCTGCCATTGCTTCGCGCAAAATTACTCTACTCACAGTAGAGTCTCTTTTGTCAGTTTAATCTCAGCTTCTCTCATTATATTAGATTTAATCGTGTTTTTCATGCGATTAATCTGAAAATTAATACCTCAATTTGATTAATTTAATATGCCAAACTTATTAAAGACCCGTCCACAAAGATCATTCAAAGACTTGCCACCTATTCACAAACCTAGAGAAAAGATGAGACTTATTGGTTCTTCAAATTTATCACTGGCAGAGTTGGTGGCCATTTTGCTCCAAACTGGCAGCAGTCAACACTCTGTTCTAGAGTTGGCAAAAAAGATCAGTCAGCCCGGACTTGAATCGATGATCAACTTAAATGAAGAAGAAATATCTCAACATCAGGGAGTTGGTTTCGGTAAAACTTCTACTTTATTAGCAGCTTTTGAGTTAGCTAGACGCTACAAACATGAAAGTTCACTTATCTCTCTCAACAAACCCAGTAAAATATTTTGTCAAGCTTTCGATATTAAAGACCGCAAACAAGAAATTTGTCAGGCATTGTATGTAAACGGTAGCAAACAGTACTTATCAAAAAAAACTCTTTCGGTTGGATCACTCAATCAAAATTTTATTGAATTTAGAGAGTTGTTAGAGCCTGCAATTTCATTACCTGCTTCGGGATTTTTCTTAGTTCACAATCATCCTTCAGGAAACTGCCAACCCAGTCAGCAAGATATTGCCGTAACCAATCAAATTGCTCAAGGAGCAAACTTAATGGGAATAGAACTCATTGATCACATTATAGTATCTAGCAACAATTATTTTTCACTGAAACAGGAGGGTTTTTTTGATTAAGATTGTTTTAACCAATCACCAACCAACTCTCCCAATTTTTGTTCCTGACCATGAAAGCTGTGATCGGCGTCTTTGATTGTTTGAAATTGGAAGTTATTTTTTGTTATAACTAGTTGTTTCAAAATCTGATTTGCCCTTTCTCCAGATTTGTTTGGAGCATAATCATCGTTTTCTCCATAAACTATCAAAGACTGTTTTTTTATCTTCCGAAAATATCTAAATAAAGACTTAGAAGATAGATTCAACTTTTTCTCATACTCAATAAATGGAAAGGTGTTATAGTCACCATCAGGATTAACCGTATCATAAAAAGATTGATAAGACAGCCATCTGTCTAAAATATACTTGGGAATCAACTTCCGACCTTTTCCTTGCTTTATCTTGTCTTTTGCTTGTTTGAGATACTGTTTAAACTTTTTCTTACTGCCAATTTTTTTGTAAATAAGGCCGGTATCATCTCCTCCTCCAAGAAGAACATATTTCTTGAAAAGATTCTGGGGTTGGTAGTGATCAAAAACACAAATTTTGTTGGCACCACTGGAGTGACCAATTAAATATAACTCTCTATAATTTAGCTGATGCAAGTAGGCCGCCGCTCCATTTATATCATGAGTACAATCTTTGATTAACTCATAAGCAGTACCCAAAGTTACATCGTTGTAATTTGAGTGAGTGCTAACATCTTGATTTTCGATCTTGTCTGGATCTTCAACTTTATTGAGAGTTTTAATAAAATGAGCTCCTCGATTATTAAACAGCAGTAAAGAGATACCTCTCTTTGTCAGACTTTCAGCCAACGCATGTGCTCTTGTGGGAGAGTAAAAGATTGATGCGCTACCATTTCCATGCAAATAAACAGCTGCCTTGTTGCTGGGTTTACTCGGAGTAAATAGCAATCCTGTCAATAATAAGTTATCACTGGTAGGAAACTCAATCAGCAAAGTGGAATAACTCTTTTTCATTATTTTTTTGGAAAATATTTCTTAAATGGCAAATACTTTTTGCCCACTTTCCTCATCAATCACTCTATAGCCCAACTTCGCCAATTGATCACGCAATTGGTCAGCTGTACTAAAATCATTTTGTTTGCGAGCTTCCTTGCGTTCTTTAAGTAGGACTCTCACTTCGTTGGGTAATTGATCAACAGCCAGTGACTGGCTGTTTTCTGCTGCCTGGATATTATCAAAACCAAAACCAAGCACTTGATCAAAATCTAATAACAACGACAATTTTTCTTCCGCCAACAGATCTCTTTCTTTTACAACTTGCCATAAGATCGATAGAGCTTCTGGTGTCCCTAAATCATAACCAACACTAGCAAAAAATTGCTGGTGATACTTCTTGGCAAGATCAGATGGCTGAGTCACGTTTGTTTGAGCTTTTGTTTTAAGTTGGGCGATAATTTCTTGCAATTTTTCCCAGCTGTTTTGGGCCGCCTGCAAGCTTTCCCAGGTAAAGTTCAACTCACTTCGATAATGAGCTCCTAAAAATAATAATCTTAAAGCCATCGGCTCATAGCCTTTTTCCACAACATCATCGATTGTATAAAAGTTGTCTTTTGACTTACTCATTTTTTCGCCATCAACCGTTAAAAAATTATGATGAACCCAATATTTTACAAATGGTTTTTTGCCCGTTGCTGCCTCAGATTGAGCTATCTCATTGGTATGATGAACCCTAATGTGATCTATGCCTCCTGTGTGAAGATCAATTTGACTACCCAAATACTTCATACTCATGGCTGAACACTCAATGTGCCACCCAGGAAAACTGCGCTGGTGCCATTTACTTGGCCAAGTCATAGCTCTGTTTTCTCCTGGTCGCTCAAACTTCCACAGAGCAAAATCTGTTGGATTGCGTTTACCCTCTACCTTCTCTACCCTGGCTCCCTCCATTAGCTCCTCGACATCTAATTGGGCCAATTTGGAATAGTCTTTAAATTGACTGCTGTCAAAGTACACTCCATCACCTTCAATTAGATAGGTGTAGCCTTTTTTCTCTAAAGTTTCAACTAGTTGCAACATCTGGGATATGTGGTCGGTAGCTCGACAAATTACATCCGGCAAACGATTGTTCATCAATCTCATTGAGTGATAAAAATAGTCTTCAAACTTTTTGGCAAGCTGCCACACATCAAGGCTATATTTTTTTGCACCTTTTTCCAATTTATCCTCACCAGTATCTGCATCTGATGCTAAGTGCCCAACATCGGTTACATTTTGTACAAATTTGACCTCAAACTTGTTCCATTTTAAGACTCGTAATAAAACATCATCCAGAGTATATTTACGAAGATGCCCTATGTGGGCATAGTCATATACTGTGGGGCCACAAGCATAAAACTTAACTTGCGGTGGCTGAAGCGGCTTAAAATCTTCAACTTGGCGACTGAGTGTGTTATAGATTTTCATAAAGATGTGAATGCGATTATCCCATAGATACGCAGCAGGGCTAGTCTTAATTTCCTCAAAATTAGGCCTAATTTGCGCCAGCAATCTTACCCATTCTCTGCCTATCATGCGCCAGTCTGGCAGCAGCCTTTTTTTTCTGGCTGCCACCCATCAGAGCCGTGCCTCTCTTATTTACTTTTCCAACACTAGGTAAGGCCGTTGCTTCCTTCTGCTTTTCTTCTTGTTCCTGCTGTTGCTGTATTTTTTCTTCCTCTTGTTTTTTTTGCAATTTTTCTTGGTACTTTCGCTGGGCCACTTGCTGTTCTTCTTGAGTTAAGCGTTGATATCGCTGGTGAAGTTGGGTTTTTTTATTTTTTTCTTCAGGAGTATCGTCAGTATTAATGCCAAGTAACGCATTAATATCAAAAAAGTTCATCACTTCTGTTGCAACATCATGAGAAGGTCTTTTCACTAGTTCGTCAACAAACGAACCCACTTCTCTTGGGGAGACTGATGACGATTGATGCTGTTGACTTGTTGGATCTCTCTTTGTTCCAGTATTGCCTGATTGCTGAGCAACAGCTTTTTGCTGAGTAGCTCCTTGAATAGCCTGCTGCTCCATTTTTTCGCTATCAAAAGTAGACATGCCTCCAAATGATTGACGCATTCCACCTGATTGACGAGTAAATGATCTTCCCTTGTTCATGATTGAGTCATAATTAAGCCGGCTAGTCTTCTATTGGCTGTTTGATCTTGATGCGAGAAAGTTGTTTGATTTGATGAGTTTCATCTTGAGATTTTTGTTGCTCAGCTTCTTCGGCTGCAGCTTCAGCTCTTTTTTGTGTTTGAGGAGAAGTAGCTATAGCTTGTTTCATTAGTTCTTGCTGTTTTTTAATTAACATTTTCTCTTCGGTTTCTTTCTGCTGCTTAAGTTTTGCTATATCTTTCATCTTTTGCTGAACATCTGCTTCAAAGTCGTCTTTAGCTTGACTATTTGCATCGGCTGAATTTGGCAACTGGGCCTCAACTGACTGATCTGAGGCTTGAGAGCTTGATTTTGACTGGGATTTTTTAATCAATTCTTCAAGTTGATCCAGAGGATTACCAACATTATTTCCACTGGCTGAAGTCTGAATTGAAGCAGATGATTGATTTGAGTTTTGAGTCATAGATTCATAATATCACAGGAAAAGCTCACATAAATTCAACATAAATTCACAGAGGTACAGAGCTTAAACAAGCCAGAAAATCCATTCTCCAGATTTTATCCGCTAATCACCCTTCTTCCTTTTCTCTTTTTTTTCCTTATCTTTTCTTAATCTTCTACCTCCTGCTTTTATCGCTTGAGAAATAGCTTGATAAGGATCGAATGACTTACCCTCCACCACTATATTATTCCCTGGTACCTCAATTTCTACTTTTGCTGTTGATGACTCTGGATCATTTTTCTTTCTGGCAATCTTTTCTAAGTAAACCTTGACCCCAATCACCTTTTGTCCTAACTTGAGAATATTTCTTTTAACTTTTTCGTCAACGAAACCATAAATAGCCTTGGTAACTTTCATGTCTTTTGCTTGAACAAGAATTTTCATGCCAACCTTTCTCTAGTTAGTTGATGATATTAAACAAAAAAACCGACAAGGATTATTTTCTAATCATCTGTCGGACATCGTGATACGAAGGTATCATTACTCTTAATTTATCAAGAAAAAGAAGAAAGTAAATATGCAAATAGCCTCTGGTATGTCTGGATAGAGACTGCTAATATAAACTTCTATAAACAAGACAAAAATTGCTACTCAATTCTTTTTCTACCATCTAAAGCTCTTGCCAGCGTAACCCCATCGGCGTACTCGATATCGGCCCCAATCGGTAATCCATGACCAATTCGAGTAATCTGTAAATCTGGATATCTATTTGATTTATCAATTATCTCTTTTATATAGAGAGCCGTTGCTTCTCCTTCCATAGTGGGATTAGTTGCCAAAATTAGTTCCTTTACCCCTTCAAGTCGCTGCAGAAGATCATTTAAAAATATCTGTTCTGGACCAATGTTATTCAGTGGATCGATTGATCCATGCAAAACATGATACTTGCCTTGATATTTGTTGGAATTGTCAATTGCAATTAAATCCAGAGGTTGTTCGACCACGCACAACAGAGTCTCATCTCGGCTGTTATCAGAACATATTTCACAGGGATCGTGTTCCGTCACTTGATGACAAATTGAGCATAAAGTTGTTTCTGTTTTGATTGCTTTTAATCGTTGAGAAAACTCATTAATCTCCTCGATAGGATTGTGAAGGAGGTAAAATACCAGCCTTTGAGCCGATTTGGGACCTATACCCGGAAGATGTTCAAACTGCTCGATTAATTTAATAACTGATTTGGGTAATTTTGCCATCGTTAGTCTTTTTTTGAATCATTAACTACTACCTATCGTACTACCTATCGGTCTTTTTCTAGATTTACTTGTTGAGTCTTTGCCTCTTCTTAAAAAGATAGGTTGATTTGTCACTAAACTCTTCTGGAGGATATCTCTCATCTAGCTCTTTGAGCTTGTCCCAAAAAGACTGCTCTAAATCTATCTCTAATAGATCACTCAAGAGAAGTAAACAGTGTAATACATCCGCCAACTCTTTGGCAATATCAGCCTTTCTTTCTTCATCTTTCATTAACTCCTCATCAGTTTGCCATAAGCAGATTTCAACCGCTTCTGATGCTTCTCGAACTAAATCCATCACTAAATTTTTAGGAGTATGATATTTCGCCCAATCTCGATCATCTCTAAATGTTTTTACAGCATCTAGCAGTGAAGAGAAAAGGTCGGAGCCGTTGTTTCTAGACATACCCTTTTCTCCTATTTAAAAATTCTTTTTTGAACTTCCTGCCAAATCATCTCCTCAACTTTCTTAAGAGGTTTTTGCGCATCTACAATCACCCATCTCCCAGAATTATTTTCTTTTGCTAACTGCAAATAGGCATCTCTCACTTTTTGATGAAACTCAAGCGCTTCCATGTCCAAACGATCAATCTTGCCTGACTCTTCTCTTCTTTTCAAACCAGTTTTTACAGGCAAATCAAGTAATATAGTTATATTTGGATAAATTTTGTCTGTTGAGAGATCGTTCAGATTATCGATCAAATCTTTACCGAAACCGCGCACCATTCCTTGATAAACTACGCTGCTGTCGCGAGAACGATCCATAATCACTACTTTCCCCGCTTTCAATGAAGGAATCACAATCTCGCGATAAATTTGCGCTCTTGCCGCCTGAAACAGAAGTACTTCAGTAGTAAATGCCATACCAGTATTTTCAGGTGATAGTACTACTTGGCGAATCTGCTCACTGATAGTAGTCCCACCAGGCTCACGCAAAACAATTACGTCTTTACCTTCTTCAATCAATTTTTGACGCAAGCGAACCGACTGAGTGGTTTTACCTCCGCCCTCTCCACCTTCAAGAGTAATGAGAAAACCAGGATAGGCTGAATTTTTCATGCGATGTTAATAGTGAATAATTTATCTCTAAGAAATGTTTTGTCTCTCCACTAGGTGATAACTGGATACAATCAAAATCACTCTAGTTAGAGTAGCATTTATTTTCTTATGGAGCAAATGAGGAAAAATATAAGCGAATCGATAACTTAACTTCTATCATTAAATAACTAACCAATCTTAGCTTCTGTTTACAATTTCAACCCCTCCGTTTGCTGTTATCTCTAGCAAACCAGTTCGTACAAAAGAATTTCTTGTATCTCGCCACTCCCGAAATGCACTGACATATTTTCCAACCAATCTCTCATGAGGTTTGACCTGATATGCGCCATTCTTTTTTATCTCTTCATCTGCAGAAACATAAAGAGCTGCTTCGGTCGCTGTATTAAAAGGCAATCTTATGAACTTTGTTCCTTCTGGAAAACAACCTGTAAATAACTCCAATAACCCAGTGCCCTCCCCTCGACCATCCTTTTTATCTGAGTGAGGCAACAGGCCTCCATATAAACCTATCTGAGGATATTGATTTGGCTTTAATATTGATCCATCACCATTTCCCATTATCAATGCCGATGATTGATCAACTTTTTCTCTAATGGTAAACACTGATCCAGCCAAAACAGAATAAATTAAGTTCAACAATTCTTGTTTATCACCTTTATCAATAATTCTTTTGGCTAAATTATGCAATTCATGTCGAGTGCCATTAAGATCCATTAAGCAGTAGCCTTCACTTTCAAGAGGAATAAATTGATATTTGGGGTCATTCAGTGCTACTACCATTTCAGGAGAATCACACAGCCGATCAATATAATTAAAAACGTTTAATTCAGTTAAGTCTGCAATTTCTAGCATCTCAGCTGCCTGGATAATTATCGGCTTAAGCAGCATTGTAGCTCCCCCAAAACCATAGCGAGAGGTGGTATATTGCCAACCCTCAACCCCTGGTTTTGTTTTGTAACCCTCCGTTATTCCTTTTCCATTAACTGGGGCAATAACTTTTACCACAGAATCAGTTGAAACACTGACGATATCACCAAGTTTTTTATATGAAATCAGCTGACTAATCCCTTTCATCTCTGCAACAAGATCGCCTTCCATTCTAACCAATTCTTGATCTGTTCCGTGAGATTGTCCTTCAGCTGTCAAGTCTTCTTCTAAAAAAGGTTGGCAGTTAATCTCAAAATACTCTCCCAACAACTGCAAATCTTGACTAGTGCAGTTACCAGGTCTTTTCTCGTTTTGGGGAATGCCAATTTTTTTGTTTGAAATTTTCTCAATCATCAGTCCAGGGGCTGTTGAAAAAGTAACAGAAGCATCAGCTGGGATATCATATTCTTTTGAAAAATCTTGCCAATGTTGCATAACTGCCACCATTTTTGAGAGCCATAAACGCTCTCCACTGACCAAACTCTCGATAACTCCTTGAGATACTCCAAGCTCTAAGAGTTCTGCCGCCGTGTCTTCATTAATTGTTGGTGACAAAGTTGGGTCGCACAAGATTGCAAAGGCAATTTGCTCCCCCTGATTGGTTGTTGTTTCTATCGCGATGCTGTGCTGATAGCTAGTGACAACCAACTCACTGGGAAGTCTTAAATTAAGTTGAGGGATAGTTCTGGCACCATCATACTGCTCTTGAAGCCAAGCGATCGCTTGTTGAAATTGATCGGGGTTTATTACTCGCGCAACTTTACCAGATAACTCAATTTTTGAAAATTCAGTATGCCTCCAGGCTCCTTGGTCAACTCCATCTGCTCCAGGAAAAAGAAATGAAAACTTGGAAGCTGATGAGCCAAAATCCACTGCAATTTTTATTCTTAAAGAATCCTCTAAGATCTTACGAATTGTTTCATTGTCCAAGGGTCCATGAGACGCAAGCAAAAAATTCCAGATTACTTTGTCAAACTCAGTTTCAAGATCTGTTGAATTTTCGGTTGATTCTAATTTGGACTCGTCTGGAAAAATATTTGGAGAAATATCATCAATCGCTGAAGCGGCAGCGTCCGGTACTTCTGAAGAAGATTTTGGCAGAGAAGAATTATTTGTTCTTTCTGTCAATAAAACCATAATTAACTTGCTTTATAAAAACAAGAGGCTAGATCTCCTAGCCAAAAATGATGGGCAGTTTTGTGAAATTCTAGCTACATTTGTTGTGTATGTCAACACCCATTTATAAGTATTAACTACACATGAAACTCAACAGTTCAAGAAATTGCCTTAGCTTCCGGTAGAACCAAATCCACCTCGGTTTATGTCTTCCTCAACCTCCTCTATCTCTTCAATTTGAGCTTTTTCTCTTGGCAAGATAATTGCCTGAGTTAGCCGCTCACCTTTTTCTATCTCAACTTCTGCGTCAGAAAAATTATACAAGGCAGCTTGATATTCATCGTTTGGCCCACGAAAATCGTAATCACCAACACCAATGCCGTTAATCAACATTAAGCCCTTTTTATACAGACTACTACGAGCTGCCATCAACAACCAATTATCTTTAGACAGCTGGATCACCACATTTAATGGCACTTTCTCTACCACTCTTGGCTTAATTTTTACAGATTTTCTAGAATACAAATCAAAAGCTGCCGATCCTTCAGTTTGGTAAGAAGGTAGCGGCAGAGATTTATCGATGAGCTTGATGAAAATTTTCATGAGTTTGTTGCAGACACTTATTTATTGTAGGCAGTTGTACTCCATAAGCAGGCTGCCTTGCTCATTGAGTCGTTCACTTTTTACCAACTCCAATTTTTGCTCAACCGCGCGATTAAACAACTTAACTCCATCTCCAAAAATAATCGGTTCAACGGTAATATACAATTTGCTCACTACCCCACTTTGCAAAAATTGAGTGTATATAGAGTTGCCACCACAAACAGCAATTTTGCTATGACCTTCTTTGCCAAGCTTCTCCACCAACTCTTTTTGAGGCAAGCTGGTCACTTGCAAAGTATTGTCAGTAACTTTTCTAGAATCAATGCCAAATTTCTCAACCAACTCCTCACGTGATAAATGTGAATATACGATATTTAGCCGATCAGACATAGGTAAGTACTTGGCGGAAATAGTGCTGTAGGTTGTTTCTCCCATCACCACCACTCCAGCCTCTTTTGTTAGTCGATGAAATAGCTGATTATCTTCTTGACTCGTCCAGTTGGTTGAGACCTGATATTGATCCTGGGCAATAAAACCATCCAACGTTATAGCTACAATAATAAAGACTTGCGGTGAAGTGATCATATCGGATAGTATACTTACTACTCTAATTAGTCACAAGCATACAAACTCAAAATAAAATGTTCAAGCTGAAATTCAAAACCATCGTAATCATTGTTTTGGTTTTTGTTGTTGGATTGGGAGGTGGTCTGCTTCTTTCCAACCATCAAGAACAAATACCCCTGCTAAGTAAAGTAGCCAATCAATCTCAAGAGGAGCAGAACAAGTATCTTGCCTTTATCAAAGAAGTAAGAGAAGTCATCCTGGAAAATTACTGGGATTCAATAAATGAAGAGCAGTTCACCATGCTAAACGTAAGAGCCATTGAGCAACTTACTGCTCAACCAATGGGAGACAGAATCAAAACTTATGAAGAACTTGATGCAGAAATTCAGTTAATTTTGGATAATTATCCTGAAGATGAGATCAGAGAAGAGTTTGTGGTTCAACTATCAGACATGCTTTTGGCTAATTTAGAACCATTCGGTCGCAGCCGACTATATTCAAGACAACTTGAACAAGAGTTGGTGGAAAAAGTGAGTAATATTGATCCCAAAGCTGATCACTATCAAGCTCTTGGAGTTGATGATCAAGCATCAAACGAAGAAATTCAGCAAGCATATCAACAACAAAGAGAAGCGCTTGAGACAGAAGATACGCCAGAAGCTCAAGAAAAGCTGGCTCAAGTAGAGGCAGCTCATCAAACACTGGCCGATCCGATTACTCGAGAAAGATATGATGTGGCTGGAGTTAACCCTACCATGGAATGGAGACTTATCTCTCCTCAGATCTTTTATTTAAGAATTAAACAGTTTTCCCCCACCACTGTTCAAGAATTACTTGACGTAACAGAAAAGGTGGATGACCGTGATGAGGAGTTAGATACGCTCATTTTAGATCTGCGAGGTAACTTTGGTGGTGCCATCGATAGTCTTCCTTATTTTTTAGGTCCCTTCATCGGCAATAATCAGTATGCCTATCAATTCATTCAACAAGGAAAAACTACCGACTACAAAACCAGAACCGGCTGGCTACCAACTTTAACAAGATATAAAAAAGTGGTGGTACTCATTGACGATGAAGTGCAATCAAGCGCTGAGGTAATGGCAGATGTAATCAAAAGATATAATGTAGGCGTTTTAGTAGGCACAACCACTATGGGTTGGGGCACAGTGGAACGGGTATTCCCTCTAGAAAATCAGCTTAATGAAGATGAGGAATACTCTTTGTTTTTAGTTCATCATTTAACCTTGCGTACCGATGGTCTTCCAATTGAAAGTAACGGAGTTGAGCCTATGATTGATATCAGTCAACCTAATTGGCAGCAACAATTATATCGATACTTTAGCGATCAAGAACTGGTTAATACAGTCGAATCGATTATTTCTACCTAAAATTGAATCTTAATGATTCAACTACTATAATGAAATTAGTAGTAGTTATGTATTTCTCTTTTATGAAAAAAACAATCGTTAGTTTATTGTTCCTTGGATTAACTGTTTGTCTCTCACCCGCATACGCCATTGATGATCCTATCGATGACACTCCACCAGCTCCAGCTAGGGAAAGAGCCCAAAATAGAGAGGCCCCTATCCCAACCATGCCCGATAGACCTGGTTCTTCGAATGAAAATAACTCCTCTCTTGAAGAAGGAGAGGCCAGAATTCAGATTCAACAATCTAACGAGAGCATGCAAGATCCTATGTTGATTAGAGAACAAGCTCAAAACAGAGTTGCTCAAGTACATGCTCAAAGAGTTCAACGAAGGTTTGATTTTTATAATCAACGACTCACCGCTATCGGCGACAAGTTACAAAATAGGTTCCGAGCACTTGAAGCACAAGGCTACGATCTATCAGCAGCGCAAGAGCAACTTGAGCAAGCACTTGAAAGAGTTGAGCTGGGAATCACTCAAGCAAGAGATGCAACTACTCAATTAAACGAAGTTGATCCTCAGCAATATCAAGCGCAGCGTCAGTTAGCTTTAGAAGCACGTGAGCAAATTCTACAAGCCAGAATTAGTTTTCAGGAAGCAGTTCAGTTGTTTAAAGAAGCAGTTGCTCAGGCTATCGAAACCACAACAACTAACTTAGATCAAGAGCTTTAATCAAAAATCGTAACTAAACAATAATTATTTGTTCATTATGAAAAAAAATGCCGTTTTTTTGCTAGTGCTTGCAGCGCTACTAGTCACTGCTTTGGGAGCACTCTACTATCAGTATCAGCAAGGAGAGTTGTCCTATGATCTTGATGAAGTGATTGATGAACCGATAGAATCTGAAACCTCAGCTCCTCCTGCTCAAGAATCAATTGATAGCGAAGCTGATGTTGAGCTAGAGATGATTCCTCCACTAAGCATTGATGACAGTCTTGAAACTATTCAACAAGAGCTTGAGGAAACTGTCATTCTAGAAGAAGATTTATCCGACTTGTAAAACAGTAAACAGATTGTTGACTTATTTTTCACTGAAAATTGCCTGCCAAATCAGCTTGGCGGCGTTAACTGGAACTCCAGCATTAGGGTTGTGGATCTTTACAATTCCCGGAGCTGAGTTAACCTCTAAAATCCAACCTTTTCCCTGCTGATCAATGATAAAGTCAACCCCAGCCCAACTCAGTTGAAAAAGTTGCGCAATCTGTAGGGCCAGTTTCGCTAATTCTCTATTCCAATTTTGTTTTTCAAGGCCAGTGTAAAATAATTTCCAAGGTTCATTTTTGGTTGGCTGAAGAACTTTCTTTTGTACCGCAATCACCTTTCCTTTCAATACTAAGTATCGATGCTCCTCACCGGCAACGTACTTTTCAAAAAAATTCATTGCTAAAGAACATTGCTTAAGTTGCTGCTTGGTTTTTATCAAATAAATGTCTCGTGACTGCTGGCCCAAAAGAGGTTTGCAGATGATTGGTTGATGCTCATCAAAAAAATTAGCCAACTGCTCTAGAGAAGTAGGCAGAATGTAAGGGATGTTTTCAAAACCATTCTTTTCTAAAATTAATCTAGTAAAATGTTTATTTTTCACCAAAGCTCGAGAAAGCTCTCCGTTTAAATTAAGGTTAGCGTGAAAGAAATATTGTCTCTTTGATGTTCCTTGTGATGGGGCCATTACAGAAAACAGGCCATAATCAGTTTCCCACTGGGGTTGCAAGCCCATCACCTTGGCCTGATCAAAGAGAAGCTGTGAGCTTTGCAAATTTAAGCTGTTTTTCACCATGAGCGTTATTATTATTTATTCTGAAGATCAATTCCACCTCCACCCTTTTCCCAGGGTGCACTTTTAAGCAGAGGGCCGTACATATCATCCTCCAACTCTATCTTTAAGAAATCCAGTTCTTCTTGGGTTGGCACTCGGTCTTGAAACTCTATTTGGCGAATATCTTCAACCAGTCCTAAAGGAGTTTGCTCTGCCACCTCTCCCATTTCCAAGGCTGCCATGCTGGCCATAGCCTCGGCCACATTTAGCTGCACAAAGTGAATCGGCCTGCCAAACAAATCCTCTTGTTCTCGATAATCATAAAGCTGCTTAAAGCCACAGTGAGCCAAACAAGTACCCACTACCCCCCAGCGCAGCGGCCAGGTGCGACTGTCAGAAACAATCACTCCAATGTTGTGAACCTGATAATGCTGTCTAACAAAGTGCCAAATCCTGTTAACTTCTGCCTGCAGATTATTGGGCCAGAGCACATACTTGCCATTAGCATTCGACTCATCAATGCCTGCGTTGACTGTGAGATGGTGATTTTTGACTGTTAAGATCAAGTCATACTGAGACATGCTGCTGGGCAGATATCTATCGGCCTCTTGCATTGCCAAATCAAGTTTTTCTTGTCGCGTTCCTGTTTGAATTGGCAGCAGTCTGCCTTGAGAGTAGCTGATAATTTTTGAGGCAATCACTAAAACTGAGTTTTCAGGAAGTCTGGAGATTGAGGTGGCAATGATATGCAACAGATCATCTTTTTCTTTGACAATCGGAGTTTTAATGGCGGTGATTTTCATGGTAGAGTGGCTTGCTGATAGTTTTAGATGCTTTTATATAATTTTTTTAAAGTAACTGCGATTATACTCTACTCTATGCCGCCAAAAATTAGTCATAACCTACTTAATCATATTCTGCAGATGTATGACCTTGATCTGGCCAACTGGAAAATTAACCAGACTGAATCAGGGTATCGCAATACCATCATTTCAATTTCTCCTAAAAATAATCAAGTAGGCCATCAAAAATTGGCTCTTATCATCTATAAAGATGATGATGATATTCTAAAAAAGATTAAATTGGCCAATTTTGTTAGCAATCAATTGGCCGAGTTAGGTTGGCCAACACGCCAAACGATTGGAGAGAAAACATCGGCTGTCCTTAAAATAAAGAGCCATAACCAAACTCGTTACTGTTGTCTTTATAATTATCTTCCCGGAGACACAATCAGCTGGGAATCGTACTCACAAAAACACCTCAAACTGCTGGGTCAGGTTTTGGGTTTTCTACACAAGGATTTGGTGAAGATTAGTACAAACTCGCCTATTTTAGTTGATGATGTTTCATTGATTTTAGAAGAGAAAATTGAGGAAATGTATAAATATTTTGCTGATGATGGAGTCACGAGCGCTCTCGAACAAAAACTGAAACTTCAAGTTAGCTTAGACTGCCGAAGAAAGTTTTTGCCACTGATTAAACAGCTACAAAAAATTGAGTTCCAACAGCTACTTCACATGGATTTTGTACGTGGCAATCTTCTGTTTTGTAAGCAGAATAACTGCCAATTTGTACAAGATTCTAGATTAATTTTTGATAATAATAAAAAGAGCAATCAACAGTTGGTCATCTGCGGCATTCTTGATTTTGAAAAGGTTGCCTATGGTCCCAGAGAAGTTGAGCTTGCCCGCACTCTAGCTTTTTTATTAGTCGACTGTAAATATAAACTAACTAATAAAATTGTTAAGTATTTTTTACATTCTGGATATATCAAAAGAGGCGAGCAGCGCAACCTTGAACTGGATATCATATTTCGCCTGGTGCATTACTATTTATTTCAGGATTTTTACCACTTTTTGTTGCATAACCCTTATGAATCTCTGCCTCAAAATGAGCATTTTAGGAGAACTCTCAAGCTGTTGCTGATACAAAACAACCCTCTGTTGATTTTACAAAGGCAAAACTGATATAAATAGAATAGTTACTTGCCAATTTCTTTTTTTAGATAAGTGTCTGCCCGCACTTAGCGGGTGTTTTTTGGTTATTATGCTTTAGATTTATCAATATCTATAGAGAAAGTATTTTTTTATGAGATTTTCTTGGAAACAAAGATTAATTTTGCCTGATAAGATTGAGGAGGTTGGAGAAAAGATCCGGGCTAAA
>CAYXBZ010000011.1:0-22708 GCA_964463605.1 uncultured Pseudomonadales bacterium | reverse complement strand
ATTATCTAAAATATGGATATATCCATATTTTAGATAATGCGGAAGCGGCGGGATTCGAACCCGCGAACCCCTATCGGGGTCAGGTTTAGCAAACCTGTGCAATTGGCCACTATGCGACGCTTCCTAGTTAATAAGTAAATATTACCACCAACCAAAAACTGATTGGCACTAGTATTAACTTGTTGTTAAGGGTCAGGTTTAGTCCCGCTTAGCGGGATGCAATTTGGCCACCCTCCCTAACGGGAGGTAAATATGCGACGCTTCCTATTTCTGATCAATAAAATACTTTCAAGAAGAGTCATTATATCAGCACCTGGCTTTAAATTCAGATAGATATTGGTTGGCGTCTATGTTATTTACTACATTCTAATAGATCGGTTAGTAGAAATTTACTCTGGTAAATCTGACTTTGTATGCTACAATTATTTTCTCGCTGATTCTTCCGCAGATTTCATTATTTAGGAAATTTACTTAGTCGAGCAAAAACTCTTATGTTTAAACGAATTTTTAGCTATGCCAAACCCTACTGGCGCACCTTGGCAACTCTGGCAGTTTTAATTGCTATTATGGCAGGTTTGCAGCAGGTGAGTCCTTTTGTATCAAAACAAATTACAGATTTGTTGATCGATGAGGGGTTGGCAGGTTTTAATTCTATCTTGCTCTTGCTTTTATTAGTGCTGGTTACTAAGTTTATTCAAACAGGTTTAAATCGACTGACTTGGTTTATGACCAACATCTTCGTGGTTAAGTTTGAGATTCATTTAAAAAAAATTGGCTTTGATCATTTAATGGGTTTGTCTTTGAGTTACTACAACGAGCAAGCTACTGGAAAAGTGATGAGCAAATTGGATCGTGGGGTAAATCGCATCATCAATATTGTTAATAACTCCGGGATGCACTTCTTGCCCAGTGTTACTAGCGCTTTGATTTCGTTTATTATTGCCGTAAATTATGAGTGGCGCTTGGCATTTCTAATTATCCTAGGATTTGTGCCTTACATAGCAATAAACCGCTGGCGTTTTAAAAAGAATAATGAATTGGAGCGTCAGGAGTATAAGCTCTACGACAATCAATACAGTCACTTTTGGGAAGTACTTAACTCGATGTCTTTAATCAAGGCTTTTCGGGCTGAGGGTTATGAACGACAACGTCTTCAAACATTTTTCAAAAAGTACATGGCGATTCGTCAAGAGATGGAAGCTAATACCAATAAGGCAGTGGCGGGAGACTTTTTTCTTGAGTTAATGTTGTGGGGTATGTATGCCTATATAGTTTGGCTTACTTGGCAAGGTCAGTTAACTGTTGGAACTTTGGTTATGTTAGTAAGCTTAATTCAGCTGATGAGAGAACCATTGTGGCAACTTAACTGGATTTTCTGGGAGATAAAAAGGGCTCAAGTGGGGGCCAAAGATTTTTTCAAGATTATGGATGTTGATCAAAATATTCCTGATCCCAAAAAACCAGTTAAATTAAAGAATGTGAGGGGTAAATTTGTGTTTGACAATGTCTCTTTTGTTTATCGACACGAAGATTGGAGCAAAATGAAGCTGAAAAGTACTTTGGAAAAAGAATCAGCTCGAAATTCGACAAGAAAAAATTTGCCCGTACTTAAGAATGTTTCTTTCACGATTGACCCAGGTAAGATGACTGCTTTAGTTGGTCCGTCTGGGGCGGGAAAAACCACAATTGCTAGCTTATTATTGAGATTTTTCGATCCCGATCAAGGTAAGATTTTGCTTGATGGAGTTAATATCAAACTGTTGTCTAAACAAGAGCTTAGATCTTACATTGGATTGGTAAGTCAGGATAGTAGTTTATTTGCCACTTCTATTGCCGAGAATCTTCGATATGCCAAGCCTAGTGCTACCAAATCTGAGATGATGACAGCATGTAAAATTGCTTATGCTGACAAGTTTATTTCTCAATTGCCCAATGGTTTAGAGACTGAAATTGGTGAAAGAGGAGTAAAACTGTCGGGAGGTCAAAGGCAAAGGTTGTCGATTGCTCGCACTGTATTGGCCAATCCCAAAATAATTATTTTAGATGAAGCCACCAGCTCTCTTGATTCTGAGTCTGAACTTTATATTCAACGAGCCTTAAAGAAGTTATTAAAAAACAAAACTTCAGTAGTAATTGCTCATCGTCTTTCTACGATTCAACAGGCTGATAAAATTATTGTGTTAAAGGATCAAGAGGTTTTAGAAGAGGGAACCCATCAAGAACTATTGAAAAATAAGAAACTGTACTCTCAGCTGTTTAATATTCAAGCTGGACAAACCAAATTGCTCAAAGAGTGGGGTTTGGTTCACTGATCTTTAGTATGTTATACTAACATCCATTGAAACTAATTATTTATTAAAGGATTGGAAAAGAAATGGCAAAAAAAACCAAATCAGCTTCATCGGCAAGCAAAACAAAAACAACTAAAGCAGCTTCAAAATCAAGCTCAAAAAAGAAAGCAGTTAAAAAGAGTACCCAAACCAAATCAAAAAAAACAACTACTAAGCCAAAGACATCAAAAGCAGCTGTAAAAGCAGCTCCAAAAAAGAAGGTTGTGGAAACTGCAAAAAAAACTGAAGAAAAACAAGTCGTACAAAATTTGCCCAAACCTCCTACTTTTTCTGAAATTTTCAATAAAAAAACCACAACTATATTTTTAGTTGTCTTGTTGTTGGGATTGCTCTATAGCTTTAGAGGTCTATTTATTGCGGCTATGGTGAATGGCAAACCAATCACTCGCCTCAAGATTATGACAGAGGCTGAGAAGATGCAAGGAACCCAAGTCCTTGATAACTTAGTCATGGAGTCACTCATCGAACAAAAGGCAAGAGAAAAAGGAGTTCAAATCAGTGCTGAGGCTATAGAAGATCAAATTAATCAAATTCGTCAAGATGTTACTGACCAAGGTCAAGATTTTGATCAACTGTTGGCATTTCAAGGTTTTACCATGGATGAGTTAAGACACCAAATCCGTCTCCAACAGATTGTTGAAACTTTAGTTAGTGCAGATATCGAAGTGACTGAAGAGGAAATTGATCAATACATAGAAGACAATCAAGATTTCCTTCCTGAAGAAATGGAGGAGGAAGAGCTTAGAGAGTTGGTTGTTGATCAATTAAGTCAACAAAAATTATCTGAAAACTATCAGCAATGGTCTGAAGGTTTAAGGAACGAAGCTAAGATTGAGTACTTTGGCCAATATGTTCAAGAAGATGAGCAATTAATGCTTTAGTTTGAACAAAATATGACGCATGATATTGCACTTGGAAATTTAGAGAACCTTTTAAAAAACTCTCCCAAAAAGCAATTTGCTAAGGGAGAGTTTTTGCTTGAAACCGATCAAGAAGTTAACTCTATATTTCTGATAATTAAAGGATTTGTCAGGCATTATACTGTATCTGATCAAGGTATTGAGTTTACTCACAATATTCTCAAGCCTCATTCTCTTTTTCCGTTTCACCTAGCTCTAAATAGATTGTCTAATCCTCATTATTTCGAGGCCTTAACAGAAGTTGAGGTAAGAGTTGCTTCTTGCGACCAAGTTGCTTCATTTTTGCAAGAGAAACCAGAGATTCTATTGGCCTTGACTAAAAAACTTGCTTCAGGTTTGAATCAACTAACTTTCAGATTGGAATCTCTCCAGTTTGGGACTGCTCAACAAAAGTTAGCGGCGATTTTATATCTTATGGGGAAGCGTTTTGGAAAAGGAGAAAAGGAAATAACTCTCAATACTTTCTCGCTAACTCATCAATTGCTCGCCAGCATGACCGGACTAACAAGGGAGACTATTAGTCTTGAAATGATGAGTCTTAAGAAACAAGGGCTAATAGATTATCGTCGCCAACAAGTGAAAATTAACGATATGGAAAAGTTACGAGAAATTTCTTCGTTGCCCTTTTACTATTAAGCAATAATTGAATATTGTTGCAGAAATAAGTTTGTCACTTATTTGTCTTTGAGTTCCAGTTTTTCAAACCAACCCTTTCGAAGCAAAATAGCGATCACAGCGTAAACGGCGATATCTAGCCAGGTATCATTGATTGACTCATTTTCTGGTTCTTTGTTATTTTGCTGAAGATTTTGCAAACGTCTGATTTTATCGTTAATTCTAAAAATGATTCCTAATTCTCCGGTGTCTAAAATATTGCCCTTGCCGTAATCTCGATTCTTTTTAATAAAAGTTTCAAGCATTTTGGTTGTTACTGTTGAAAAAGCACTCTCTAAAAATTTTGGAGGAGGTGTGGTGGCCATAGACGATTGAATAATTTCTAACTTGGCTTAAATACTCTAACGCTAGTAATTTGATTAGTAGAGTATTTTGAACTGAACGACATATCAGCTTGATATAAGGGATCATTCATGATGTAATTTCCGTTACTCCCAGACTTGAGAACTACAAAATGAGTGCCAACGCTAGTAAAGTAAACTGATAGTCTAACAATGACTGGTCTACCTTTTTCAAGCTCGCTATCAATTAAATTTAGATCTCTGGCGTGTGTAGAAGAAATAAAGCCGGGAGGTGCTGGTGTTGGCAGAATCATATAGGCGGTATTCAGATTAAAAAAGCTTGTGTTGTTGGCGATTGAAAGTGGGGTAGCATCAGCTCCGTGTTTCTTCCATATCATAGCTGTGCTGGTAACTAAACAACCTACTGCTCCGATCGAGTCGTTGGAGTTACCTATTCTGGAACCACACCATCTAGAGTCGCGTTGACTAAAGAACCAACCATCGGGTTGTGGAGCAGGTGAATCTAAACAATAATATGATCCGAATAGCGCTTGAGAGTAAGCTTTAATTGAGCTAATCTCTGCTTGCGCTTGAGCCAACAATCTTTGATAAGTAGCTTCATCATTTTTTGTTTGCGCCAACAGTCTTTCTTTTTCTGCTTTGTTTTTTTCAAGTTCTTGTTGCTGTGTTTGTAGCTGCACCCTCTTATCATGAAGTCTTTCTTGCTTTATCTCCTTTAAACTTTTTTGTTCGTCATAAACTACCCTTTGATTTTCAGCTTCCTCCATTGCTCGGGCAGTTTGTCTTTCTGCTTGCTGAAGATATCTAAGTTGAGTGACAAAGGTTGAGAAGTTGCCGTTGGTGAAAATACTCAGAGTACTACTTGTTCTTTGTTGTTTATATGAACTACCAATGCGTTCAATCAACATACTACTAAGTCGATCTAGAGAAAGACTTAATCCTTCGATTCTTTCACCCAACTCATTAATTTCTTTTTCAAGAACATAGATTTCAGATTGAGTTTGAGCAATTTGTAATCGTTGTAGTTGTGCCTGACTATTAATAATCCCAATGGCATTTGAAAGTGTTTGTGACTGCTGCTTACTTTCCTCGATTTTTTTTTCGAGTTCACTCTTTCTTTTTTCTAAACATTTGGCGTATGCATCGTCCTCCAGCTCATCTCGATCACATCCTAACTCACTTTCACTTTGAGCTAAAATCGGAAACGTACTCTTCTCACTGAAGAATAGAGAAGCCAAACCTATTATTAGGCTCAACGTCAAAATCACTGCGGGTAATCTTGAACCCTTTCTTATTATCATGATTCATCGAACTTATTTCTTAATCAGTTTTTTACTGGCAATGACGCTAGCAAATCCTCCAAAGAATAACCCAAGGGTGAGACCTGATCCTATTTGAATGGCTAGGAATTCAAGAGTGGGGGGAAGAGTAATAATTTGACCTACAAATGAAGTTAGCCACGGCATCAAATAAAGAAAACAGGCGTACATAATACCCCAACCAAGAATTGCTCCTAAAAATCCATAAATAAAACCTTCATAAACATAAGGAGTAATAATGTATCCAGAACTTGCGCCGATAATTCTGAGAATATTTACGAACTTGTTTTGATTGCCGATTTTAAAACTAATGGTGCCGGTAATAACAAAAAATGTCAAAAGAAGCAGCGCTCCGATAATTACTGTGCCTACCATTCTTAAAGAGCTAGCCCAAACTGAAAGTTGATCAACAACCTCTCTTTGCAAAACTACCTCCTCGACTTGATCATATTTAATGAGCTCTTGCTCTATCTGGGGCAAGTATTCTGGGTTAATGGTAGAAATTTCAATGCTGGCTGGTAGAATGTCGGCAGTGACCAATTCTAGCAATAAGGGATTCTGCTGTCGTTCTTGATAGTAGGCTAAAGCCTCTTCTTTTGAAACTATTTTAATAGATTCAACATAATCAAGTTCGCTGAGTTGTGAGGTTACTTCTTCAATTTCATTATCCTCACTTCGAATTTGAAAAAAAGCCATGACCGTTGGTCTTGTTTCAAAAAAATTTAAGATGGCTTGGGAGCCAATCATTAGCATCGAGAAGCTATAAGCCACAAAAAAAGTAAGTGTAATCATGCCAATGGCTATAGCACTCTTGTATGGCATCCTTCTAATGTTGATGAGGGCAGTTTTTAAAGCTTTCATAAATTAGGCTAAATCAATCATTATTCGATAATAAATCTTCAATACTTGGCTGCTTGCTTTTTTCTTGAAGACTTTCTTTTTTTACTTCAATTTTTTTCTTGGAAGATTTTGAAAATAATTTACTAAAAAAAGTTTTTATTCGAATGGAGTTTTTTTTGTTTTTTGGCTGATCAGTATCTTTTTTCTTTGATTTTTCTTGGCTCTTTTTTTGAGTATTGTCTTCTTCAGCACTTTTGGAATTTTTTTTCTGATTGCTTTGAGCACTCTCTTGAACTAACTCTTTTAAAGACTCTTTCTGAATTTTTGGATCACCTTTTTCAGACTTACTTGATCCTTTTGAAAGATCAATTTTTTTTGCTTTTATTTCATCTACGATGAGTGGATCATGGGTGGCTATCAATAGGGTAGTTCCAAGCTCATTGATTTTTGTAAGTAGTTTAAGGATATGTTCTCCAGCTTCTTGATCAAGATTGCCAGTTGGCTCATCAGCAAAAATTACTTTTGGACTGTTAGCTAGAGCTCGGGCAATGCTGATGCGTTGAGCCTCACCCCCAGATAATTGACGAGGAAACATCATAGCTTTATCGGTTAAATCTACCAATTTAAGCAGATCTGTTACTCTTTCCTCAATCGTAGACTGCTTCTCACCTCTTATATAAAGTGGAAGTGCCACATTTTCCCAGACGTTTAACTCCTCAATCAACTTGTAATCTTGAAAAACTACTCCAATTTTTCTTCGATGATGATGTAGTTGTTGACGCTTAAGTTTGTTAAGTAGATGATCTTCAAATAGTATTTCTCCTTGATTGGGAACGTATTCTCCAATCAGAAGTCTCATAATGGTTGTTTTCCCAGAACCCGAGGGACCTGTAACTAGAACTACCTCTCCCTCATCTACGTTAAACGACAGGTTGTCGAAAGCAACTGTGCCATTGGGAAAAGTTTTGGTAACTTGTTTAAATTGGATGATGTTCATACACACTCCTATTAAATCACGACTGGAGAGACAACTGCAACTAGGGTTTATAAAAATGAATAGAGTTAGTAAGTAAGAAGATGGTGCTACAACTCTTCTTCAAATGGAGCTTCGCCATTAACTTTAAGAACTTCAACTTTTCCTACATCCATTAGCCAACCTGCCTTTTGACCTTTATAGGTTTCACCCCAAACTTTTACTTCAGCTCCTACTAATCTGTCAAGATCAGTAACGGTTGATGTTAAATACACAGTTTGGGATTCTCCGCCTGGTCTTAATAATCGGTGTGAGCCTTCGCCATTAATCCCTCCGCTTTCAAGATAACCTTGGGCCGTATCTCCAAAAATATCGGTATCTTGGATTCCGAAAACGTCTCCCTCTTTAAAGTCTCCTTCAGCAATTATCTGTGCTGGTTCTGGTCCACCTTCAATTTTTTCTTGCTGTGCTCTTAACATGTGGGCCCCAAATCCGGTACCAATTCCAGCCAAAACAGCCACAACGCACATAATAATCATCATTTTCTTCTGTTTTTTCTTCATTTCAGGATTGCTCTCTGTTTGTAATTGCGAAACGGAGTCTTGATTGTGAACGATTTGAGTATTTTCGTCAACAGGTGTTTTGTTAGTTAGATGTGTGCCATTTTGATATGTTTGAGAAGAGTCTTGCTGAAGAGACTCGGTTGATGATGACTGAAGATTAATTTTTTTCATCTTGTAAATCGATAATTAAATAGTCTAGAAATTAATTTGAAATTTACTAACAAAATCCATTATCTACTGTTGGAGCCGTCACTTCAAGTCTTGTTATAGTTTAATTTCAGCCTCGATAAATTGATCCAGATCACCATCTAAAACTCCCTGAGTATCGCTGGTTTCAACTTGAGTTCGGGTATCTTTGACCAATTGATATGGATGCAACACGTAGTTTCTAATTTGAGTTCCCCAACTAGCGTTCTGATGTTCTCCTTTTTCTTGATCAATTTTTTTCTGCAAATCTTTTTCAGCGGCCATGGCTAATTTAGCTTTGAGTATCTTGAGGGCATTGTCCTTGTTTTGCGATTGAGAGCGTGAGTTTCGGCTTTTAACAGTAATATTACTTGGAAGATGTGTTAGCTCGACTGCGCTACTGGTTTTATTAACTGCTTGTCCTCCTGGCCCACCCGCTCTTGTAAATTTCCAACTTAAATCCTCTTCATTAATTTTTAAATCATCTTTAAGACCAATGACAGGCATGACCTCAACTAAAGCAAATGAAGTTTGTCTCAGGTTGTCGGCATTAAAGGGACTAAGTCTTACCAATCGATGGGTTCCTCTTTCTTGTTTTAGATGACCGTAGGCAAAGGGGGCTTTGATCTCAAAACTTGCTTCTTTAATGCCTGCCTCATCGCCTCTAACTTCAGACAGAAGATCGAACTTCCACCCTTTTTTTTCGAAATAATGAAGATACATTCTTTGAAGCATCTCTGCCCAGTCCATTGCTTCAGTCCCTCCTTGTCCTGGATGAATCGATAATATGGCAGAGTTTCTATCATATTTGCCACTTAAGTATTGCTTGACCGAAAAATCCTGGATTAATTCTCTTAATGTTGTAGCTGATTTGGAGATTTCTGACGATAATTCTGGCTCAACTTCATGCTCGCTGTCGGCACTTAGCTCCTCGAATGATTTGAGATCATTGGTTAGCGATTGAATCTTGGTATATTGATCAATTTGCTCCTGTAATAAGCTTATCTCTTGCATTACATCTTGAGCATCAGCTCTATCCCAAAAGTTGGGCTCTAAAGTGTTGGTTTGAAGATCTTTCAACTCTTTTTTCCACTCGTCAAGTTTGAGCTCGCTAAGTAGCTTAAGAGCATCGTTGCTAAGTTGTGTATAGTCGCTGGTTATTGTCATACTCAGATGTGGGTGAGATATATTATATCTCACCGATGATTTTATCTTGATCGAGATGAAAAACTTCATCTTTCCCAAAATATGTCAGCTGATAACTAGTTATGGGAAGCCCAGGTTGTTTGATAATTGTCCAGCTTTGATTTGATCTTAGAGGTGTTTTAGGTTGTATGGTAATGATGCAGCTAGTTTTACTTTGTTCAGTGACGGTGAATAAAAAACCAATTTGAGTGGCTTTTCCTTGTTGAGTAGTAATCGATGAAATCTCATCGGGATTGATAGCTTCTCCATTGCAAATAATTTGAGTTTGATCTATAGCTAAATCAATAATAAGGCGCTGATAATTTACATATCCTAGGTGGTCTGCCTGTTTGAGATCAGGATTGCTTCTAATTAGCTCTTTTTCATTGTCAGATAATGGTAGATTACTATTCTCATAATTAAGCTCAATTAATAGCGAAGTAGGTTGAAATTTTAGATTGATTTGGCGAGATATTCCTTGATTTGCTTTGTTAATTCCAACATTTGATTCTAATAAATACAGAACATAATCAGTTTGATAATTAATGGCTCCAGTTACACCTAGTTTTGAAAATATTTGCTGGGTGTTTTGATCTGGAGAATAAAAAATTATTTGCTTCTGATCAAAGCTTGTGGCTAGCAATTGTAATAATCTGAACTGTTGCCTCTGATCAAGCTTGGGCAGCTGCTCTATTAATGACTGATAGAGCTGAGTTAAAAACATTTTTTTTTGTTTATCACCCGAAAAAAAATTGAGACGATCTTCTCTAGCTAGAGTCGAGAGATTCTGAGAAGTTACAGTTTTTTGAGAGTCAATTAATTGGATGGGTCCGGTAATCTTAAGTAGATCTTGAATTAGATTTAGATTTATGTTGACTAACACATCGGTTGTCGGCAGTTCGCTTTGATCTATAAATGACAATATCACTGGAGCTGATTGAGTAAAGTCAGCCTCCCAATTGGCATCGGTTAAGGCCAAACCTCTGCCCTCGCTCAGATATTTTCTAACTCCAATTGGAACTTCCTCAACTCTTTCGATGCGATTTGAAAGATCATAGATATCATAAAATTTAGGAGCTTCTTGAAGAGTTCCTTTGTTGGTGGCAAGAGCAGCCAAAGATCCCATAAAACCTCCACTTGCTCTTAACTCATCGCTGTTGTTCAACAAAACAACCCAGTTAATGTCATTGTTGTTGACCAGCTCAAGAAGTTCGAGAATTTGTGGTAGTTGAAGCGAGATTGTTTGTGTTTGTCTGATTGCTGACTGTCCAAAAAGAGTGCGCAAAGCTAAAGATTTCTGAAGTAAACTGTTTAGATTTTGGATAGAGTAGTTGGTTTCTTTAAGTAAAGTGAGAGTATCGTGAGTTATGATTGTTGCTTCTCCACTAGAGAAAGATTGGAGTGATTGCTGAGCAACTTCTTGAAGAGTTGAAGCTTCTTGAATTACTTGCAATCCCTCTTGCCATGCCTCAAAAACATTAGAGCTATTGAGAATAAGAGTCGAAGAAACTTTTAGTGGATATTGTGCATTTTTTGCATAGATGGCTGCCTTTTGTAGCTCATATTTTTTTATTTGACTAGCGCTTAAGATAGTAAAGATGGCCGCCAACATCAAGCTAAAGAAAAAACAAGCAAGATATAAAGATGCCATCTTAATAAATATCGAAAGTTTGGTTTTTTGCGAAGCATTCTTCATACTTGTTCATTATATGCTACGCTGATGGTGACGAGTTATAATCAGACAACGTCCTTAAAGGTATTTGCCAATTATTTCTTAACCTCTTAAAAATTTATTATGTCAATACAACAGACAACAGTGGTAATTTTACATGGCTGGTCTCTTGAAAAGGAATTGAAGCAACGTTGGAGACCACTGATGAAATTATTGGAAGATGTTGGAGTGCAAGTGAAATATCTCCCGTTACCAGGATTTGAGCACCCTCTGGAAAAAAGCTGGAATCTGAATGACTATAGAGATTACGTCATCGATCAAATTAAGGATTTAAATGATGTATTCCTCATGGGACATTCATTCGGAGGTCAGGTTGCACTTAGAGTTGCTGCTTCAAGTCTTTCCAAGCTCAGTGGTCTTGTGTTAATAGCTCCCTCGGGAATTATTGATAGATCTTGGTTCAAACAAGCCAAAAGGGGTTGTTTTAGATTAGTCGCTAAGTTAGGTTCAGGCTTGCTAAAACTTTTTGGTCAAAAAAAAGGTTCAACTTTGCATAATTTTTTTCAAAAGCAACTTTATTTTTTTGTTCAGGAAAAAGATTATCTTGAAGCTACAAGCATCCTTAAGGAAACTATGACCAAGGTATTGATGGATGAAATAATAGATGATCTACCACAAATAACTGTGCCAGCGCTCATTTTTTGGGGAGATAGAGATTCATTTACTCCAGTTAAACATGCTGCGCTAGTGACATCGTTAATTCCCCGGGCACAGTTGAAACTGATGAGAGGAGAAGGTCATCGACCGTATTATACTCAGCCCGAATTTATTGCTGAGAATGTTATTAACTTTATTCATGATAATGCTATTTAAATTTTTTACTTACACTCTTTTTTTACCACTGTTTTTGACGAGGTGGTTGTTGTGGTTGGCTATTTTCCAGCAAAAGGAGTATCGACTCGATAGATTAAAAGTCTACTTAAAAACCTCTCAAGGCAAAAATGATTTGGTGAAATTGATTCCAACCTACAGCGATCTTTCTCGAAAAAAGCTCAAAAGGCCCAAGTTAACTTGGCGAATAATAGTTACAGCAAGTTTGTCAGCCGGCATGATAGTGGGGTTGCTAAAACTTATTAGTTCTGGCACTATTTTCCAGCTTAGCTTGATTTTGGTGCTGGTGATAGTAGCTATGCCCTTAATTATTTATCTGGTGAGCCTGCCTTTACAGGTTGGTAAATATTTTATTACCCTATTTATTATGTGGTTGGCTAGCTGGAAAATTAAACAAGCTAGTCCAATAATTGTTGGCATCACTGGTAGTTATGGGAAAACCAGCACCAAACATCTTCTTCCTCATCTTCTTTCTACTCAAACAACAGTTTTTGCCTCTCAACGATCTTTTAATACTCCAGTAAGTTTAGCTTTAGACATTTTGCGCCGATACAAAAATGAAAAGATTACAGTTTTTGAGTATGCTGCTTACAAGCCTGGAGAAATTAAAAAATTGGCCAATATTTTTAAACCTCACTTGGCAGTTATTACGGGTTTTACCACTCAGCATTTAGCCACTTTTGGGTCACAAGAAAGAATTGTTCAAGCAAAAGCAGAACTAATTTTGGCTTTGCCTGCAAAAGGGACTGTTTTTTTCAATCAGGCTGATGAAGGAGTAGGAGCCATTGTTGATTATGCTATGTCAAGGAGTGTTGTCGAACTGCAGCTTCAACCCTTTAACAGCACTCAAGATAATACTCAGCTTCAGCTTGATAACAAAGGCCGATTAAAGTTGCAGATAGATAAACATTCAGTTCAGTCGCAGTTGATTGGGAAGCAGTACAGATCAATTATTTTTGGTGCAGCAGCGGTAGCTCAGCACTTTAAAATTCCCAGTAAACAAATCGTGGCTTCAATTGAATCATTTATGCCAGATGATTCATATGTAAGATTCTTTAGACATAAGCAAGGTTTTTGGGTAATCGATGATGGTAGAACTTGCAATCCTGCTGGATTTAAGGCTGCCATAGAGTTAACTCAACAACTGCTTGAAAAGCGCCAACTTACAGGGAAATGTATTTTATTTACCAGTGGCATCATCGATCTTGGAGAGGTTTCAAGAAGTACCCATCAACAATTGGCGAAGGAAGCTCGACAGATCTTTTCTCAAGTGGTTTATCTTGGAGAACCTGGTCAAGATGAGTTTAAGGCAGCTTTTGGTGACAAATTAATTAATACTGAAGAAAGCGCAAAAGGTATTTTACCGCTATTGTCGGTTAATGACTTGATCTTAGTAGAAGGAAGATTGCCGATTTGGTTAGCAAAAAGCTTGGAAATTAAACAATGACAATATTTAACAGTCTTGGTTCAAATTATGTGTTGAGGGATGCTTTGCTTGCCTTAAGAGAGCTAATTTGGCCAAACCAAAAATCTAAAATTGAACTCAAAAAAAAACTTGAGTCCGAATTTGTTGGAAAAGCTGTGCTGCTTTTTGGTGGTAGAGATGCAATCGAGTACTGCTTGAAGGCTTACGGAGTTAAGCGGAACGATTCGGTATTAACTCAAGCATTTTCCTGCTCATCTATTGAAGAAGCAATCAATCGAACTGGAGCCAGGGCTGAATACTTTGATTTATCTCCAGGTTCAATTAAGTCAACCATAACTCAAGTTGAACAGGCTTATGCGCGTTCAAAAAATCCAAAAGTGCTTATTCTCCAGCATGGATTAGGCTATGTAGATGATGTTGAGCAAATCAAGGAATTTTGTTTAAAGAAAAAATTGATTCTAATCGAGGATTTAGCTCAAGCTGTTGGTGCAGTTGATAGTCGAGGTAACAAGGTTGGTAGTTTTGCTGATGCCATCATTCTTTCTTTTGGACGAGATAAAATTCTCGATGCTATCAGTGGAGGAGCCGTTATATTTAAGTCAAGTTCAAATGTTTCTTACACAATGCCAAGGTTGATAGATTGGTTTGAGCTAAGTCACGACTGGAAAAATAAAAGACAAGTCTTGAAATTATTACTGTATCCTACTCTCACTCTTGTGATTAGGTCAACTTATAGTGTGGGTTTGGGCAAGCTAATTCATCGTTTGGCACAAAAAAGTAAATTAATGGAAAGTTCCATTATCAGCTCTCACTCAAGCTATCAAAGTTTCCCTGCTTATTTTGCTCCGTTAGCAATCAACAAACTTTCTTCTATTGATGTTCAACTTGAACATCGAAGAAAAATTTCTCTGTATTATCTTCAAGAATTGAAGAGTAACAAGAATTATCAAGTTTTGGTTGATAAAAGGGCAATTAAGCAAGGTACAAATCTTCGTTTTCCAGTGATGTTTAGTTCACCAAATAAGCTGAGTTCGGCAATTAAATATCTGAAAACTAAGAATGTTTTCTTAGCAGATCGATGGTACAAAGCACCGGTTGACAGTGCTAGTCAAGTATTTGCCAGTGATTATCAGCTTGGAAGTTGCCCTAATGCTGAAAAATTATCAAAACAACTATTAAATTTACCCACTCATCAACAAATAGGTCAAAAAGAGGCGAGTAAAATTATCCAGACGATTAAGAATTGGGAAAAATATTAATTGAATTAGCAACAAATCACAATACTAAAGTCTATATGTCGAAGATCACCTTTAAACTTATTCAAGATAAAAATCGTTGGGAACAATACGTTTCCAATCATCCTCAGGCTAATTTTTTGCAATCTTATAACTGGGGATTATTTCAGAGTCAATTAAATAAAAAATACCTTCCTATTGCCATATTTGATGCCAATAACCAGGTAGGTGCGGCCATGATTATTAAAGAGCAGGCAAAAAGAGGAAGCTACCTCACTATAGCTGGGGGACCACTATTAGATTGGCAGGGCGAGTCAGTTAGGAAAATTTTTGCTGCGTTTGCATCATATTTGATCCAATTAGCTAAGACTCACAATTGTTATTTTGTTAGAGTGAGGCCTCAGGCGGAAAATAACCATTACATCAAAACTCTATTTAGCAAACACGGATTCTCCCGTGCGCCGATGCATCTAACTGCAGATAGAACTCTTCAACTCGATCTTCGACTTTCAACAGATGAGTTGTTGGCACAAATGAGTAAAAGCACTCGCTACGAAATCAGAAAGTCTGAAAGACTGGGTATTAAGACCAAAATTGTCAAAGAGATCTCTTTTGTTAAGGAATTTTTTGAACATCAATTATATTTGGCACGCAAGCATCACTTTGTACCATTCGAGTATGAGTTCTTACTAAAGCAATTTGAGCAGTTTTTACTCGATGACCAAGTAGCCTTTATTAATTCATATCATCAGGGAGCATTGCTAGCCTCTGCATTTGTAATTTTTTACCAACAAGAAGCAGTTTATCACTACGGAGTTTCAACTCAAGAAAACTCTAAGCTACCTGGATCTTATGCAACTCAATGGGCGGCCATTAATGAGGCTAAGAAGAGAGGTTGCCTCATATATAATTTTTGGGGAGTGTCGCCAGCAAATGACAAGAAACATCGCTTTGCTGGGCCCTCCTTGTTCAAAAGGGGATTTGGTGGAGATGAAGTGCAACATCTTTGGGCTCACGATTTACCCACCTCTCCTTGGTATCCAGCGATCAAGATGTTTGAACTAGTGCGAAAAAAAGTAAGGAGATTATAAATAATTCTTAAAATACTTCTTAGCTTAGCTAAAAAAAACAGTAGCGATTTTTACTTTCTTCGAACAGTATAACTTGGCAAATACTCTAGGAAAATTGCTGGAGGATCCTCTAGCAGAAACTGTTGAAATTCTTGATATACAGTTTGTCTTTCTCGTTGGTCAAGAGTTTGTCTTCCTTTTTCAAGCAAACTGTCAACTCGGGTGTTTTTGTAGTTGGTAAAATTTGTAGGTTGATCAGAATGCCATAAAAAATATTGATCTGGATCAAGAGGAATTTCTTGACCCAATAGCAGCAACTGATAATCATTTGTATCTGGGAAATTACTGATTTTTAAGTTAACTGAAATTTGTACATTCTCGCAAAGATCTTTTTCATCATCGCTTGCTTCAGTTTGGCATTTTTCGTAGACATACTCTCCAAAATCTTCCCACTGCTTCTTTATTTGATTAGCTTTATCAAGATAAATTGAGGTAGTGGTAAGAGATAAATCAAGTTTTTGATTTGGCAATCCAGCCAAAACTCGCTCCACCGCTCGATCCCAATCTTTTGCATAATCTTTGCCTCCAGCTAAATAAGCCCATGATCGAGGATTGATGGGACTCACTGCGCGCTCATCTCCTTGAGGTTTCTCAAGTGAATAATATAAAGCTTGTTTTAAATTTCGGGTGATAACAGGATCATTGTGATTGTAAAAGATGGCTAGGTATTGATCGAAGTTGATCATTCTTTCAAGAGTTACACTTCTGTCATTCCAATGAATTAGTTGTTCTGGTTGACGAATCTCTCTAAGCACATCAACCTCTCCCTTTTTAAATCCAGTGAGTGCATCATTTTCGGTTAGATAAAATCGATACACCAATCTGTCATCGGGACCATCAAGAATTATTTCTTGAAGGCGATTGCCCCTTTGTTTATAACTGGATATTCGATAAGGACCAACTCCTATAATGCTTGGCCTTTTGAAGAACACAAAGTGTCGCTGCAGTACTTGGCGGAAAATGGGCTCGGACACCACTGCGGGAAATGGAGCAAATGTATCTGGTAGCTTAAAGATGATATCATTGGGTGTGGTAATAACTTCCACATCTCTCAAGTTATAGTTAATTGTTTCAGGAGTTAGTTCCAGCCCATCTTGCCAATAAACATCTTTTTTTAGAGGGAATCGATAAGTATGCCCCTCATTCTCGGTCACCCAGCGCTCTGCCAGTAATGGCTTAATTGATTGGTCTTCCGGATCAACTCTTGTTAATCCAATACTTAAATTATTTTTAATCTCTTTGGGTAAATTTTGAAGATTGTATTCACCAACAATGCCAATATAAGTTCTCTTTTTGATATTTAATTTTTGAATAAGAAAAGGCATCAGCAAAGAGAAAAGAAGAATAGCACCAACAACCGACACAATCACAGTCAAGCCGTGTTTTTTTACGTAAGCTGTTAGATACCAGTAAAACTTTCTCATGATAAACAGTGAATTGATGAGTGGCTGTTACTAATTTTACTAACTAAAGTATTAAATTAGCAATTGAAAGCAAAACAAAGATGAAGATGGCTACAATGGTTGCAACGAAAACAATTTTTTCAACTCCTTTTCGAGTGTGGTATGTTTCTCCTCCACCTCCCCAAGTGCTTCCAAGTCCGGTTCCTTGGGCTTGAAGTAGAATTAAGACTACTAGAAGAATTGAAAGAATTATTTGTGCTACTGAGTAAGCTGCTTGCATTAGGGTTCCATTCTATCAAATAAATTGATTATTATCAGTTAATGAATATGAAATTGATAAATAAATGTGAAATGAATATGAAATGAATATGGGGCGCACATAGGCTTAAAGCCTATGTGCGCCCCAATTGATTCTCGTTAATTAGCGGTTGCCGAGTGTCGCGACTCTCTAATCACATTAATGGTGACTGAGCCTGGATAGGTGAGTTTATTCTCTACCTTTTCTTTAATCTTGTTGGCTAGTACTACCACATCGTCATCTTTTGATCTTTCGGGGTTAAGTAAGACTCTTACTTCGCGGCCGGCTTTTACTGCATATGCCTCTTCTACTTCGCTGTGACTGGTGGCAATTTGTTCTAAGTTTTGCAGGCGTTCAAAGTATTCATCGATATTTTCATATCTTGCCCCTGGTCTTGCACCTGAAATTGCGTCAGCCACATAAACGGCCATTGCCTCAGGAGAAGTGAAAGGTTCATCTTCATGATGTTGGGCGATACAATCGACTACTTCTTGAGGCATATTAAATTTCTTTGCAATTTTTACTCCGGCTTGAACGTGATTTTCGTCTGGATTTTCGGATACTTTCCCTACATCATGGAGTAAACAACCAAGTTTGACTACGTTCACATCTAACCCCAATTCGTGGGCGATCTTGATTCCAATCTTTGTTTCCTCAAGAGTGTGTTTGACCATATTTTGTCCATATGAAAAGCGATACTTAAATCTTCCAAGGATTTTTATTAGTTCGTGTGGCAGATTATAGACGCCAACTCTTTGACAGAGATCTTTGCCAGCATCGATCATGATTTGATCAATTTCTTGTTTTACCTTATCTACCACTTGTTCGATGCGTACCGGTTGAATTCGACCGTCTTTAATTAGTCTTTCCAGTGATATTCGAGCGATTTCTCTTCTAACTGGATCAAAGCAAGACAGCCTAACTTCTTTATCTGAGTAATCTAAATCAAGATCAACTCCAGTTTTTCTTTCAAAAGCATGGATATTTCGTCCAGATTTTCCAATTATTTTCCCTTTAACGTCTTCGGAAGGGATGTCAACTACCGACACAGTGTATTCAGCTACATAATCGGTGGCTCCGTGCCTCATCGACTCAATGATTATTTCTTGAGCTTTGTCTTTCGCTTCAACTTGAGCCTCCTCTTCTTTTTGTCTAACAAGAGCCGCTAACTGATGAGTGAGTTGCTTCTCGACTCCCTCCATGAGAGCAGTCTTTGCCTCTTGTTGAGTCATGCCAGAGATTTCTTCCAGCCTCTGCAACATTTTCGTTTTTGTTGAATCGATCTTTTTTTTGAGTTCGTTGAGATTTTCTCTATCTTTATTAATTGCTTCTTCTTTTCGATTTATTTCGTCGAGTCTTTTATCTAGCTTGTCAATTTTGCTATCTAGCAATTGGCTTCTTTGCGAAAATTCTTGCTCCTGTTTGCGAGCTGTTTGCTCAATTTTTGCTTTTATCTGTAAAGCTGTATCTTTTGCTTCAACAACAATTTCTCTTGCCTGAGCTTTAGCTTCACGCAATAAAGACTCTTTTTCATGAGCTAATTCCTGAGAATCTACTTTTGGTGCTCGAGTAACCTGTTTTGGAGGGGCAGTTTGTGATTTATTTACGGCTTGTTTCTGAGGACTTGATTTTTTTGTTTTTTTTGGAGTCTGTTTGTCTTTTGACTCTCTTGAGAATAGTGCTGATAGATTATTGAAAAATGCCATAATTAACTCCTTTTGCGACTAATAAACTTACGACCATCAGTCGTAAGTTACGAATAATAACAACAATGCAGGGTGAGAACTCAGCTATTATATTTAGCTATAAGATAAATGAAATCAACAATGATCGAGCTAATTACAGGTTTGATAGTAGCAGATACAGCCTAATATAATCTCGAGTCATTTTAATTTATTGATAATCTAGTTGCTATATATTAATTCTAAAAAGGCGAGTTCTCGCCGTTGCTAAGAGTATTATAGTCGCAATAGTAAACAGAGTCAATAAAAATCCTCTTGAAGACTAGTAAAAAAAGAACCATAAATCAAGCAAAAATCTATTGACTTGAAGAAGAGTTGCTTACTTTCTTGATTCTTTGACTTTAGCCCAAATTGCTTCTCTAATTTCGTTTGCAATTTTCTTGTTTTGTTCTAAGAATTCTTTGCTGGCTTCTCTTCCTTGAGCCATCACTTCTCCTTTGTATTTGTAGAAGCTACCTGATCTTTCAACAATGTCCATTTCTACTGCCAAATCGAGAATGTCACCACTCCACGAAATTCCTTTATCATTCATATCAAATTCGGTTTTTTTGAATGGTGGGGCAACTTTATTTTTTGTGACCTTAACTCGATGTCTGCTTCCAACTACTTCGTCACCTTCTTTTATGGCTCCAATGCGTCTAATGTCAAGACGTTGAGAGGCATAAAACTTAAGAGCTTGTCCACCTGAAGTAGTTTCAGGACTACCAAACATGATGCCAATCTTCATTCTGATTTGATTAGTGAAGATAACTAAAGTACCAGTTTTGTTAATGGCTGCCGCAAGTTTTCTCATGGCTTGTGACATTAATCGGGCTTGAACTCCCATTTGTGAGTCACCCATTTCACCCTCGATTTCAGATTTTGGAACTAGGGCAGCTACCGAGTCAATTACCAAGATATCAACTCCTCCAGAACGAATAAGTTTTTCTGAAATTTCAAGAGCTTGTTCTCCGTAATCAGGTTGGGAAATAAGCATTTCATCAAGGTTGATTCCAATTTTTTCTGCTCTCACTGGATCAAGAGCGTGCTCGACATCAACAAAAGCAGCCACTCCACCTTGTTTTTGCACTTCAGCAATAGCATGAAGACACAAAGTTGTTTTACCAGAAGCTTCTGGTCCGTAGATTTCAACGATTCTTCCTTTTGGATAGCCACCTATACCTAAGGCTAAGTCAAGTGAAATTGAGCCAGTAGGGACGGCAGGAATTTTATCAACATTGGCCAATGATTCGCCCATTTTCATAATTGATCCTTGGCCGTACTCTTTCTCGATTTGCTTCATAGCGATGTTGACTGCCTGTTGTTTTTGGGTGTCAACTTCTTTGCTTTTTTTCTCAGTTTTTACCTCAACTTTAGTGTTAGATTTTGATTTTGCCATTAGTTTCTTTCTGGTTGTTATTAATTGTTTTAAATAAAGCGGATGTTTGGTTTTTGTTCAGTTAGTATCACTATACTTAATCATTAATTAAAAATGAATAGTGAATTTAGTAAACTGTTGATTTACAATAAGCTAACCTGTGTTTGTTTTTTTACTGATAATTAATTGCTGATAATAGCAATTTTGCTACAGAATTCTGAAAAAAACTGTAGGAAAATTAAAATTGGTACTAAATTAGTTGTAAAATGTTCTGTTAATCGGGCTGTGGCTCAGATGGCTAGAGCGCTCGGCTGGGGGCCGAGAGGTCGCTGGTTCAAGTCCAGTCAGCCCGACATTCAATACGAACAGGTTAAAGCAACTCAATCCGATATTGCGCTGGAATATAAGTTAATCAATTATTCATAAGATTTTCTTCTTTAAAGGAGGGTTTTAAACAAGTGTCAACTCAAGTCCAAACTGCGATTGAGAATAATTTCAGAACTCAAGTAAAAAATGATGATAAGGTTAAAAATGCCTATCTTTTAGTTCATTCTGATAAATTGGGGATTCATTTGAATATCGCCGAAGGTGATACAGGTGGCGCTACAGCCCATCCACAGCAACCTAATTATTTGGCGAGTGTAGGCAAATTGTTTACTGCCACCATTATTGCAATTCTTCATGAACAAAAGCTGCTGTCATTTGATGATCCTATTTCAAAATATTTGGACAACGAACTAATGGCAGGTCTGCACGTTTTTAATGGCAAGGAGTATTCTATCGAGATAAAAATCTCTCATCTTCTCAATCAATCTTCTGGTTTAGACGATTTTTTCTATCAGTTATTAAAAAAGGTGATGGAGGAGTCTGAGCATTTTACTCCCAGGGAAGCAGTCATATGGGGAAAAGAAAACTTAACTCCAAAATTCAAGCCCGGAGAAAAACACCATTACACCGATACAAATTATCATCTTTTGGGTCTTATTATTGAAAGCATCACCGGTAAGCCTTTTTTTGAAGCGCTTCATAAATATATTTTCAATCCTCTAAAAATGAAAAAAGCCTATATGTTGGGCTATTCACAACCAGCTGAAAAATCAAGGTATCCTTTAGCAAAATTCTATCTCAATGATGTGGATGGCTCAACTATTGATGGTCTTGCCCAGATTGATTTTGCTGGGGGTGGAGTGGTCGCTACGTTAGAAGAGTATTTGATATTTATGAGATCTCTAGTTAATCAAGAGATTATCAAAAAAGAGTCTTTAGAACGAATGATGAGCGACAATTATCCAATGAGTTTTCCTTCTGTTGGCGTTAGATATGGGTACTCGATTTGGCAATTTGTGACAATTCCTCTTATCATGCCTGAAAAGTTCAATTGTTGGGGCTGTGTTGGTGTAACGGGAGCCTTCATGTTTTATCATCCTCAAACAGAAGCATATATTATTGGGTCATTTAATGATGTTTCTTATCAATCAAAAGCTTTGAGATTCATGATTTCAAAGATTATTCGAGAGTTGCTCAAGAGTTGAGCATATGATTGAATAATCAAGAGAATTCCAATTACTAATTAACAACTTATCGTGCCAATAATTTTTTATCTCAAATTCAGCCTAGTCTTTTTTGCAATTCACATTTTTTGCTATATGGTCGCAGGGGTGATTGATCTTCAGCTGGCTCATAAAATGTATTCTGGCAAAGACCGTCTCTATAAATCTTTCTTCAGGGATATGGATAATGAGCAGGAAAGCAATAGAATAGCCAAATTACTATTTCCTTCTCAGTTAGTGAGGAGCTTGCTAATGTCTGTGGTGTTGTACCCAATACTTCCTTTTTTAAGGGAGTTGTCATTTTTGCTACAGTTTTCTTTTATGGCTGGGCTAATGTTTGTTTATGCTGATTTCTCAAGTGCAATTCCTTTTTCAAATACGATTGAGGGATTGGTTTACTTAAAGAAAAAGTTTGTTCAAAAAAATGTTTTCTGGACAATCCAATTAGAGGCAATTATTTACAGTCTTCTGTTTGGACTCTTATCGGCGCTATTTTTGCTTTAACTGCTTTTTTGCTGTAATCCTGCATACAGTTTTCTTTTCTTGATTTAACTATAGTGAGTATTAGCTAAGATGATAGAAACTTTCTATCGTGGTTGAACTTATAAATATTTTAAGGAGCATTATGTTGTCAGTTAATGATACGATTCCCACTTCAATAAAAGTAATTAATGAGGAAGGAGAAGAAGT
>CAYXBZ010000010.1:22370-23856 GCA_964463605.1 uncultured Pseudomonadales bacterium | reverse complement strand
AAAAGAGCATAAGTGAGCCAGGTAGCGTTGGCGAACATACTGGTATAAACATCAAGCAATCTTTGGCTATATTTGCTCAAAGTTACTCTAGTTAGCTCTTTGTCTTTATCTTTCATTAAGGTGCGCTCACTTTGTCTTTTTCCAACGGCTAAAAATAATGAGGCTGAGACAACCGTTAACAGGAACCAAACACTCATATGCAAATTCACGGCTAGTGATCCAGCATAAATTCTTAGTAAAAAACCAGAGGCTATCGTTAAAACATCTAAAATAGGAAGATACTTCAGTTTAAATGAGTAAAGAAGCTGCAAACTCACATATCCTAGGATTATCAATTGAAAGAAAGGAGAAAAAGACTGTGATAGATAAAAGACGATTGAAAGGCCAATAAATGCTGAAAAAACGGCTGTTGATGTTGATACCTGACCAGCGGCAATAGGGCGAAATTTTTTTACTGGATGTTTTTGATCTGATTTAATGTCAAGAACGTCATTAATTAGATATACACTTGAAGTTAATAAACAAAAGATCAGAAAAGCCTTGGTTACAACATAAAAGTATGCAGGGCCATCAATGGGATTGTAGAAAAGAAATCCAGAGAATACTAAGGGAGCATATAAAGCGATATTTTTAATCCACTGCAGTGGGCGGGCGCTAATCAGTAGCAGTTTAAGAGTTTGGAAGTATTCTTTCATATTGTCTTTGTTGTGTATATTCTAGTCCAAACTTGCAGAAAAAAGACAAGAAGAAATGATAACATCAAGGCAACAATCTTTCCAAAAGTATTTAAATACAACGATAACACTCCCATAATTAAGCTGGTTGTGGCATAAAATATCGCCACTCGCCTTCTTCCCCAGCCAAGTTTGTCGAGGAGTAGATGATGAAGATGGCCTCGATCTCCCCATATTGGTGATTTTCCTGTTGTTAGTCTGCGAATTATTGTGAAGATAGCATCTGCGGTTGGAATGGCTAAAACCATTAGTGTTGTTGCCACTTTTGCTCCTGAAAGAACTGCCAAAATACTCAGAAAAAAACCTGCAAGAGAACCCGCTCCATATCCGGGCATAATTTTTTGTGGATACCAATTGTATATTAATAAGCCAGCAAAAGAGCCTGCCAAAATAAAACTTAGAAGAGCATTATTAAACTGAGTGGGGTCAGAACTAAATGAATCGCTCAAAAGCCCGAGAAACACAAAAGCTACTACTACGAAGGCTGGAAGTTGACCATCGAGGCCTTTTGACCAGTTAACAATGTTCATGTTCCAAAGAATAAAAACTAGAGCAAAGAGGTCGGCAAAAATCCAGAGTTCCCTTGTTCTTCCAAGCAATTCAAGATTTAATTTAATGGTGTCGAGGTGAATAACTCCCTCTTGAAATGGATGTGAAACATAGGCAATACCTATTCCTGAACCAACCACGATTAACCCAGCAATAACCCCTGCTATCAATCTCCAATAAGGATGAAGATCATAGATATCATC
>CAYXBZ010000010.1:0-22270 GCA_964463605.1 uncultured Pseudomonadales bacterium | reverse complement strand
CTGAGTAAAAAAACGATGACCTCAATCATATCTACAAGACTACCAAAGTATTTCTTAAAGTTATCATTAGCAGTATAAGTTGCAATAATAAATCAGCCCATGCATAGAGTTTAATCACCAGCTGACTCATAGATGTAATATTGATGGCTCCAATGTGAACGATGTTGATAAAGATCGATAATGCGGGAAAAATTAATAGCCAAATCTTAGGCGCAAGTTGATCAGAACCTGAAAGTAAAGAGTGAAAAATTGGCACTACTGGTTGGATGAATGGTTGAAGAGCCAGTGTATACACAATAAGAAAAAAAGATATCAATATTGATATTCTAAGAGGTACTAAAGCATATCTTGGACCAAGGCTGAACCTGGTTTTTCCAGTAGTTCTTCTCTTTGTTTGCGTGCCTAACATTACAAAACATTTGTTTTTTTATAAAGTACCATATGCGAATAGGAGTAATTTGGAATGTAATTTTGCGATAGGAATTGATAAAAATCAGAAAAATCAGAGTAGGCATTGTTCATAACGACAATATACTTAGGTGGATCTTGTTCAATTTGCTCCATTGTTTCGTCGTACACCTTTAAATCTTTTATATGAAAGGCAACTGTGAAGCGCGTTGTAGGCACGGTTTCACTTAAGGCATAGAGCATAGCGTTATTCCCCCAAATAAACAGTCGATCTATATTCTGATCTTTAAGAAACTGAGCGATTTCATAATTATCTTCCATTAGCGGATTGAAGGTTTGATAGTACTGTTTTTGATTTATTCTACCTGTAAGGTATTGATAAAAATTGTTGTAATATTTTGATGTTGAGTATGTGCCAAAATTAAGAGTAATCAGAATTGCCACAGTTAAAGCTGTAGAAAAAAGTATTGAAAGTGTAGTGGAAAATAATTCTTTGTAGTGACTCTTTTTATTTCTCGCGATCAAATCAAGCCAATAGGCTATCAAGAGTACTAGAGCAGGTACCGATTGAAGAAAGTAGTGGGGATATGGTCTGTTTGAAAGAAGTACTGAGTAGAGAGTTAGCAGATACCAGCCACAGAAAAACTTGGCTTTTAGAGGAAGTGATTTTATTAAAGTAATGGTGGTTAGTAAAAACCCAAGTATTAAGGTTTTTCCTGGGAGTGTAAACAAAAAGTTCACCAAGCTGCTTCCAAAGTTGTGAGTCCAAGTTTGGGTGTAATGGAAATTATATAGCAGTCCAAACTCCAAATAGTCAGCTCCTGAACCAACTGAAATAAAATAAATAATCGATAACAATATTGGTGTGACCATCCCTAAAATCATGGGCAGCCAGTGCCAAATAAGAGCTATAACTTTGTTGATTAATTTTTTGTTAAAGGTGTGATTGATGCACCTTTTGGTGTTTGAGATAATTGTTTGAATAAAAGATTTTCCTCTTGAAGATTTATTTGAATTGATGGAGCCTACTTCTTTAAGGTGTTTGTGAATGATAAAGAACCAGGGAAGAGTGATAAGAGCAGCAAAATCAAGTAGAGCAGGAACCTTGGTTAAGATTCCGAGTCCAAATAGAATTCCTACAGCAAATAGCGGAAGAAACTGTTTTTTCACAAACTTTCTGTTTATCTTTGAGTTAGGTTCAAGGATGGTCTTTAAATAATCTGATCTCAGAAGTAACCATAAGCCAGTAATAACAAAACCCATAACAAATAACTCCCCGTTCGGTAGATGACCTTCAAAATAAGGAAGAGTGGTTAAAAGAACAAACATCAGCGTTCCAAAGTAAGCAACCGACTTTTTAAAGATCTTGATTGAAATATCATAGAAAAGAGTGGTGGTAACAATCATCCAACCAAACAGCAGTATCCTAAACCAAAATTGATTGGGCACAGCTGCTAAGTAATAAATAATTGGGGTTTTGTGATCTACGATGTCAGTATAAAGTTTTTGTCCAGATCGAATGCTTTGGCCAAGAGTTAAATAGATTGCTTCATCGCCATACCAATAAGGATCAAAAAAGTTGGGAACTCTGAGGATGACCAAGATCATTAAAGAAAGAAGAAGAGCAGTGTGTCGGTCTAGCAATTTATCTATTTTTAGAAGGAAGGTTTTGATCATGACTCTATTTTAGCGATTATAAAAGCGAAGTGAAAGAGCGATATTTCAAGAAAGACCAATTTTAATGACAAGTAAGCACTACACTTTGGTGGTAACCTTATACTCTATATATTTTCCAAGCATTAGTCTGGTGTGGGCATCTATTCCGGGTAAAGCCGAAAAGAAGAATCCAATAACAGGCATTAATATAAATTCAAGCGGTTGAAAAATAAAAGAAAAAAAACTTTTTTCTTTGGGTCGAGGCGGTCGATTAAGAGCATCAATAATGATAACAATTATCATTGAAAATAGTGCAAATGTTAGCAATAGCGAAGTTACTTGAGGCAATGTCTTACCGATAATAGTTCGGTTGAAGTCTTGATTTAAAAGAGGTGGCAAGCTAGCTGCTATGGTAATAGCAAACCAATTAACAGGCCACAAAAAATGATCTTCAATTACCTTTAGTACCCTCAATGTTTTGTCAAAGAAAGGAGCATCAGACAAAACATATTGCCGAATAATATAAGCATCATCACTTACTCCCCAAGCCCAACGCTTCAACTGCTCGTATTGATTTTTGAAAGTATTAATAAGTCCGTCTGCCTGAGCTGCATCACAGTATATTGGTAGAAAAATTGGTTGAACTTGAAAATTACCTTTTTTAGCAAAATAAGATTTAAAGAAAAAACGATAGTCTTCAGGAATAACGTCAGTGTCCCAGTAACCAATTTCTTGGGCATGCTTGAGAGTAGTGGAGTAGGTTGAAAAATTAATCAATCGATCTTTTCTCATAAGGATATACATCTGTATTACCGAAAACGAGGAAGCCAGAACCCTAATTGGAGCAGGAACTTCCCAAATATTGTTATAAAACATGATTGCTCCCTGCCAGACAACGTTATACGGTTCATTACTTTGCAAGAACTCGTAAGTGAGATAAGAAAAGTAATGTTGATGAAAGATGGCATCGGCATCTTCGCTGGTAATAGTTACTTTGTTGATATCGTAATTTTGCTCATCAATTAATTTTTGCTTAGCGATCTTTGCTCCCCATGAGGTGTTTGAAGATTTTCCTTTAACCTCATCTTCGATATCTGGATGAAATGAAGTCCATAAGTTGCCAAAAATATCTTTATACTCATCGATTAACTTCTGGGCTTTAGTTTGGGCTACTTGACCCTCCCTTTCTTCGAAAGACAGCATAATGTGAATATTTTTCGTGGGAAAAGATTGTTGACTAAGTCCATTTAAAGTTCTCTTGAGAATGTAAAGCGGTTCTTTGTAGGTTGGTATCACGATAATGTGATGAACTTCATCCCATTGATGAGGGTGTTGACTCTTTAAGTCTGCCACCCAGTCAAATTTAGATGCTGCTTTTATCTTGAAGTGGGCCAAAATTGATAAAAAAGCCAGGATCAATGACCTGTGTAGCCAGTAAACAGCAAAAATGATGACGAAATATGCTACTCCCACTGGAAAGACAAATGAACCCCATATAGGAAATAAAATCAATGACCAAGAAACAAAGCCTGGTAATATTTCTAAAGCTCGCTTGGTTCGAATTGGATGTCGTTTAAAGTATCTTTTTATCATTAATCTCTTATTACTGGGGTTATTTTAACCCATCTTTGGATTGGTTGTAAGATTCCGCCTGAATATGAACATCAAAAAAATTTTGACTGTTAACCAAAACTTGAGCCAAATTAACTTCAAAATTTTCCTGAAGGTAGCTTGCAGTGTTGCAGATATAGGCTGGTTGATTAACTTCTCCTCGATATGATTGTGGTGGCAAAAAAGGAGCATCAGTCTCAATTAATAATCGATCAAAAGGGACTATGCTCAATATTTCTCGTAAATTTTGGGCGTTAGGATAAGTAATATTGCCTGCAAACGAGATATATCCGCCCAATTCAAGAGCGGTCTCGATATAATCAAGAGGTCCAGACACACAATGAAGTACAAAAGGCTTAATGAACTGATAATGAGTTTTTAATAGATCGATAATTGAAAGATAAGCAGTATCGTGTTTGTCTCTCGCATGAATAATCAGTGGTTTTTGGAATTGATTGGCAAGCTGAATGTGTTTAACAAATATCTCTTGCTGAAGATCGATTAGTAAAGAGCCATTAGATTGATCGGTAAATCTAAAGTAATCTAGCCCTGTTTCTCCAATAGCTACTACCTTTTCGTTTTTTGCCAAATCTTGTATTTCTTCAAGATCTTTAAGCAAAGAGTCTCTGTTATGCGAGTGAAAATCAACCGGGTTAAGACCAATGCTCGCAAATAAGTGAGGGTGCTGGCGACTGATATCGATAGCCAGTTGGCTTGACTGAAGATCGGTTCCAGCAATCAAGCTTGCTAACACGCCATTTTTTTGTGCTTTTTGCCAGTGATCTTTCCAGCCCAAACCTATACATTGATCCATATGTTTTTTACTGAAAAACTGCTCTTTTCCCGAAAACAATGGCTCAAGATTATAATGACAGTGAGTGTCAAAGATGTTGTTTTTCATGCTTTTTATGCTCAACTAATCTGGGAGTTGTGGAAATAATGGAGTTAAGGCTTTTATCTCGTTGTGAAAGTGATTTTGAATAAATTGAGAAGTATCTGGCATAAAAGGTTGAAGATGAAAGGCGATTGTTTGAATTTTTTCGATTGCATCCAGTAGCAGATCTTTTTTTTCTTGACCAGTTTTTTCCCAGGGTTTTTTGTGACTGAGAAAGAGATCGAGCTGTCGAGATTGATCCATAATCCAATCAAGCGCTTCTGTGAGTTGAAAAGCATTCATCAACTCTTGATATGTCTTATTAAGTGGACATAATTTTGACTGATAAACCAGTTGCTCTGTTTGAGCCATTTTTGCTACTCTTGAGCACAAATTCCCCAATCCATTGGCTAGATCCGCTTTGTATTTCTTATCAAGTTTTTCCCAACTCACATCCATATCATCAGCAAAAGTACCCAAAGAGACTAGAAGCATTCTTGAAGCATCGGTTTGATATCTTTCTACCATTTCTTGAGGTGAGATGACATTGCCCAAAGATTTACTCATTTTTTGCCCGTCAATACTGATAAATCCATTAATCAATATTTTTTTGCTGTTGGGTAGACCTACCGACATCAACATTGCTTGCCACATTACTGCTTGTTGACGCAAATTATCTTTTCCAGCGATTTGTATTCCTGGCCAAAAGTTTGAGAAGGTTTCTTGATCATTGGGCCAGTCAAGTGTGGAGATGTAGTTAACCAGGGCATCAAACCAAACATACATCACGTGATCAGGATCTTCAGGGACTTCGATGCCCCAAGGCATTTTTGATTTTAGTCTTGAGATACTAAAATCTTGCAAACCTTGTTTAACAAAAGCAATCGCCTCATTCATTTTAGCCTGAGGGTAAACTAAATCTGGATTATTTTGGTAGAGTTCTAGCAAAGGCTTTTCATACTTTGAAAATCTAAAGAAGTAATTCTCTTCATTTCTTAGTTCAAGTTCTAAATCAGGATGAAGTGGACATTTGCCATCAATCAACTCACTTTCATTTTTTTCTAACTCACAGCCAACGCAATATTTTGTTTGATAGTTTGTCAAATAAATATCTCCATTGTCTTTAGCTATCTGCCAAAATTTTTGAGCAGCTTGTCGATGTTTAGCGCTTGAAGTGCGAATGAAGTGAGTGTAACTCAAATTTAGCAAATCTTTTAAGTCCTGAAATTTTTGAACATAATGATCGCAATATTTCAGAGGATCTTGATCGGCCTCAACAGCTTTTTGATAAATCTTTTGTCCGTGTTCATCGGTGCCGGTGTTGAAAATTACCTCACGACCAATCATTCTTTGATAGCGGGAGATGACATCGGCTTCAGTAATCTCTAAACCAAAGCCAATGTGTGGCTCGGCGTTAACGTAAGGCAAAGTTGTGGTAAGGTAAAATCTGTTTTTCATGTGATTGCAACTGCTTTCGTTTGATTAGTGACTTGATCCAAGTAGAATAACTATTTTGTCGCCAAGAATCATTTTGGCTATTATAGTTTAGTTTGATTGAATTATTAAGCTTAATATTATCTCGATTGTGACAAAGGGAACTAACAGCAATGTTATTAGTCTCCAGTCAATAATTACCTGATTAAGGGCTAAAAAGAGAAGTAAACTGATGTAATTTGCAGCAAACATTCCTCTTCGGCTGTTAAGAAGCAGAAAGCTGAAAAGAAAGAATATTGTGATGAAAACTAAAACAATCAAGGGTAAATAAGTATTGGGCAAAAGAAAATGTCTAACAGATTCAGGACTAACGTTTGAAATAAATAAATAGGTTAAGTAACCACTTACTAAGCAAAGTAAAAACGTTGGTAGATGGGTTATATAACCCTTTAACCAAGAAGTTTGGTGAGACGCGTTTTTCTTTTGTGACGATACTTTTTTAGTTTTTTGTTGCGAAGGAGGTGCAGTCTTAACTCTTCTTGTTTGAGCTCTTTTGCTTTTTTTAATTCTTGATGATGCCCTAGACATATCTTAAAAAATTAGTTGTATTTTGCAAAAAATTCTAAATCCCGAGCGATCGCTTGATTCCAGTTTTCACTTGGCTGGAGGTTGTGATCGGCTTGAGGGTAAACAAAGTAATTATATTCTATTGGCAGCTGATGCGATCTCTCTTCAGATTCTGCCTCATCTTCTCGAGCTTTATTTTCTAGCTCTATTTTTTTTATGAAACTATCTGACCAGACTATTAGAGCATCAGGATCTCTGGCTCCATGATGGATTTGGATGGGACCCGTGAGTTTGTCCAAGTGTTGAGTAACAGTAAAATCAAAAACGTCATAATCTTTTTCAAACATCGCTAGCCAAGCTCGGGCCTCTTTGCCTTCATCGGCGCTGGTTCTCGTGAAAAACAAGATTGAGTAGGGGAAGGGGGCGGTGACCGGTGCCCATAAAGTAGCTGGAATCGGTTCTTCTAAAACTTGAAGTAAACTAAGAGTAATTTGACCGCCATTGCTGTGGGCCCAGATGTTGATTTGTGATGGATCGGCAGTTACGAAATCAGTGAAACTGATGGTGTCAGACAAATCTTCTGCAGAAGGACTCTCTATTGAAGATGCAACGCTGGGGCTTATTTGAAGACTTGAATTGTCTTTAAGTGACTCGATTAACTCAATAACATTGATGGGTTTAATAAATCTCGCTTCCCAGGAGTCTTCTGACTCTGGGTCTGAGTTGGCAAAACCAAAAAAATCCGGCGCCAAGGTGATGTAGCCGTTATTAGCAAAAACAGCTGCAGCATTTCTTGTGCCAAAGCCTGGCGAGTACTGTTCTGGAGTGGCGTAGCCTCTGACTAAAACAACCACTGGGCAGCTTGGTTTTTCCTTGCATTCTTGAGGAATGTTAGCTGACCCGGTCATGGTTTTGCCCATTGTTTGATAAGAAAAAAGGTATGTGTTAAATGTTTCTTGCTCTTCAACAACCTGAGTGACAATGATCTGGCTGGACTCAAAGGGATATTTTTTGAGATTCGGGATTGAGTATTGATTAAGAGGCAGCGGCTTGGGAGTTGGTTCTGGAGTTATGGTTAATGGTGAGATTAATTGAGATGGCGAAGAGGAAAGCAATGATAAAAGATTTTGGTCGGGGTTTTGTTGGCCAACCCAATAGCCAAGTGTTGTAGTTAAAGCTAAAAATATTGTAAAGAGAACAACAGCAAAAAAGTATTTCATGCTGTTATTATAGCGTGATAACAATCCAACTGGTGTAATTGATCAGAAAGAATAATTATCTGCTGGTAAGACTGTATCTTCCTGGTCCAGACTCAATTGTTGCTTTGGGTCTTCTTAATATCCCCTCGTTTTCTTCTTTGGGGCAATTATTACTATTGCAAGTCTTGACCAGGAGCCAAACTGCATATGCCAGGTTATATTTACTTTGAGCATTCTCAAGCATGATTTGAGCAAGATCTTCCTCTGCTGACGGCCAATGTTTGTTATTAGATGTCGAACAAAATTTGCCCAAAAAATCAAAGTATGAGTCTAATAACTGCTCGTCACTTATATGTGGCAACATACCAGCTTCGCGAGTTAGATTAACCAATTGAGCAGCAACTGAGTAAAGATCTGAATTTTGAGAATCAAGAGCTCTCACAATAAGTTTTTTCATTTCCTCTTCTTGATGAGATTGATATTTATATCCTTCTAAAGAAATACTCATATTTTTCCTAACAATAATATTCTAATTTTAATAAAAACCCCGCCTTTTTTTTGCGGGGTGTGATGTTAATGTTGTTTTTTTCTTTTTAACCTACACCACCGCCTTTTTTGTGTTCCAAATAATAAGGAATCTCTTAAACTGGCTAGTTGGTAGGTAGTGGTTACACATACAGTCAGGTATTAAATCAAATTTATTGAGGAAATGCAAGGGCAGCATTAACAATCAAGTTTAATAGGTCAATTTGTACACCAACTTATCCGCTCGACTTAAAACTGTCTAATAACTATAATAGCCTTCATATGCAACGAACTTTAACTCATCAAACCCCAAATTTAATCGGTCAAAAAGTAAAGCTTCAAGGTTGGGTAGACAGTAAGCGAGATCATGGCAAAATTACGTTTCTTGATGTGCGTGACAAAACAGGGAAAATTCAGGTTGTGGGAGTTAATATGTTGTCGGAGCTTCGGATAGAATCAGTTGTTCAGATTATCGGTGTTGTCAAAAAGAGATCTGAGAATTATGTCAATAAAGATCTACTAACAGGTTCGATTGAACTAGAAGCGCTGGAGTATGAGTTGCTAGGTGATTGTCAGGAACTTCCAATTACTTTGGAGGATGATGGTTTAGATATTAACGAAGTCCCGCGACTAAAATATCGATACTTGGATTTAAGAAGAGCTCGCTTACAACGCAATCTTAGACTTCGATCTGATTTGTCAGCAGCGCTCCGCCAAAGTTTAGTTAACAAGGAATTTGTTGAAATTGAAACTCCCTTATTAACTAAGTCTACCAAAGAAGGGGCTCGTGATTTTTTAGTTCCATCAAGATTTCAACCTGGTAAATTTTATGCTCTTCCCCAAAGTCCTCAACAGTACAAACAACTCTTAATGACAGCTGGTTTTGAGCGATATTTTCAGTTTGCTCGATGTATTCGTGATGAGGATTTAAGAGCTGATCGAGGTTTTGAGTTTACTCAACTTGATCTGGAAATGAGTTTTGTGAATCAAGAACAAGTCATGAATTTAGTGGAAGAAACTGTCAAATCTGCGGTAACAAAAGTAGGAGGTGCACTGCAGAATGAGCAATTTCCAGTTATTCCCTATCAAGAAGCAATCGATCAATACGGTGAAGATAAGTTTGATCTCAGATCACAGGAGGAGAAAGATCGAGGAGTGCTAGCTTTTGCTTGGGTGGTAGATTTCCCTTTCTTTAAAAAAGTAGACAAAAGTGATGCTGCCGAGACTCAAGATAGCAAGAGTGGTTGGACTTTTACCCATAATCCTTTTAGTGCTCCTCAACAGAAATATCTAGAGAACCATTTGCAGCACAAAAACATCGATCAAATCAAAGCGGTTCAGTATGACTTGGTTTGTAATGGATATGAAGTTGGTGGAGGCAGTATTCGCGCTCATCAGCCAGAAGTACTCAGGTCAACCTTTCAGATCATGGGTTATAGTGATGAACAAATAGAAGAGAATGTGGGGCATATGCTCGAAGCATTTAAATTAGGTACCCCTCCACATGGGGGAATTGCTCTTGGTGTAGATCGATTGGCTATGTTGTTGGCAGGAGAAACATCGCTCAAAGAAGTGGTTGCATTTCCTATGACTTCAACCGGCAGAACGGCTGTGATGAATGCTCCCAATGAAGTGAGTCTTTCACAACTAAAAGAGTTAGGACTTAAGCTGGCAACTTCAGGCTGAAATCAAAATTGTTCTGCCAAGATCTCTTGATCTCAGGAACTTGCTTCTACTTGAGTTCATTAAACAAAATCGATATTAATTCTGATTATACCCCGTAGCTTGCTGCGGGGTATAATCAGAATGGGGGTCTTAGGGGGATTCCCCCTAATGTGACTCAAATAATATTCAAATTAAAGTCACAGGGGTGCAGGCTTTGATCTTGCAAAGCAAGACAAAACGCTGAGGGGTGAAACCCCTCAGAAATGAGCTCATATCTAATACCATTACTAATTTGCGAATTAATTGTTAGCTGTCATAGTTGTGTATAAGCATCATCTTAGAGTTGATCAGTTTTTCTCCCTTTTTTTCTGCGCGGTTTTTCTAGCCATTCAGGGATCGCTGTTTTCTACTTTCAATCACGAAGCCCAAACACGTGAAACTTTTTTAAGACTGGCTCACACTTCGCCTCAACCAATAATCTTAGCGAATGATGTTGATAACATTCAAGAAGACTTGCCTCAAATTAATGATGATTCTTTTCAAGCGGTTTCAGCTAAATCATACGTTGTGGTTGACATAAACTCGGCTGCCATTCTCAAGTCAAGGAATAAAGACATGCCTTTGTATCCTGCATCAACTGTGAAATTGATGACAGCCTTAGTGGCAAAGGAGTTGTATCAACTTGAAGATCAACTTCAGGTAAATCCTGGTTTAAATGCGGCTGGCAACAAGGTGGGTTTTGTTTGGGGAGGAAACGTTACCGTTTCTGATCTTTTGGCCTCGATTTTGATCAATTCTGGCAATGATGCTGCTCTGATTCTGGCTTATCATCACCCTGATGGTTATCAGGCCTTTATTGATCAAATGAACTCAAAAGCAAAAGATTTATCGCTTTTGCAAACCAGTTTTGCTAATCCTACAGGAATTGATGATTATCGCCAGCTTTCATCAAGTTGGGATCTGTCTTTATTGGCTCGAGAGGTGTTGAAAGATTCGTTATTATCTGTTTTACCAACTTATCAACAGATGAATATTCGAGATCAAAAGTTAGGAATTGAGTATCATCTAAATAATACCAATCAACTATTAAATGATTATCAGCAAGTAAGGGGATTAAAAACGGGAACAACTTTATTGGCACAGCAAGTGTTAATTACAGTTTGGGAAGAGGGTGACAATCCAATATTAATTGTGGTGATGGGTTCAACTGATAGGTATCAAGATACTCGTGCGCTAATTGATTGGGTAGGATCGTCGGTAAGTTGGCGCTAGTCTGTTTTGGGAAATAAGATCAAATCTTAGTAGAGACTCTATTTACTGTTACAATAGAGACGTGTTTTTGTAATCAACACTAGAACTTACTAATTGTAAATTGAATATCACTATGTCTGTAAATCGAAATCAGCAATCAACGAGCTTCACTTTATCTGATGCTACTGATTTTGGAAGAAAAGCGATTCTTGCACTGGGTGTGGGGGTGGTGACTTACTTAGTGTTAAGGATGCTATTTATTGCTGCGGTTAATTATTATCGGGCGATGAATCCGCCCCCCCCTCCTCCCCCGACTGTTGGTTTTGGCAGATTACCCTCATTAGTATTTCCTGAAAAAGGAGAAGAAGTTTGGCCAGAAAAATTCGTTTTGGAAACGGCGAGAAATCGATTGCCTCAATTTGAAGATAGAGCAAAAGTTTTTACAATGGAGGTGCCATCTCCAAGCTTGCTTGCTGATAGTAGAGCGAGAAGTTTGGCTGCAAGATATGGCTTCACGTCTCAACCGGAAATTCTTGATCCTAACAACTATCGCTGGATTAAGTATCAACCAATTGAGTATATTTTTGAGGTAAATTTGATTAATTATAACTTTACCTTACGCTCGGATTACAACACTCGTCCAGAGTTGATTACCTCTCAGTCTCTCCCAGAAAAACATGATGCGGTTCAAGCCGTAAAATCCTATTTAAGAAAAAATGATTCTCTGCCTGGAGATATTGCAACTGCTTCAGGAGAAATTTCATACGTTCGAGTTTTGGCAGGAGAGCTGTTTCCAGCTGTTTCATTATCTGATTCTGATTTTGTTCAAGTTGATCTTAATCGAGTACCAGTTGATGGTGAACTGAAGATGTTTACTCCTGAAAGTAACTCTGGAATTGTGAGTGCAGTTATCACCGGAAAATTACAAGGAGATGACAGCATTCTACAAATGCATTATCATCATCAAAAAATAGTTTATGATGATTTTCACACTTATCCACTAAAACCGGTGGAACAAGCTTGGAATGAGCTGAAAAATAGAGGAGGCTACATAGCTTCGGGAGAAGGTCTGCAAGAGGCAGTTATCAGAGAAGTTGAGCTGGGTTATTTCGATAGTTTTGAAGATCAACCTTACTTGCAGCCAATTTATGTTTTTGCAGGTGATGACAATTTTTTGGCTTATGTTTCTGCGATAGATTCAAGTTATGTAGTAGAGCAATAAAGTATGGCAAAACAAAAGAAGCAATCATTAGTTGGACGGGTTAGAACCAGGATAGCACCCTCTCCTACTGGCTTTCCACACGTAGGAACAGCTTTTCAGGCTCTTTTTGATTGGGTTTATGCTAGACGTTATGATGGACAATTTTTAATGCGTCTTGAAGACACTGATCAAAAAAGATTTATATCTGGAGCTGAAGATGTTCTTCATCAAGCTTTTTCTTGGCTTGATTTCCAGCCAGATGAAGGACCGGATTTAGGTGGAGAGTATGGTCCATACCGACAATCTGAAAGGTTGGAGTTGTATCAAAAATATGCCAATCAATTACTTGATCAGGGCGATGCTTATTACTGCTTTTGTAGTCAAGAAAGATTACAGAAAATCAGAGATGAGCAGCGACAAGCCGGAATTCCCCCCAAATATGATCGCCACTGCAGAAGTTTAAGCCTCGCCGAAGCAAGAAAGCGGATAGCCAAGGGTGAGACGGCGGTAATAAGAATGAAGGTTCCCGACAATCAGCAAATTGTTGTTCATGACAAGTTGCGAGGTGATGTTACATTTGATTCAAATGTGGTTGATGATCAAGTGCTAATTAAGTCTGACGGCTTTCCAACTTATCACTTAGCTGTTGTGGTTGACGATCATTTGATGGAGATAACTCATGTTGTGCGGGGAGAAGAGTGGCTTCCCAGTGCTCCCAAACACATACTGTTGTATCAATACTTTAACTGGCAAGTACCCGAATTGATTCATACTCCTACGCTAAGAAATTCAGATAAATCAAAGTTGTCTAAACGCAAAGGCAATACTTCGCTTTGGTGGTATCGAGAGCATGGATTTTTATCATCAGCTGTAAAGAACTTTTTGGCACTTATGGTTTGGAAGCCAAGTGGGAATCAAGAGATCTTTTCGATGCAGGAGATGATTGACAAATTTGAGTGGGAGGAGATGAATATAACCGGTCCAATTTTTGATGTTAAAAAACTAGAGTGGTTAAATGGCAAGTATCTGCGATCACTTGATTTTGAACAGCTGATGAAGGTTGTGAATGAGTGGTTAATGTGGGTAGCTGAACACGGGGAAGACGAAGAGTTGGTGACTAAAGTTCAAGAAATGATTGATTGGAAAAAGATAAACTCCAAACTTTTTGAACATGCAATTAAACTGAGCCAAGATAGGGCTCGCACTCTTACTGAGTTTCATCAATTAATTGATTTTTATTTCTTAAATAATCTTGACTACGATCGAGATGATTTGTTGCAGAAACAACCTCCAGAGTTGATGTCTCAGGCTCTTAAAGAAGTTGTTAATCAGTTAGAAAAGTTGAGTGACAAAACTCTTGAAAAGTGGGAAGGAGTTGTCAGAACAGTAGCTGATGAGCATAATCTCAAGCATAAAGATCTTTTTATGTCGATGCGCTCAGCTCTTACGGCTCGCAAGTTTACCCCTCCTCTTTACGATATTATGGAAGCACTTGGTTGGCAGAGTAGTTTTGATAGACTGAAAAAAGCAGCTAATTACATATTACAATCATAGAGAGCACTATTTATGCTGTCCACAACTCTTAGCTCTCCTTTCAAGAAAGCAGCCGAAACTTCACTGAATTTGGGCGACAAGTACGATCAATTGATGAGTAAGTTGGCCAAGAAGAATAAAGAAGCTCATGAGTGGCTCTTGTCAACTTTCCCAGATCAAACTGAACTTGCAGATTTTGCCAAACAGTTTATGACTGCTGTTACTTTTGCTGCTCAAGTGGCTGCCACGGTTCCGGTTGAAGCTCAGGTACAGCAAAACCTGTCTGCATTGGAAGAAAAACAACGCAACAAACTTCTGAAACAAATAACGGAGCAAGAGCTTGAGGAAATTATGAGTAAGATGGTGAGTTATGTGAATATGGAAGTGGGTCATTTACCTAAAGAGGAGGAACTCTATCTAGAGCAGCAGCTGACAGATTTGTTGGGGTTTGAGGTAGTGGCAGAGCTTGATGGCAATCGCCTCAATCACTCGATCGGAATTATGGGCGGCGAACAGCACTTAATGAGGTATCCTGGTGATACTTTGTCTGATCATGACGCCTATCAAGAGGCGGGAATAGCGCCACAAAGAGGTGCTTTTGGTTGGTTTACTGAAGACGGGGAACTAACAGAAAAATCAATTATGATGGAGAAATATTATTTTGCAGTTCAAACTCTTTATCTTCCCGATTGGAATACTCGTCATCCAGAGCTAAAGCCTTGGTATAAATTTCGCAAGATGATTGCGGTTAATCCCGCTGAAGGAATAGCGGTGGTGGGAGTAGTTGGTGATGCTGGTCCAGCCATGTGGGTCAAAAAGCAGTTTGGTGGATCCCCTGAAATAATTCGAGAGGCAAAAATTTGGAGTCCAAAAAGCCGAGGTAGAGTGATTCTACTCTTTGTTGATGACCCTGATGATGAGGTACCGCTGGGAATTATTGATCTAAAGGAAGTTATTCATAACCTTGTTGAAACATAGGAGGATGACAATGGAAGAAACACCACATATGATTTTTTCTCCAGAAGAAGAGGGAGACATTCAGGAAATTAAGTCACTTTTGGCAGTTCTTCAAGATAACAGGTTTAGCGCCGAGATCTTGAACAAAATATACAAACTAATTCAAGAAGACCAAGTGCAATCAGCGGCTACTTTGATCGCAGAAACGCTCAGTCCATAATACTCACCAATTATTTAAGAAAAACCAATCTGCTACCCAGGTATTGATAATGATCAAAATAAATATTAGCGTCAGTTCTCGATATGCTGTCAGTCGAAGAAAGCTACGACAAAAAGCTCTAGAAATCATTAAGAAACATAAGCTTGACAACGTGCAACTTGATGTTTGGATTGTTGGCAAAAGAAAGATTAAAGAGCTGAATGAAAAACATTTGAATCATGAAGGAACTACAGATGTTCTTTCTTTTCCTCAACATGAAAAGAAAAAGTTAAATGATTTCTCTTTACCTCAAGGAGAGGCTATTCATTTAGGAGAGGTGGTGATCAGTTTTCCCGAAGCAGTTGCAACCGCAAAGCGCTATGGAAAAATGGTTGACGATCAGTTATCTTTTTACTTAGAGCATGGATTGATGCACTTACTGGGCTACCATCACCAGTGAGATTTTTTTAGTTAACAATGATCGGTTATTAGATTGAACTATGTCTTGGTATCTGAAATATCGTCCTCATCAAGTGGCTGATCTTGACTTAACTCGAGTCAGAGAGCAGTTGCTAAGGATGATGAAATCAGGGAAATTTCCTCAAACTTTTTTGTTTGCTGGTCCTAAGGGAACCGGCAAAACTTCTGCCTCTAGAATTATTGGAGCGATGCTTAATGACCCCTCAAACGAAAAGGCGGCTCAACAGATCTTTTTTGATTCAGCTGCTAAAAATCAAAAGGTCACTCTTAAAGAACCAGACCCCAGCACCGATTTTGCAAAAAGGGTTTTTAATGGTGAATCGCTGATAGTTCAAGAAATGGATGCAGCTAGCCATCGTGGAATTGATGACATTCGTCAGCTCAAGGAAAGAATTTTTATTCCTCCTCAGGAGGGAAGTATGGCGGTATATATCCTTGATGAGGTTCACATGCTCACTAACGAGGCATTCAATGCTTTGTTGAAGATTTTAGAAGAACCACCTCCTCATGTTGTTTTTATTTTGGCAACAACCGAGCTGCATAAAGTACCGGCCACCATTGTATCTCGTTGCAATCTTATTACCTTTTATAAGGCAAGTACTCAAGAAATAATTGATCGTCTGAAAAAGATCTTAAAAGAAGAAAAGATTAAGTTTGAAGAAGATGCTTTACTAGAAATAGCACGCCGAGCCGATGGAAGTTTTAGAGATGCGGTTAAACTTGCAGAAATATCTAGTCAATCAGGAGAGTTAACTCTGAAAAAAGTTGATGAGATGGTTGGTGGTTCTGCAATAGTTGAAGTAAAAAAGATTATTGAGTTGATTCTTGCAAAAGATGAGGTGGGAATTTGTCAATTTTTTATTTCTCTTCGTCAGAGAAATTATGATGAGGAGTACTTCATTCGATCCTTTTTAGGCTTTTTGCATCAAAATATGTTAGGGAGCTTAAAGGTGGTGGATTTTAAACCCACATTAGAACCCAAGGTGAGTCAGTTTTTATTAAACCAATTGGTTCAGCTTGATTTAAATCAAAGCTCTCCTGTTTCTTTTTTACCGCTTGAGTTGTTATTACTGTCGCTGGTACAGCGAGCAAAAAAGGATAAGCCTGAGTCTGGTTCTTCTAGCGGTAGCAGTGGTGATAAAAAAAAAGATGTTGAAAAAAAAGAAAAAGAAATGGTCAGTGCTTCAGAAAAAAAAACTGCAGTAAAAAAAGAAATGAGCATTACAGTTGATGAGATGCAGGTTCAAGATCCACTCGGCATAAATCATAAGAATAGGCAAACCTTAGAGAATGCCTCACTGGAGTCTCTAAAAGACTCTTCGCAAATTGAGGTAATAAACGATTCAGATCAATCCTTGAGTGAATCGTTGTGCGAGCGTTGGCACGATTTTTTGCAGATGGTTGAGAAAAAAAACTCTACGTTGGCTGCTTTGTTAAGATCTGGCCAACCTCAGTCTGGACCAAATGGAGTGGCCCATGTTGAGGTATACTACCGCTTTCATCAGGAACAGTTAGAACAACCTAAATTGAGGAAAATCATCGAGGATTGTGGACAAAAAATTGTTGGAGATAAAATCTCGTTTAAGTTTGTTTTAACCTCACCTCCCACAACAGCAGAAATTGTTGACGTACCAGCAGAAACACAAAATCTTGAAACCTTAGCCGAGGAAGTGCTAATGTAGATATGTTATACTGTACGACTCATTAATAAATACTCAAACACACTATGGCAAATCCACTAAAATCATTGGGAAATTTAAACCAACTACGCCAACAAGCTCAAAAGATGCAAAAGGAGCTCGCAGACGAAGAAATAAAGGTAGAAGAAGGCGACATTGTCGTGATTATCAGCGGTGACCAGAAAATTAAACATTTCTCAGTTCAAGGAATTAGTAGCGATGATGCGGTTAAGGTTCTCAATAAAGCTATAAATCAATCTCAACAGTTGGCTGCTAAGAAACTTCAATCGATGGGTGGAGGTTTGGGCGGCTTGTTGGGTGGAATGTAAAACATATCATCATTTCATGATGAAAAAATTGTTGGTAGCAACCCATAATAAGGGAAAGCTAATTGAAATTAAAGAAATCCTGAAGCCCTTACCGCTTGAGTTAATAGCTCTTTCAGATCTACCTTCACTAAATCCAAATCACCTTCAACTTTCGCAAACTGATGTTAAAGAGACGGGAAAATCTTTTGAGAAAAATGCTCAAATTAAGGCTAATTTTTTTGCTGGCAAGACAAAACTATTAACAGTAGCCGATGATTCTGGACTAGTGGTTGAAGCATTAGGCGGATTTCCTGGAGTTACTTCTAATCGTTGGCATACTGGAACTGATCGTGATCGAAATTTAGCTTTACTTAGCAAGCTAGATGGAAAGAAAAATAGGACGGCTAAGTTTGTAACTGTAGTCTGTTTGTCAGATCCGATTTCTCTTCAGGACTATTTTTTTACAGGCGAAGTTGAAGGGAGGATAGCTCAATCAATTCTGGGTGATGAAGGTTTTGGATATGATCCGATTTTTATTCCCAATAATTATCAAAAAACGTTTGCTCAATTGGGGATTGAGAAAAAAAACCAACTCAGTCATCGGCAACGAGCCTTTGTACAACTAAAACAGTATTTAGAAGTTCAGAGTAATTTATTAAAAAAGTAACTTGATTCTGGAAAAGTGTTTTTAGGCGACGGTTATTTCTGATGACAAATAAACATCTTGAACAGCTTCTAAAATTTTAATACCTTCCTTCATTGGTTTTTGAAAAGCCTTCCGACCCATAATGAGTCCGGCTCCGCCACCACGTTTATTGATAACAGCATTTCTTACTGCTTCAGAGAGATCATCACTCCCACTTTTGCCCCCTGAATTAAGTAGACTAATTTTACCCATGTATGCGTGAGCAACTTGATAACGAATAAGATCAATCGGGTGATTTGTGGCTAACTTTGAGTACATTTCCAGATTGTACTTGGCAAAATTAAAGGCTCTAAACGCAGCCAAATTATCCGGCATTTTTTGCTTAATAATATCAGCTTCAATAGTGACTCCCAGATGAATTGCTTGAGCGGTAGTGTCTGCTGCAGATTCATAATTTTTATTATTAACTCTCCATGCTTGATTGCGAGGATAGCACCAGAGAATTGTGAATAACCCAAGTTCATGGGCTTTTGCAAAGGCTTGGCTGACTTCATTAATTTGCCTGTTTGATTCTTTAGACCCATAATAAATTGTGGCCCCTACTCCTAAAGCTCCCATATTATAGGCTTGTTCTACTTGAGCAAACATTCTCTGATCATGTTTATTGGGATAGGTGAGAAGTTCGTTGTGATTCAGTTTTAGAATAAAAGGAATTTTGTCGGCATATTTTGTCGACATCAGACCAAGTACTCCCAATGTGGAGGCGACTCCACTACAGCCTCCCTCGACTGCAAGTCTTATAATATTTTCAGGGTCGAAATATATAGGATTGTGGTAAAAGCTATAGGCTGCTGTGTGCTCAATGGCTTGATCAATTGGAAGTATTGATAAGTAGCCCGTATTTGCCAATCTGCCATGAGCGTAAAGTTGATTTAGATTGTCGATAACCTCTGCTGATCGATCTGAAACAGAAAACACTTGAGATACATGATCTGGATTTGGTTGATGAATCTGGTCAGCCGGAATCTTGACACACTGATGTGAGAGTAGATCCTGAGCTTCATCTTTAAGTAGTGTTGTAATCTCGGTTAATGTCATGGGCAGACTGATGGGTGAGCAACCTGTGTTCAGGCAATTGTTAATACTCAGTTTATCAAAGATTGAATAATATTCCTAGTATTTTTTCTTATCGGGTATAATAAAAGTATTCAACAGTTTTCAATCTAAGAATTAAACCAATACTAAAAAAACTATGTCATACTCTAAGGAAATTCGACCAACTAATCAAGCTTCTAACAAAGGAGAAAAAAGTTCTGATTCTTCATTACTAAGATTTATTGACTCACTTCTGTATCTATTTCATTTTGCATTGAATCGGGAAGCAAGAGCAAAAGTATTGATAGAGAGTGGTAAGTTGCGGGAGGAATCAAAAAAAGATGACTAATGAACTTTCTTTGGTTGTTGAAAAAAAACTGAGACAAATTATACTCACTGATTTGATAAATCAATCATTTGGAAGATTGTATAAATATCATCTGGAACTGATGCTAAGTTGGTTAAAACTATTGGTAGGTGAGCTGCGACTGTCCAAATCAATAACAAAAATTTTGTTTACTGCGGCTTACGGCTACCACTGGGGATGTGGCAACTTGTTTAGTTTAGAACACGCTCATCCAACCAATCCAACTCAGCATTTATCAAGTTGCTTTGAGCTTGCTGCTGTAAAAATTGAGCGTTTTGCTTATTATCACTTTTCAAAGTTCTTCTCTCAGCACGAACTGTTGTCACTAGCTTCACTAATCCAAGAACAAGCTGTTCTAGATTCGGGAACAAAGAATAATGAAATGGCAACTTTATTATGGGAAGCTTCAGTTCTTGCTTGGTTTGAACTCATTCAATTTTCAGAAGAGATGGAAGTTGGCAAAAAGGAACGAAGAATAATAGGTCAAGTAAATCGAGATCAATTTCTAGAACAAAAAGACAAATTTTATCATCAGGTCTCAAAACAAGCTTTTTTAAGTCTACTAGCTTAGTTTTTTTTCGAACTCTTCATTAACTTGCTTCAAAAAGTAAGATAAATCACTTGAATCACACTGCTTTAACCACTACACTTATAGTCAGTATTATTTACTTACTATCATAAAGGGTCATATGACAGAACTTTTTTCTTTATTAAATAAGAAGGCAGTAGTGACTGGAGCATCGAGTGGTTTAGGAGTGCAAATGGCAAAAGCTTTGGCTGCTCATGGAGCCGATGTGGCACTTTTGGCAAGAAGAAAAGAAAAATTGGAGCAAGTAAGGGAAGAAATTGAGAGTAATTACGATGTCAAAGCAATTTCGGTTGAGTGTGACGTAGCTAATCTTGATCAAGTTAAGGCTGCGGTTGATGTTGTAGAAAAGGAGTTTGGTCAAGTTGATATTCTCTTAAATAATGCTGGAGTAGGAGGTATCGGCACTGCTCAAGAAATGAGTCTTGAAGCATGGCAGCAAGTTGTTGATGTAAATTTAACAGGTGTGTTCCTTTGTTCTCAGCAGTTTGGAAATTTAATGATAGAAAAAAAATATGGGAAAATTATCAACATAGCCTCGATTTTTGGCTATGCGGCGAATTTGGCTTTTCCTGTTTCGGCTTATCATGCAACTAAAGGTGCAGTGGTTAACTTAACCAGAGCTCTTGCTGCTGAGTGGGCGAAATATAATATCACTGTTAATGCAATTGGCCCAGGTTTTTTTGAGAGCGAGATGACGCAAGACATTAAAGATAATGAGGAAGCTAACGCATTTATTGTTGGCGGAAGTCCGATGCATCGCTGGGGAAAAACTGGAGAATTGAATGGAGCGCTGATGCTTCTAGCTTCAGACGCCTCAAGTTTTATCACTGGTCAAACAATTTATGTTGATGGAGGTTGGACAGCAGTGTAAATTTAGTTATGATTGTGTTGTGACCTGAGAAGCTATTAATTATTACAAGGAAACATTATGGGAAAAACAGGAACAAAAATTATAAAAGTTAATGTGGATCAGTTGATCAAAAAATTGACGGAGGCTTACGCTGATGAGTGGTTGGCTTATTATCAATACTGGGTAGGGGCAAAAGTGGCGGTTGGCATGATGAGACCAGAGGTTGTTGAAGAGTTAATGGAACATGCTTCAGACGAGCTGCGTCATGCTGACATGATAGCCGAAAGACTGATTCAGCTTGGAGCCGATCCAATTTTGGAACCAAAAGGCTGGTATGATCTTTCTGGTTGCGGGTATTTAATTCCTAGCGATCCCAAGACAAAAACTCTTGTTGAGCAAAATATTGAGGGAGAAAGATGTGCAATTAAGGTTTATGCGGCTCTACTAGATTTTGTGCAAGGTAAGGACTCTGTTACTGAGGCAATGGTTCGAGAAATTTTAGCTGATGAGGTGGAGCATGAGGATGATTTGGAGGCGATTATTCAAGACATGAAGCGATAACTTAAAAATTGCCATTAATTATTAATAAGCCAAGAAGCAACTCTTGGCTTATTAGTTTTCAAAAAAATCATTTTCCCACAAGCTTAAATCTTCACCACCCAAGTGCCAAAAACAGATTTGATATATACCATAACTTTGAGCTACCTCAATTTTCTTTTTTAGAGTTTGATCATCTTCGTACCAAATTTCGTGATTAGATCCATTTTCTTGAAACTGCAATTTAATTGAGAAAGGATCAAGTTGAAGGCTGGGAGTAAGCTTTCTTTCTGTTATTATCTGGTCAATTTTATAGAATTGAAGAGGTATTCCACCACTTTCACCCCACTTGTATCCGTAAGTTGGTAAACCTAAAACAAACTTATTTTTGGGAATATAGGTCAAGTTATGTTCAATAACTTCAATCAATTGATCCATTGGAGTGATAGGGCCCGGTGGGGATTCTGAATAATGAAAGTCATAAGCCATAATTCTTACTTGATCTACGCTTTGGCTAATAGCTTGAAGATCATGACCTCTGACTCCAATCCAGTCGGTTTCTTTGCCAGTTTGTGCATGGATAGCGACCGACAAAATTAGTTGATGTTCCTTGAAGGTTTTAGAAAGATCGGCTAAAAA
>CAYXBZ010000009.1:0-24010 GCA_964463605.1 uncultured Pseudomonadales bacterium | reverse complement strand
TGATTCTCAAAACATTAAAAAATCTCCTTTTCGGAGATTTTTTACTTTGTGAGCCCGGTGGGACTCGAACCCACGACGCACAGCTTAAAAGGCTGTCGCTCTAACCACCTGAGCTACGGGCCCAAATTCATTTCATTCTTTTTTGCAATTTGGGATATCTAATTTTACCACAGTCTCAACTTTTTCGTCGAAACTTATGCTCGAGACACATAATCGCCTGTGGCAGTGTCAATTACCAACTTTTCACCTTTTTTAATAAACAACGGCACTTGAACCGCTAATCCTGTTTCCATCTTAACCGGTTTGGTGCCTGAGTTACTCCTGTCCCCAGCAATGGCATCTTCAGACTCAGTTACCTCCAACTCAACTTTAGGAGGCAAATTTACAGCAATTGGTCTCCCTTCATAAAATGAGATATAAACCTTCGTTTCTGAAACTAAGTAATTTACCACATCTCCCAAAACTTTAAATGGTATCTCAACTTGTTCATAGCTTCTTTGGTCCATAAATACGGCCCCATCAGCGCTTAAATATAAAAACTGCATCTGCTTTGATTCAACAAAAACTTCTTCCAACGAATCATGAGACTTAAATACATGATCAATGGTAGCTCCAGTTTCAAGATTTTGCAGTTTCGTTCTACAGAATGCAGAACCTTTTCCTGGTGAAACAAACTTCTTTTTTACCACGCGATGTGGACTCCCGTTATGCATTAAAAACATTCCTGTTTCGATATTACCTGCTTTTACTTTTGCCATAAGTCTTGAATTTTAACTGATTGCAATTTAAAAGCCAAGAGCCTTTAGCGTTGCATAAATTACATAAAGTGCAATAAGAAGTAATGACTCCTTTTTATCAAGTCTAGTTCTTGTAAACAAAAAGAGTAAAAAAATAACCGTCGCTAACAGTAAAAACGGAAGATCAAACATTGCCACCTGTCGCTCCACATTCCACCCAACTAAAGCCGCCGAAGAGCCAAGTGCAATTAAGATTGCCACTACATTACTGCCCAGCAAAGTTCCCAATGACAATGAAGCTGAGTTTCTCTTTAAAGCTCCTACAATTACAAATAGATCCGGTAAAGAGATTCCTAAACCCACTAAAAAAATGCCCAAAAGAGTTTGAGTAATTCCCAGAATTTCAGATAGGGAGAGCATCTGTATCACTAAGTAGTGCGAAGCTAGAATCATCGTAATTGCTCCAACAACAGAAGAAAGTATGGCACTTGATCGTTTGTTTTTGTAAATTTTCAATATCTTTGCTTTAAGCATTGACTGAGCTGTGCTTGATTCAAGGGTAGAAAAATATCCCAAATAAAGGATGATCATAAACAATCCTTCAGATCTCGAAATCAGACCATCTCTGGAAAAAATTAAGAACATTGTTGTGCTCAAAAGCAAAACCAAACCGTGTTTGATTAAGATTTTTTTCTCAACCTTAATAGATTTAGTTAACCCAACTAAACCAATTACCAAAGTGATTTGGCTGATATTTGATCCAACAACATTTCCTATAACTAATCCACTGATATTTACTCCATGAAGTTGCTGCCAGGCGGCGCTATAAGAGATCAGAATCTCTGGTAAATTCGTACATATAGATAAGGCAGTAACTCCAACAAAAGTTCGAGTTAATCCTGATTTATTTGAAATTTTGATTATGCCTGAAATTAAAAGTTGAGACCCAATCCACAAGAAAAATAAAGATGCAAGAATAATTAATAAGCTTGAAAAAGCCATACTACCATTAAATCAGAAAAATGACGTCTGCCAAGTTCCAATCATACTCACTCATAATAATCTTTATCGATCTGAATTAGCAACTCTTGACAACGACTGCCAACCTTTGCTAAACTATTAGCAGTTATTAATCATGTCTGCTAATGAGCCGACTGAATGTAACTAAATCATACTCAGCACGCACCATTGGCAGAGAAAGGAGGACCTTATGGAGTTAGTTCCATTTAGACCTTTAAGAATGTTAAGCAGATGGCCTGATTTTTGGGATGAAACTGATTTTGGTTGGGGAAGTGCCAGAGACAGCTTAGATATTTTTGAAACAACTGATGAGGTTGTTGTCAAAGCCAATGTGGCGGGAGTTGACATTGATCATATTGATTTAACCTTTGAGGATGGAGTGCTGTGGATCAAAGCAGCTAAGGAAGATGAGCAAGAAGATAAAGACAAAACTCACTACGCAAAAGCATCCTGGAGCTACTCATACAAAGTAGCAGTTCCCGGCAATATCGACATGTCAAAAGATCCTGAAGCCAGTCTTGACTCTGGAGTACTCACTGTAGGTTTTCCCAAGCTAGAAGAAACAAAACCAAGAAAACTTTCTATCAAAGCTAAGTCAAGTAAATAGAGACAATAAAAATCTAGCTGCTTGCAATGTTTCAAAACCAGCCCAAAGTGGCTGGTTTTGTTTAAGCGCTTGAATAATTTTTAAAACTGTAATTTAGTCTAATCATTTTCCTGAGTTGACAAGCCTTTGATGCTCTCTTGAAATGCTTGATACATCTTAGTCGGTTGGTTTGACTCATCAAAAAAGGAGAATGATTTAAAAGGACCTGGAGCTCCTCTCAGTAAAAAGGGGGTTACACCTTTTACGTGAGGATGAGACCAAATATGTTGCAAAGCATAAGTGTAATAACTTAATAGCCAAGGCCTAGTATATCGATTATCAACCCAACCTGTTTCGGTAATAAAGACATCATAATCTCTTCCTGTTTTTTCTTTTAAAAACCTCAACTCATATTCAAAACCACGCAAGGAATTTTGGCCAGTTTTGGTAGGACTAGCAGAAAATGCTGGATTTGGATATGAATGAGAATTCCAGTAATCAACATGGTCAAATATCCAGGGATTTGCGCTTAACATCTGCGATAAGTAGGTAAATGCCTCTCTAGTCTCTCTAGAATTTGGAGCTGCCAAATCCATAGCGGCTGGAAGTATCTTGTAATTTTTCACTTCCGTATGAGCCCAATTAGCTACAAATTCTAAAGTTTGAGTGTAGCCAATTGGATCAATAATTCCTCCCCATTCTTTGGCATGATTCACCTCGTTATACACAACAATCAGTCTTTCATCTGTTGGCCAGGGTAGTTGGTTAAAAAAATCAAAAGCTTGAACAATTTGTCTTCTATTGGGAATAGCCCAAGAGTCTCCATCCATCTGGGTCGCTAACCGCACAATTGGAATAACCTGATTTTTTTTACAATCTATAAAAAAAGAATGCCAATAATCATACTTTTCAAGATCGCCATAAACAAAAGGAACAGTAACATAGTGCCACCTGTGTTGGTTTCCCTCCGTCTTTAATAATTTGAGTGCGTATTCAAGATCATGAGGAGCTAAGATATGAACCCCCAACAAATCTGTTTCCAACGCCGCAACGTTTGTTACAGATAAGGATAAAAAAAGCACCACCAAAAATAAGCCTACAAAAAATCTATGAATATTCATATAACAATCCTTCACAAAGCCTACTTATTTGTATCTATGTGTATTATAAGTAATCTTTAATTATTATTCATGAGTGGAAATGAAAGGAAGCGAGACAATCATCCTCAAGTTTGCTATAGTAATAACATGTTATTTATCTGGAAAAGCGTTAAGTGGTTAATTGGATGTAGCATCGTCTTAGTGTTACTGATGATCTATTCATATCAACAACTTGATTTGAATCAACAACTCATCACCCTTGATCAAACAACCCAACACACTCAAATCGCCAGTAACTCATTGTCTGAACCTCAAGTTATGGGAGTTGAGAGTCAACTTGAACTAGAGGACGCTAGAGCTCAAATCGTTGCCAATTTTTTACAAAAGTATAACTCGCCACTTACTCCTCACGATCATTATGGAGCAATTCTTGTGGAGATTGCAGATCGCTACAATCTGGACTTCAGATTTCTGCCTGCAATAATGATGGAAGAAAGTAATCTTTGTAAAAATATTCCAGAGGGAACATATAACTGTTTAGGCTTTGGCATCCATTCAAGAGGTACTCTTGGTTTTGATAACTACGAGGCTGGGTTTGAAAGAGCTGCCAGAGAACTACGAGCAAATTATGTTGAGCAAGGTAGGTTGCAAGTTTCAGAAATCGCGAAAAAATATACAGCCAGTGTTGATAAATGGACAAATTCCGTGAATCAATGGATGACCGAGATGAAGTATGATGATCGAGCTCTTGGATTGGAGAGAAAGACTGATACCAATGTCCTAGAATATGTAAGAAATGATGAGATTGATTGATTCGTTTTGACAGTTTTTGAGAGTAAATAATGATGTTTTTTGATATTTATTGATATACTATTGACAATCTTATAGTATTTATTATAATGAATAGTACCTCAGAAGGTTCTCCTCACCGGGAGTTACGTTCTGAGACAAAAAACCTCGAGGAAACTCGAGGTTTTTTTTAATTCTTCTAGAGATAGAGAGTTCAATCATTTTAAGTTGCCAGTTTAGTCACTTTGTGACTAAATTGGGAAAATGTGCCGAAGAGAGGACTTGAACCTCCAAGGGCAAAGCCCACACGGTCCTAAGCCGTGCGCGTCTACCAGTTCCGCCACTTCGGCATGATTTATAAAGTCTAAGGTGCGCGCCTGCCTGCCGGCAGGCAGGTCTACCAGTTCCGCCACTTCGGCATGATTTATATCTTCTTAACAAAATCCCAATTACAGCGGCTATTGTACAATAAAAACCACTACAAGTTAAATTTCTTGTGAAGTACACACTCCGCCATCCATCTAGAGTTAAAAGAGTTACGCTGAAAGTAGAGCCTCCCGATCAGATAATTATCTCGGCTCCAAAAAGAACTTCAAAAAGAACTATTGAGTCTTTTATTGAAGAAAACAAGTCATGGATCAAAGATCAATTGCGAAAACTTAACTCAAAAAAAAATCAAGTAGAGTCTAAAACTCAAATTATGATTTTTGGTAGGATGTACCAAAAACATTTTTTATCAGATTCATCTCAACCTCTGGGGATATATATCAATCATAACAGTCTTATTCTTAATTTTCCTCATCTTAAGTCTGATCATCAGCAAAAGAAAATTGATCAAGAATTGATAATCTTTTTAAAAAAATCAGCCAGAATTTATTTACAAAAGCAATTATCAAGCTATGCAAAATTGATGAATGTTGAGTATCAGGCACTAACTCTCCGTGAGCAGAAAACTCGATGGGGAAGCTGTAGTGGACAAGATCGAATTAGTCTTAACTGGAGGCTGGTTCATTATCCGCCATCAGTCATTAACTATGTTATAGTGCATGAACTAGCGCACCTGATACAACGCAACCACTCTCGACAGTTTTGGCAAATAGTGGCACAGTTTGATCCAGACTATTCAGAGCATCGATCTTACTTAAAAAAACATGGCATAACGTTTCAATAGTGAATAAAATACTCTAAATAGAACACACATTTATATGATTATCATTCACGGAGAAAATGTCACTCATTCTAGAAATAAGCTGTTAGAGATTATTGAAAAAGCTAAGGAAAATGAAGTTATAATCGAAAGGCTCTATGCAAAAGAGATTGATGTAGCAATCCTTGAAGAAAAACTTCAAAAAAGCGATCTGTTTGGTCATTCACGAATGTTGGTTGTTGAGGAACTTCATAGCCTTCCAAAATCTTCCAAACTAACAAAGATGATTGAGTTGCTGATCTCTTCAGAAATGGAGATATGTCTTTGGGAAAAAAGACAGCTGACAGCAACCATGCTTAAGAAATTTTCTAACGCGACAATTCATGAATTTAAACTTGCCAACTCTTTGTTTAAGTGGCTCGATTCACTTTCTCCCATCGCTTCATCAAAAACCACCCAACTGAAACTTTTTCAGCAAGCAATTATCGAAAATGACGAGTATCTTTGTTTTGTAATGCTTATAAGACAGGTAAGAATGATGATTCAAGCGTTAGATGGAGGCGAAATAAAGGGTCCAGGATTTGTAATTAACAAAATACGATCTCAGGCAAATCAATTTAACCTTCAGTCACTCATTAAATTACATCAGCATCTTTTTGAATTGGACAAGAAAATTAAAAGTTCGCAAAATCATTTGTCTCTAAATCAAGAACTGGAACAACTTATTATTCACCTTTAATCGTTCATTCAGCTAATCAACTTTTCAGTAATTTTATCCAAAATCAATCAAAGTTTCGCCGCCACTTGACAGATACTGAAAATAGTATGATAAAGTATGAATAGTGTCAAAACAAAGACTTACTATTACTCTCTCTACATCTACCATTAAACACGTAGATCAATTGATTGACAAAAAAACAATCAGAAGTCGCTCTCACGCCATCGAGTCTATTCTTCAAGACTACTTTCAACCATCCATTCAAACGGCAGTATTGCTTGCTGGTGGCAACTCAAAATCGGCAGAGTTTAAACCACTTAAGCCTTACAAGCAGTCTCCATTGATCAACCATCTCTTAGCTCATTTGGCCTCATATCAAATTAAGAAAGTAATTATCTTAACCAACAAACAAGGCAACAATCTTGAAACACTGTTACAAAAGCAATTTCCAAAAATTAAAATCAAGGTTGTGATTGAAAAAAATCCTCTTGGAACAGCTGGTGCCATAAAAAGTATTGCTAAACTAATTCAAGAATCTTTTTTTTGTCTACATGCTGATATCTTTACCACCATTAATCTTCATGAGATGGCTACCTTTCATCATTCCAATCAAGCTTTAGCCACCATTGCAGTTAAACCCAAAATCTCGCATAAAGCTTTTGATAATGTATTGCTTCAAGGCAATCGAGTTGAAGCTTTTCAACCTAAAAATCAAGATGTTGACGTAAGTTTAGTTAACAGCGGCATATACATATTTGAGCCAGCTATTGTGAAAGCAATACCCAACATACAAAAGTCAACTCTTGAAAAAGATGTTTTTCCAAAACTTGCGAACAACAAACAACTTTACGCCTACTCTTTTCAAGGAGAATGGTTTGATGTCGACACAGAACAAGAATATCTTCAAGACACTAAATTTATTACAAACAAACAACAATCAAACGAACCATAAAAAATTATTAATCACAAAAAGGAAAACATGAAATCAGTAGACTTTTCTGCTTTTAAGGCGTATGACATTAGAGGAGTTTATCCTGACCAAGTAAACTCAAATGTAGCAAAATTACTCGGGCAAGCCTATGTCCAATTAATTCAAAAAGAGAATTCAGGCAAATCTTTAAACATCGTTGTATCGCGAGATATGCGGCCCTCATCAGCAGAGCTTGAAGAAGCATTGATTGAAGGAATCATCGCTTCTGGAGCAAATGTCATTCAAGTTGGCCTTAACACCACCCCTACCTTTTACTTTGCAGTTGCTCATTATCAATACGATGGAGGAATTCAGATCACCGCTTCTCATAATCCCAGCGAGTACAACGGCTTCAAACTGGTTAGAAATCGAGCCAGACCTATTGGAGAGGGAACTGGAATGGAAGATATCGTTCAGCTCATTAAAGATGGCCAATTTCTTCAAACAGATAAGCCTGGAAAAATTATCCAGCTTAAGAGCGTGATGGCAGACCAAATTGAGTTTATTTCAACTTTAGTAAATCTTGAGGAAATAAAACCACTTAAGATAGTGGTCGATGCCGGAAACTCAGTTGGCGCTCTTGACATGGAAGCAATTTTCAAAAAGCTACCTTGTGAGTTGATTCCCCTCTATTTTGAACTCGACGGAACCTTTCCTAACCATGATGCAGATCCACTCAAACCAGAGAATCTGAAAGATCTGCAAAATAAAGTTATCGAGCAACAAGCTGATCTTGGCATTGCCCTTGATGGAGACGGAGATCGAATGTTTTTTGTAGACGAGAAAGGGGAAGAAGTGCCTCAAGCAATTTTACGAGGAATGATGGCTCAAATTGAGTTAAAGAGTCATCCAAACGCGACCGTTTGCTATGACATTCGCCCAGGAAAGGTCACTCAGGATATGATCGATGAAGCTGGAGGCAAAGCAGTTATCACTAGAGTAGGCCACTCTCTGATTAAAGCTAAAATGGAAGAAACTGATGCCATTTTTGGTGGAGAATCATCAGGACACTACTTTTATAAGTTTGAATTTGGCACATTTGACACTCCACTAGTGCTACTAGTGAAATTCTTGAACCATATCAGTCAACAGAACAAACCTCTCTCGGCAATCGTGAAACCTTACAAACGCTACTCTCATTCTGGAGAGATCAACAGCACGGTTAAAGATAAAGATAAGGTGATTGAGAAATTAGCTAAAAAATATGCAGACGCCGATATATCATATCTCGATGGGATAACCATTACCTATCCAGATTTTTGGTTTAACGTGCGCCCTTCAAATACCGAACCAAAGCTCAGGCTGAATCTGGAAGCTATTAATGATGAAATTATGGCTAAGAAAAGAGACGAGGTATTAAGCGTGATTCGAAACTAAGAAGAACTCTGTGGCCTGCTGTCATTGTACAATGACAGCAGGCCACATTAATCAACAGCTGTGATAAAGTTATAAAAGATTACTTAAGTGAATCCCATGCATCAATACTTCGCTAAAAACTATATTTTTTGTCCGCGTTGCTCAGCTAGATTTAAAAAAGTAGAGGAGCATCTTTACTGCCCACAGTGTGAGTTTAGAGTCTACCCGTCACCAACTCCAGCAACAGCCGTTTTTATTCTTAATCAAGAAAATCAGCTACTGCTAGGAGAGCGAAAGATTAATCCGCAAAAAGGCTACTGGGACGCTATTGGCGGCTTTGTAGAGCCAGAGGAGAGTGTGGAGGAAGGGGCGATTAGAGAAGTTAAGGAGGAATCTAACCTTGATGTTGAGATTAAATATATTCTTGGTACTTTAGAGGACGTATATCAAGGCAAGCCCACCTTTACGGTGGCTTTAGTTGCCTCAGTTATTGGCGGTGAGCCAGAACCAAAAGATGACGTGGCTCAGCTCAAATGGTTTGATATTGATCAACTCCCAGCAGATGATGAGATTGCTTTTGAATCAGTTAAAATCTTACTGAAAAAATTACAAGCTAAAATAAGATAAACTCAGTCTTCTAAATAAACTTAACTTTAAGAAACATCAATCTATCAATCAAAACACATCATATGAGCATCAACTCGCAACTTATTAACTCCAGAAAAGAGATTGAAAAAATTGACCAGGACGATGTATTGGGCTCCATTGAAGCCCTAGCAGATCAAATCCGACATGCTTGGAGCGATGTAAATAAGATCACTCTTAAACTAATACAGACTCCAACACAGATTGTGGTGGCGGGCATGGGCGGGTCGGCTCTAGGAGCAAGCGTGGTAAAACATCTTTTCAAAGACAGTTTGCCCGTACCCTTAGAGATCGTCAACGACTACACATTGCCCAACTATGTAAGCGAAAAAACGCTCGTCATCTTGTCTAGCTATTCTGGAAATACCGAAGAAATACTTGCTTGTGCCAAGCAAGCCAAAGAAGCAAATGCCCAGATTGCCGTCATTACGGCAGGAGGAAAGCTAAAAGAAATTGCCTCAGAAAATCAGTATCCACTTTATGTGATTGATCCCAAATATAATCCCTCAGGACAACCTCGCATGGCAATAGGTTACGCAATTGTGGGCTTAATTGGGCTTTTAACTAAAGCCGAATTAATCAAGGTAACCGATGCCGACATTAAGCAGGCTCAAGAAGCAGTTTTAACCACCATGCACCAATGCGATATAGAGGCTGAAGTAGACCAAAATCCAGCCAAATCACTCACTTTTGCTTTGATTGATAGAAGGCCAAATATCGTGGCAGCAGAGTTTCTAACCGGAGCAGCCCATACTGCCTCAAATCAGTTTAATGAGAATGCCAAAACGTTTGCTTCTTACTATCAAATACCTGAAATTGATCACCACTTACTTGAGAGTCTAGAGCTACCCAAAAGCAATCAGCTGGACAACATGTTCTTGTTCTTTACCAGCCATCTATATCATCAAAAGAATCAAGTTAGAATGAGACTAACTCAAGAAGCGGTAGAAAAACAAGGTTGTGTTTCGTTGGCAATCAATCTAAAAAGCCAAACCAAGATTGCTCAAGTTTTTGAGATGATTACTCTCAGCGCTTTCACCAACTTTTATTTAGCAATTGTTAACGAGATTAATCCCAGTAAAATCCCGATGGTGGATTGGTTTAAAAGCGAGCTTAAAAAAGAAGAAAAGAAACCTCACTGAATAAAAGTGATTGAACAAATTAAGCAACCTTTATCTAGAATCGGTTGGTGCTCTCACTTACTTTATTCAGGCATCTTTTTAAGCTATGATGGTTAAGTAAGCAAACATTGAACTTTTCTATTGAAACTAGTCAATCATGTTTAATCAGCTTTGCTTAAAGATTTATGCCTGCCGTTAATCCTCAACATCAATTCTTAAGTTACTCAAAAAAAGAGATCGGCTCATATGCTGCCGATCTGTCAAACTTGGCTGCTCAAGACATCCCTTTACCCCAAACATACTGCCTGCCAGTATCAACACTTAAACTTATTGCTCAGCACAATCATCTAGATGAAAAGTTTCAACAGATTGCTGAATCGTCAAATTTTAATTCAAGCACGGAAGTTGATCAAATCGTCTCGAAAATTCAGACCTTAATTCGGCAGCAAGCATTTCCAAACAATGTTTCTAAAAAAATTTTAGAGTTATATCACGACTTTTTTGACAGTGATTTCATCAGGCTAACCGCCAGTCCGACTGATGGTCAACCAGTAGATTATAAGCGTGAAGACAACATTAAGGGTGACGCAAATATGATGGAGTCAATACTTAAGTTGTGGGCAAGAAACATCGACCCTTCAGATTTAAAAAGAAGAAACCTTTATCCCGTGGCTATCATTATGCAGGCTCAATTTCAACCAACTGCTTCAGGATATGCCTTTAGTCTTGATACTGACACTGGAGATAAGTCCAGACTCACTGTTCAAGCTGTTTATGGGGTGTTTGACTCAGAGCAATCACTCAAAGAGTGTGATCATTTTTTTATTGATCGACGCAGCTGGAAAGTGATTGAGCAAAGCATAGCTATTAAGAAAAAAGCTCTTGCTAGATCTACCGATCTTCTTGAGTCTCAAAAGGTTCATCAAAGCTTAAGAAAGAAACCGGCAATTAATAAGCAACAACTAATTCAGTTGGCGATGTTGGTCAATAAAATCAAGTTGCAACACACAAATCAAATTCTAGTTCATTGGGAGTTAATTGATGGCAATTTCTTGATCACCAAAATTAAACCATATTTTTTTGAACCAGAGCAAAAAACTTTATTAAATCAGTATGAATTATTACTTGTTGGACGCTCTCTTACTCCAGGTTTTATTCATGGTAACTGTCATCTTGTTAAAAAATCCAAAGATCTTGATTCTCTTAAACCAGCCTCAATAGCTATTGTAAAATCTCTCACAAATGATCATCTTAAACTGCTGCATTTATGTTCTGGCGTGATTTGTGAAGAAGGCATAGCTAGCCAATCTCTACTTAATAGAGTTCGCCATTATAAATTGCCTGTCATTATTCATGCCAAAGGAGCTTTGTCAACTTTCAGAAACGACCAGTCAATTGTAATGGATGCCTCCGCTGGAAAAATCTATCTTCCTTCTCCCACCAAACATACTCAAAAGTCACAATCAAAGATAGATCTTCTGCTGGCAATCAATGACTCAAATGAAATTAATGAGAAAGTAGCACATTTTACCCATGGAGTTGGCTTAATTAGAAGCGAACATTACTACATCAAAGAGAATAAACACCCTCAACTAATAATTAACACACAAAGAGAAGTATTTGTTGAAACAGTTAGCAAATCGTTGATTAATCTCTATCATCAGTTTTATCACTTTGGGAAAAAGACACCGCTAATCACCTATCGCTCGTGTAATCTGGAAACAAACCAATTAATGAAGCTTGGTTCTGGAAGTGTTTATGAGCAACAAGAAAAAAACCCTTTCTTGGGATTTAGAGGAGCAATTAGGACAATCAATCAAACAGATTTTTTAAAACTTGAGTTGGATATTTTAAGCAAAACCAACAGTAAAATTGACAAGCCCATAAACTATTTGCTGCCATTTGTTCGTAGTTCAATTGAACTTCAACAGCTTTCATCATTAATTGAAAAACATGTTAAATCACCAGTGTATCAGCCACCCCTGTGGCTTCAACTTAATACTCCAGAAAATTTAATTAATATTAATCAATATTTAAACACACCACTTGGAGCTATCTGTGTTAACCTCAAGTCAATACAAGCTCTATTGCATGGAATAGATCCAGGAATGAGTGATCTAGCTGATCAATATCCACTAAACACCAGCTTGCTTAAACCACTATTACTCAACCTGATTGAGTCTGTTAATAACTTCGATCAAGAAATAGCGCTAATCCTTATTTTTTCTGAATTTAATCAAGAATTAATTGAGTTTGCAGTTGAGCATCAAGTTCAAGCTTTAATAGCAAAACCGCAATTAATTGAAAAGTTTCATCAGTATTTGCTTGAATAAAAAATAATTTGCTAAACTATACATTAGCTGTTAATAAATGATTCATTGAGATGTCAACCATCAGAGCCATAAAAGCAAGAGAAATTCTAGATAGTCAAGGCTTGCCCACTATTCAAATATTTATGTGGATTGAAGATGGAAGATCAGTTGTGGTAACAGTTCCAAACGAGTGGGCATATGAAAATGAAAAGGCAGTCGCCATCAAAGATAATGATGATCAAGAGTATAACGGCAAAGGTGTAAAAAATTCTGTTAATGTCATTAATCAAGAAATTGCTCCACAACTTCTGGGCATGCCCGTTGTTAGTCAAGGAGAAATCGATAAGACTTTAATATCGTTAGACGGAACTGCTAATAAATCAAAGCTCGGAGCCAATACGATATTAGGAGTCTCTATGGCAGCTTTAAAAGCGGGAGCATTGAGTGTAAACCTGCCTCTTTATAGTTACATCCAACAAAAATACCAACTTACTGAGCTAATTTCGATTCCAAGTTGCATTTATCCATTAATTACCGGAGGAGATTTTGGAAACGACAATCTTGATTTCCAGGAATATGAACTCATTCCAGCAAGTCATGTTAGTTTTGAACGATCTCTTACAATGGCGTCTACCATTAGAGAAAAAATTCAAGAGGTAATTGAGGCTAAAGGGGGATCTGTTTGTACCGGATCTACCGGAGGATTTTTACCGAGAATGAACAATAATTCAGATGTTTTTGAATTATTTCTAGAGGCAATTAAGATGACTCAATATACTTTTGCTCAAGATATTTTTTTTGGTCTTGATGCGGCTGCTGATAGTCTCGCCCTTGATGATTCCTACAGACTGAGAGATAAGGCTGATAGATACCAAGCCAAAGAATTGATGGACTTTTATCGAAGTTTGAGAGAACGCTATAAAACAATCTACTTAGAAGACCCTTTTGGAGGACACGATGAAAAATCTTGGCAAATTATCACCGAGAGCCTAGGCAATACTACCAAGATTGTCGCCGATGAGTTCGTTCTCAGCGATAAGGATAAGTTAGAAAAAGCCATTAAACACAAACACGCTAACGCCATTAGTATTAAGCTGCTTGATAAAGGGACCATCAGTGAAACCCTCCAGATAGCTAAAGTGGCAAGAGATGCTCAGTGGACAGTGGTTGTCAGTGAGCACTCTGGAGAAACAAATGAAACATTTTTAACTGATCTAGCAGTGGGAATTGGAGCGGATTATGTTAAGCTTGGGCCACCCAACAGAGGCGAGCGTGTAGCAAAATACAATCGCTTAATCGAGATTAATGAAGAGATTGCAACCCCAGAAGAAAAGTAGGGTTTAACTATATCAGCGCACTTCCTAACAAGAGTGTTTTTATTTTTCATCATTCTTCATTGTTAAGTTTCGGTTCTCACCCAATCAATAGGCGAAGCTCTTTGTTTATTCTTTGATTTTTTATGATATTGAAAGATATACTTGTGTATTCGTTTAGTTTTCGGTTATTCTATACTTAGTTCGGGTTTATTTATAATTTCACTAAAACTCAACCGAATCTTATCAATCAATACTGTACAAAAGGGATCACATGGCAGTCACACTCTACAAAAGACAAAGACAAATACTTGACTTTATCAGTCAGTACATTCAAAAAAATGGTTATGCTCCCACTCTGAGAGAGATTGCTGATGCTATCAATGTTTCCTCACTAGCCACAGTTCACGAACATCTTGAGGCACTCGACAGAAAAGATGTAATTAAGAAACATGACGGCAAAGTCAGGGGGATTGAGTTGGTGGATAAAACCTTTCTTGATAATGGAGAAAGTGTAAGTTTGCCCTTACTGGGTTTTATCGCAGCTGGCTCTCCAATTGAGCCATACTCTGATGACGATGCTAGTTTTAGAGTTTCTCCAGAATTAATTACAGGGAAAAAAAGAGCTTATGTTTTACAAGTGAAGGGTCAGTCAATGATCGAGGATCATATCGATGATGGAGATTATGTAGTTGTTGAAGAAACACAAGAAGTTAATAACGGCGATATAGTAATCGCTTTACTTGATAACGGGCTGGCAACACTTAAACGTTACTATCGTGAGGTCACTCGCGTCAGACTTGAACCAGCCAACGCAAATATGAGTCCAATCTATGCTACCAACGTTCAAATTCAAGGGCGAGTAGTAGGTTTAATAAGAAAGTTTCGCTACTAGCTTTTATTACACAAAACTTTTTAATTTTTATTCAAGTGACAGTTGTTTCTCTTCAACAAGTTCTTGTTGATTAATCAAACATCTCAATAGATATAAGTAATCTGACAAGCGATTGCAAGTAGACATAATGATGGGTCTAATTGTTTCTTTTTCTGATAGCTTCACCATACTCCTTTCAGCTCTACGACAAACAGAGCGCGTAACATCAATCCAAGCTGCTATCTTGCAACCCCCAGGATGCAAAAAGTTTTGATGAAAATCTTTCCCTAACAAACTTTCAAGATCAGAGCACCATTTTTCAATCAATACCAACTTTTTATCATCAAGAGTGACCTTCTTACCCTTAGTTTTCGCTTTAACCAATTCTGCAGAAATCACATAAATCATCTGCTGAATGTCTCTTAAGAAAGCTGTGTGAGCTGAATAATTTTTGCTTTCATCCAGAGTAGAAATTAACACTCCCAACCATGAATTTAGCTCATCTAAATCTCCAATGGCATTAAAGAGTAAAGAGCTTTTTGAAAGTCTTTCGCCATTAGCTAGATTAGTTTTACCTTTATCACCTGTTTTGGTCGTAATACTCATTCTACAATTCTAACAAATAACCAAGCAGTTTTTTGTACAATCTTTTTTTGCTACTTACAAAAAACTGCCTGTTCATATTAAAATAAGAACCCGTAATGCAATACGGTTCAAAAAAATCTTCAACTAACACAAAATACATCTTTGTCTCTGGCGGAGTTATCTCTGGATTGGGAAAAGACATTACTGCCGCTTCACTGGGAGTATTACTTAAAGAACAAGGATATAGTGTTACCAACATTAAATGTGAAAATTATCTCAATCTTGATTCAGGCAATATTAATCCCATTGAACATGGTGATGTTTTTCTGTGTGAAGATGGCCTTGAAGCCGATTTAGATCTTGGATCTTATGAGCGATTTCTTAACCAAGAAGTAGGCTTTAAAAACTTCACCACCATGGGTCAGATTTATTCAAGCGTCATCTCTAAAACTAAGGATCTTGAATTTAATGGAGCCACTGTTGACACTATTCCCTACGTTCCTATTGAGGTAATGAGTCGTATCAAAAAAGCTGCCAAAGGATTTGATATTATTCTCATCGAACTAGGTGGAACCGTAGGTGAGTATCAAAATGTGATTTACTACGAAACTAATCGCATTATGAAACTGGAAAATCCCGAGGATGTTGTTCATATTCACGTTACTTATTTTCCCGTCCCCAAACACATTAATGAACTCAAATCAAAACCCACCCAACTGTCAGTTAATAAATTAAACTCGATGGGCATTCAGCCTGACTTTATTGTAGGTAGAGCAGAACAACCGATCGACGAAAAAAGAAAAGAGAAGGTGGCTTATTACTGTAATATTCACCATGATGATGTGATTTCAAATCCCGATCTTGGTAGCATTTATGAGTTGCCTTTAGTTTTTCACGAGCAAGGGTTTGATCAAAAAGTACTTAAAAAACTAAACTTACCTTCTAAAAAGACAGTTTTAAAATCATGGAAAAAAATGGTTCACAACATTTATGATGAAAAGCCCGAATCGGTTAAAATTGCGATTATTGCCAAATATATTGCTACCGGTGATTTTGAACTAAAGGATTCTTACACCAGTTTAATTGAAGCTCTTGAACATTCTTGTTGGGCAAATAAATATAATTTAGAACTCATGTTTGTGAATGCCGAAGATGTTGAGAAAAGTGAAGCAAAATCGCTTCATCAATTGGCTCAAGCACAAGGTATTATTGTGCCCATTGGTTGGGGAGAAAGAGGAGTTGAGGGAAAGATTGCAGCTGCTAAATATGCTAGAGAGAATAAAGTTCCATATTTAGGCCTTTGTTATGGCATGCAATTGGCTGCAGTAGAGTTTGCAAGAAATGTCGTAGGATTAAAAAATGCACACACGGTAGAGGTAGATAAAAAAACACCTCACCCCATCATTCATGAAATTCCATTTGAAGAAAAGTATCAAAGAATTAAAGGTGACGGCGCCAGTATGAGACTGGGAGCATATGATTGTGTGCTCAAACCAAAAACGCTCGCTCACTCGATATACAGCAAACACAATGCTTTCAAAAACAAAGGAAAGAATTTGATTTCTGAAAGACACCGCCATCGTTTTGAGTTTAACAATGAGTATCGCCAACAACTTGAGGAAAAAGGTTTTGTTTTCTCAGGCACAAGTCCCGATGATTTTTTTGTAGAAATGATTGAACTTTCACCAAAAGACCATCCTTTCTTTTTGGCAACTCAAGCTCACCCAGAATATAAATCGGCACCACTCAATCCGCACCCCATCTTTGTAGAGTATATCAAAGCCGCTGCTTCAAAAAAATCATGATCACTTGATCGCAATTGATTGCAAATAAGATGTATAATACAGCAATCAACTTGCAATTACCTGCAAGTATCAGTAAAATAGCACTTCGTAATTCCAAGATATTAGTTCAATATACCAGAGGTTAAATATGTCGCTAAAATTTAAGCACCAAGATATAGTCGCCAGCGTCGGCGATACAATTCAGGTTCATCAAGAAATATCTGAGGGAGATAGCAAAAGAATTCAGATTTTCGAAGGAATTGTCATTGCTATCAAAAATCGAGGTCGAAATAAAAGTTTCACCGTTAGGAAAATTGGAGCTAACAACATTGGGGTTGAAAAAATCTTTCCTGTATTCCTTCCCTCGATCAAAGAGATTAAAGTCGTTAGGAAGGGTAAAGTTAGAAGAAGCAAACTTTATTATTTAAGAGACAAAGTTGGAAAAGCCGCAACAAAAGTTAAAGAGAAGAAGGAGTATGAAAAGGAGTCCAAGAGTAAAGACAACTAAGGCTCTTGGAAACCGCGGAGAAGAACAAGCCGTTGAGTTTTTGTTAAAAAATAGATTTCAGATTTTAGAAAAAAATTACCGCTTTAAACACCTTGAAGTTGATATTATTGCCTTAGACACAGTTCAAGATGAGGTAGTTTTTGTTGAAGTTAAAAAAAGATCAAGCGATAAATATGGACATCCATCTTTGGCTGTCAATAGAAAAAAGCTTGAAAATTTGCAGACTGCGGCTACTATTTTCATCAAGCAGCATGGATTGAATAAGAGTTATAGATTCGATATCATTAGTCTGCTACCAAATAAGATTGAACATTTTGAGAACGTTACCATAGATCTTTAAATAAGAGAGAGCAATCTAGACGGCCCCATCGTCTAGCGGTTAGGACACCAGGTTTTCATCCTGGCAACCGGGGTTCGATTCCCCGTGGGGTCACACGATAAAAAAGAACTCAAACAGAGTTCTTTTTTTGTTGTTTGATTGCATGGTTGAAAGAGAGCCCAGCTGAACGAAGTGAAGCTAGTTCTGCCATCAAGCGCGGAACACCAATTAACAATAGTGTGTAGCGCCTGATTAATACTGGGAACGAAACTGAAAGTTTTGTGAGCAGTGAATTCCCCGTGGGGTCACACGACAATCAACACAAAGTTGTATTAAAAACCTACTGTAAAATTAAAATCTCACTAAATTTCAATCAGTTCATACTCTTGATTGCCCAACCCTAAATTATCACTATACTCAAAAATCTGCCTTCCCCAATACGTTGATTTGCCTTCTCTTTGATCAAGCGAATCGAGAATGGCTTTATCAATTGCCACAGGATCTCTTGAAGCAAAAATTCCTAAATCTGGATAAATTGGATCCATCTTTTTACTGTCACAGTCACAGTTCTTCACCAAGTTAGTTGCATAAATTAGATGAATGTCGTTTGGCTTAGTAGCCGCAAGCGCTTACTCAGCCGTTCTTTCCATAAAAGCCACATTGCTATAAACATATGCATTATTCCATTTTACTTTTCCAGAGTGCTCATCATGACTCAACTGAGCCTTGCTCCAGTCAATGGTTTCATCTTCAGGAATCTCTGGTACTGCATGAGCTTCAGTTTTACCTCTTGATGAAGCGTAGCCTATGCCCAACATTTTTATAGCTCCACCAAAACCAGTCATAACGTGACCCTTAAAATGAGAAATCACTAAAACCTGATCGCTTTCAACTAACAAGCGTGCAATTTTGCACTCATTAAAATGCTTGCCATTTTTGATGGGGACTAGAACGTGATCTTTGCCATCATCGCCATCAGCAATTTTAAAAGGAAGGCGAGTAAAGCCATGTTCACGAGCAATTTCTCTGTGGTTTTCTCCTTTGGAGCGCGGTCCACTTGCTGTGTTAGTTTCCATGAATGTTGCTTTAATGTTACGTTCTTCTAGAAAATCAATCACTCCGTTCATTTCTGAGGGCTGAATAAAACTAATGTTGCCTGGTTCACCAGAATGAATCTTTAAAGTGAGTTTTTTTTCTAATGTTAGATCTTGATCTGCAATAAATTTTTCAAGTACCTCTCTGGCAGTTTCGTTCCATTGCGATTGATTTGTAACCGGTTTAAAGTAAACTTTTGATTTTTTCATAGTAGTTTATGATAACAGAAATTGATCTTTCAAAAAATCACAACTCATTGAAAATTTTTTTAAAATCGAAAAGTGTGTTAACACAAAAAAATGTTGTTACTAAGATTGTGTTTCTGAATTAACTACTCAATTGGTATAAAATAAATTCATATGAAAACCACTCTCATCTTAGTTGTAACCTTAATCATTTTGGCTACTGGCGGGCTTATTTATTTCAATAAACCAGTAGAAGCACCCGAAGGTGTAGAGACTACTCAAGAGACTGATGAGTTTATCCCAGAGCAAATCGCTGATGACGGTTTAGAAATTGAATCCACTCCCGCTACACATCCCGATATCAAACTCATAACTCCACACAATCAAGAAATCGTTTCGTCGCCAATAACAATCAAAGGTGAGGCTAGAGGAACGTGGTTTTTTGAGGCAAGCTTTCCAGTAATTTTAGTTGACCCTAATGGAGAAATTATTGCCCAAGGTATAGCTACTACACCAGGGGAATGGATGACTGAAGAATTCATTCCTTTTGAGGCAGAGCTTGAGTTTGATATCTCTCAAGCTCAAAAAGAAGGGATTCTCATTCTGCAAAAAGATAATCCGTCTGATGATAGAGCTTTGGACGACTCTTATGAAATTACGGTTCTTTTTGAGTAATTTAATTTTTAACTGAAGAACTTTTCTTTATCAATTAATCAAAAACAACCATGATTCTTATCGTTGATTTCGGCTCTCAAACTACTCATCTCATTGGAAGAAAAATAAGAGATTTAGGAATTGCTGTTAAGATTTGTGAGCCAGATGATACTCTCAGTGAAATCAAGATAAACAAACCCCAAGGGATTATTTTTTCAGGCGGTCCTTCCTCAGTTTATGAAGAAGGAGCACCCACTATAGATCAACAGGTGTTGGAAACTAGAATCCCTATTTTGGGTATTTGTTATGGTTGGCAGCTGATTGCCCAGATGTTAAATGGAAAAGTAAGCTCGGGCAGTAAGGAGTACGGTCCAGCGCTTGTCGAAATCAAAAAGAATAATTCTCTTTTAAAGCCTGATAAACCCTTTACAGTCTGGATGAGTCACGGAGATACTGTTGAGAGAGTACCTCAGGGTTTTGATGTTGTTGCCAGCAGTCAGGATGTTGAGGCTGCCTTTGTCGCAAATGACGATAAAAAGATTTTTGGTCTTCAGTTTCATCCAGAAGTTCAACACACAGATTTTGGTTTTGATATTTTGCGAAATTTTGCTACTAAAATTTGTGATCTGAAAGTTAAGGAGAAAAGGCTAGATGTCAACCAAGTAATTCAACAAGTGCGAGATCAGCTAGCCAACACTGAGAGCAAAATCGTGGCGGCAGTTTCGGGAGGAGTTGATTCAACCGTAGCCGCTGCAATTGTTGGTAAAGCTGTAGGCAATCGGCTGGTACCAATTTATTGTGACAACGGCCTGATGCGTCTTGGGACTAAAGAGCAAGTGCAACAAATATTTGCCGATCACTTAAAAGTACAACCTAAAATAATTGATTGCCAGGACGAGTTTCTCCAGGCTCTTAAAGGAGTGACCGATCCAGAGCAAAAGCGCAAGATCATCGGCAATTTATACATTGAGATTTTTGACCGTGAAGCTAAAAAACTAGACGATGTGAAGTTTTTGGTTCAAGGCACAATTTATTCTGATGTCATCGAAAGCAAGGGCACTAAGAACTCCAGCAAAATCAAGAGTCATCACAATGTGGGCGGCTTACCTGAAAAAATGAATTTGAAACTGGTTGAACCACTCAGGAAATTCTACAAAGACGAGGTGCGAGAACTAGGCAAGCAGCTTAATTTGCCAGAAGACACTGTTAAAAGGCAGCCCTTTCCCGGACCGGGACACGCCATCCGCATCATTGGAGAAGTCACAGCCAAGCGACTAAAAAAACAGCAACAGGCTGATCAAATAGTAATAGAGGTTTTGAAAGATACCGGTTGGTTTGACAAAATATTTCAAAGCTTTCCAATCATGACTGGCGTAGATACCACCGCCGTTAAGGGTGACGAAAGAGCTTATTCGGAGCTGGTTGGACTGCGCATTTATGACAGTAAAGACATCATGACCGCCGGTTGGTCACGTTTGCCTTATGAAGTGTTACAGCAGATATCCAGTCGGATTGTGAATGAAGTGCCCGACGTATCAAGAGTGGCTTACGATATTACCACCAAACCACCGGCAACAATGGAGTGGGAGTAGAGTAAGACGAGCAGTTAATTGATATAATTTGATAGTATATGTACATATTTGATATGTATGTGATATAATCCAGATTGAAAAAGTGAAAAACGAAGTGATATTATTATTTTAGACAATATTAATCAGATAATACAAAGAAATGATTCAAAAAAATCCTGAGAGTCTGTTCAATAAAAAGCTTACTAGAAGAGAGGTTTTAAAAGGCGCAACACAAATAGGACTTTCTGCATTATTTGTAAAAGTATTTACCGGGTGTGGCGCATCAGATACTAACATTGAGTTAAGTGAAGCCAAAACTGAAGAGAAGTCATACGAACCATACACAATTCAACCCGGAGATGGCTGGCTTAAAGTTTTGAGTCAATGGGATATTAATATTCAACTAATAACTACAGAAAGTGGAAAAAGATGGTCTCTTTCTGATCAGCAGCTTGCAGAAGCTACTGTAGTTGCTATGAAAGATGATCCTCAACAACCAGGAAGAACGATTAAAGAGTCTGAAGCTACACTTTCTCAAGCCATCAACGGCGGCATGCCATTAGTTCCAGGCCTAACTCTATATCTAGGAGATAGTGAAATTCCCGAAGCAAGCACCATTCGCGAAATTCAAGCTCAATTAACCACATATATTGTAAAAGAGGGAGATAGCATCAACTCTCTTGCGCAACAGTATTTACGCGAGCAAAAATTAACCGAATCAAACTTGGCAAACAAAGTTGGGGTTACTATTGAATCTCAAAATTCATCGGTAATTAATGAGTTAACTCTAGCAGAATTAAATAGTTTGCCATCAGAACAAACTAACATTTGGCCTGGAGATAAGATAATCTTTACCTCACCCTACCCAGTTCAAGAGTAGCGAGGTTTGTCAAAAAGTAACTATCATCTCGAATAAGATAATTGGCTGGCGTCCTTTCTGCTACAATGGCTGCTGAATGCAGCTATCGTCCGACAAAAAAGTCATCCTCAAGCAGTTAATTAGTTGGTATCGGGATAATTACCATCAATCTTTCTATATTACCGTTGGTGGCTATGCTGGAACGGGTAAAACAACCCTTACTGCACTCCTTCGAACAATCATCCACAAAAAGAATCCAAAGCTAAAAATAGCCTTTGTCAGTTATACTGGCAAGGCATCTCAAGTCTTGCAAACTTACTTGAATAAAGTCAGGGCAGTTTACCCCCAGGATTTTGTAGGCACTATTCATTCACTAATTTACACTCCTAGAGTGAGTAACGGAGGAGTGATCACCGGCTGGGACAAAAAAGAAAAGCTTGAGTTTGATTTAATTATTATTGATGAGGCCTCGATGGTTGGCTCCAACATATGGCAAGATTTGTGTTCTTTTGAGATCCCTATTATGGCCTTTGGCGACCACGGTCAGTTGCCACCAATAAGTGGTAGCTTTTCGCTGATGAGTAAGCCAGATTTAAAGTTAGAGAAAATTCATCGACAGATGGCCAACAACCCCATCATTAAGGTTTCAATTTTAGCTAGAGAAAAGGGGGAAATACCAATTCAACGCTACTCACCCAAAGTAGTTAAATTCTCGCAACAAGATCCTGATGCTCAGGAAACAGTCATGGAGTTGATTAATCAATTTGATCAAGACACCTTGATCTTGTGTGGCTATAACTGGACAAGAGTGAAGTTAAATCAAGACATTCGAAACTGCTTGGGCTTTATGGAGCCAACGCCACAATCTGGAGATCGGGTTATTTGCCTGAGGAACAATCACGCGCAGAAAATTTATAATGGCATGCTAGGCACAATTAAATCCATCCAGCAGGAGGACGAGCAGTGGTATCACGCTGAGATTAAGATGGACGACAGAGACGAGCTTTACGCTGGAGATATCGCTACTGAGCAGTTTAACTCAAACGAAGCCTTAAACTTCACCAAGCAACGGGCCAAAACGATGCGTGGAGACCTATTTGATTTTGGCTATGCATTGACGGTTCACAAAGCACAGGGCAGCCAAGCAAAGCGAGTGGTTGTTTTTGAACAAAGGTTTAAAAAGATGTCTGATGACGACTGGAAGCGGTGGCTTTACACAGCGGTTACTAGGGCAGAAGAGGAATTATATGTTGTGGGAGAGTAGTTTATCTATTGAGACACGGGCGGGATTTCCCGACTCGCTTCACTTCATGAAGCTCCCGGGATTAACCAGGTTCACAATATGGATATTATTCTTGATTTGCTCACTTGGTTGAACTTCTCATCCCGCCATCAATAAACAACCTAAATGAGAAATCGTCGCGGAAATTTTACTTAAAACCTAACAATGAGACACGGGCGGGATTCGAACCCGCGAACGAAGGTTTTGCAGACCTCGCCGTTAGACCACTTCGGTACCGTGTCAAATTTCTCTCGATGTAATATTGCTTATCTTCGCCATGGACTAGCGAAGCTACTATCTCTTTTTCTAGCTTTTGCTGGATCTTCCGGTGGATAAGGCGAGATCACAGGTGTTCGGCCACTGCTAGCTCCTGACGGCATCGGTTCTTGATCAGTGGTTATTTGATCAACTTCTTGTATTTCCTCAAAAAAATCAGTTTGTGTAGGCTCTCCTTCTGACATATCCACTATTATATAATAG